>JBGAWE010000070.1:17884-20319 GCA_044227705.1 Saprospiraceae bacterium
ATGTACCTCGCCACGCATGGCTTTTTCCTCGAAGACCTTTCTGGAAAGTCGCTTTTCGACACCAGTTTCGCGCCGCGCAGCCCGATGCTTCGCTCGATGCTCTTTTTCGCGGGCAGCGCCAACCGCCTGCTCGGCGGCATCCCCAACCCGGCGGCGGACGGGCAGGACGGCATCCTAACCGCCCTCGAAGTGCAGGACATGATGCTCGACAGCACGGAACTCGTCACGCTCTCGGCCTGCCAAACCGGGCTGGGCGACGTGGTCGGCGGCGAAGGGGTCTATGGTTTGCAACGGGCCTTCCGCGTGGCCGGGGCGCGAGCGCTATTGATGTCCCTCTGGAACGTCGACGACGAGGCGACACGATTTTTGATGAATGCCTTCTACCAAAACTGGCTCGGCGGGATGTCGAAGGCCGACGCGCTGCGGGCGGCGGAGGCGGCAACGCGAACAAGGTTTCCCGAGCCGGAAAAGTGGGGCGGGTTTGTTTTGATTGGCAACTGAAACTCGATTCTCTCAAAAATGACGCTCAATTGTCGCGGCCGACTTCTCGACCTCTCGCGCCCCGTCGTGATGGGCATCCTCAACGCGACGCCCGACAGCTTCTATCAAAAAAGCCGTGCCGCCGACGAGGCCGACCTCCTCGAAAAGGCCACACAAATGATCGCCGAGGGCGCGGCCATCCTCGATGTGGGCGGGCAGAGCACCCGGCCGGGCGCTGTCGAGGTGGGGGAGGAGGAGGAATTGCGGCGCGCCGTCCCGGCCATCGAGGCGATTTTGAAAAGATTCCCGGAGTCCATCATCTCCATCGACACCTATCGTGCGGCGGTCGCCCGGGCGGCGGTCGAGGCGGGCGCGTCGATGGTCAACGACGTGAGCGGCGGGCGGTTCGACGCGGCGATGTTCCCGACGGTCGCCGCGCTCGGCGCTCCCTATATATTGATGCACATGCCCGCCGCCAGCTTTGGCTCGATGCACGAGCGGCCCGACCTCGGCGACCCGGTGGTTTCGACCCTCGATTTTTTCATCAAAAAGGTTGGCGAACTGCGCGGCCTCGGCCTGCGCGACATCGTCCTCGACCCCGGTTTCGGGTTTGGGAAAACAGTGGGGGAAAACTACCGGCTACTCGCCGGGCTGCGGGATTTGCAGGTCATCGGCTGCCCGGTCTTGGCGGGTTTGAGCAGAAAGAGCATGATTTGGAAGACGCTTGGAACCTCACCCGAAGGCTCGCTCCCAGCGACGGCCGCGCTGAACATGGTCGCATTGCAAAAGGGGGCGAGCATTCTCCGCGTTCATGATGTTCGGGCGGCGGTGGAGGTTGTTCGGCTTTTTGGAATGTTGGATCAGTGAATCGTCGGGTCGGCAAAAAGGAGGAGTGCAAGGCTGTCGGGGGCCTCGAAATAGCAGCTCGGGTTTTGGGAAGAGTTGAGCACGAACCCGCCACTGCCCGGCACCTTGAAGCCGACGAGCGAGAAGCTGCCGCTGGGTGCGTCGCCCGTCACGACGAGGCGGGCAGAATAAGCGCGGGACTTTTCCATCTCCCCGAAATCGTCTGCGAAGGGGAGGCCGTTCTCTACTTTTTTCAGGACCCGAAAAAGCTCTGCGAGGCGCGCGTCGGCCACACGACGCTCGCCGCCCGGGCACTGCCACTTTCCGTCGACACGGTCGACTACGACGGGCAGCCGGTTGGGCAAATTGAACGCGATGGACGACACCTGCTCGGGTTTTAGCACGCACAACTTCCTGTTCCTCAACGACTTGAACGGGATTTTGAGCAAGGCCAGCAACTCGCCGCTTTCCATTTCAAAAGCCTCGTCGCCGCTCGACAGGCGGGCGAGGGTTGCGGCTGGGCCGCCGTCGGGCGAGGGTTTTTCCAATAAATAGAACGGGCCGAAACCCTTTCCGGCCTGCCGGAAGGACAGTTCGGCGGTCTGGGAGTCTTTTCCAAAGAAGGCCTTCTCGCCGCCCGGCTTGACCGGCAGGCGGGCCGTGATTTGCCCAATCCGAGGGCTGGCGAGCGCGGCCATGAATCGAGCGGCGATGTCGTCCGCCGGCTCGATGGTCTGGCCGTCTCGGGTGCAAAGCCAGCGGTCGCCGCCCTTTGCCCATGCGATTTCGGCCGTGTCGTCTATGCTGGGTTTATAGGAGAACTCGGCCAGCCGAGTCGTGTCGCAATCGAAAAGTGTGGCGCGGAACGGCCTTCCGCAGCCGGGCGAGCACCGGCGCATGCCCAGCCCGATGGCCAGTGAGACGAGAAAAAAGAGGACGAGATGCTTGTTCTTCATGGAAGAAAACTGACTGGCGTTGTACGGAAAAAAGGGACGGCGCACCCGATTTCCATCGAGCGCGCCGCCACCGAACACTTTGCGATCCCGGCAGGGATCGAACCTGCGACCGTCTGCTTAGAAGGCAGATGCTCTATCCACTGAGCTACGGGA
>JBGAWE010000071.1:0-19521 GCA_044227705.1 Saprospiraceae bacterium
GGCGAACGACAGACCTTTCAGCCCCGGCCCGAGCAGGTTGAGCAGGACGGGGTAGGCGCGGTCGCTTTTCAGGAAGCCATTCGCGCCGAGCATTTCCTGTTGGAACATCCCGTTTTTGTGCAGCACATACGCCGCGATGCCCGGCAGCACGACGATGATGGGCATGAGCAGCTTCAAAAAGGCGGCAAAGAGCAGCCCGCGCCGGGCCGTCGGCAGGCTCGCCCCGAGCGCCCGTTGGGTGATGTACTGGTTGCAGCCCCAGTAGTTGAGGTTGGCAATCCACATCGCGCCGAAGAGGACGGCGAGGCCGGGCAGCGCGTTGTAGGCATCCGTCGTGCCGCCCATGCCGTCGGGCATCGACTGTTGGCCGGGCTGGAAAATCATGTGGAAGTGGCCCGGTGCCTTTTCCTTCAAAAGGGAAAGACCGCTCCAAAAACCTTCCTGCCCGAACTGCGTGCCGACGAGCGAGACGGCCAGATAGGTCGTGACGAGGCCGCCGAGGACGAGTACGGCCACCTGGATCACGTCGGTGTAGCCGATGACCTTCATCCCGCCGATGGAGATGACGATGGCGAAAATGGCGAGGAACACCGCGCACGACATGAACGAGAAGCCCGAAATCGTCGAAATCGCAATCGCCCCGAGGTAGAGGATGCTCGACAAATTGACGAAGACGTAGACCAGCAGCCAGAAGACCGCCATCATCGTCGCCACGAGCGGCGAGTAGCGTTTTTCGAGAAACTGCGGCATCGTGAAGATGCGGTTCGTGATGTAGCCCGGCATGAAGAAGATGGCCACCACGAGCAGCGTCGCCGCCGCCATCCACTCATAACTGGAGATGGCAAGGCCCATCGCAAAGCCCGAGCCGCTCATCCCGACAAACTGCTCGGCCGAGATGTTGGACGCGATGAGCGAGGCGCCGATGGCCCACCAGGTGAGCGACCCCTCGGCGAGGAAGAAGCCGCTGGCCGTGTTCTCGGCCTCCTTCTTGCGCCGGTAGACGGTGTAGCCGTACCACGAAACGACGACGAAATAGAGGAGGAAGACGATGTAATCGGGGGTCGAAAGCTGGTTGAGCATGGTTCGTTCTGTTGAAAAAAGTGAGCGATGCGGCCAGGGCTTGGCGTGGGCGAAAGTCAAAAACTATTCGGCTTCGCGGCCGACCGGCCCCCATATTTTTGGAAAATAGGCCGATTTCAGGCCCCCGGCTTGAACTTCGCCGCAGCCCGTCGGCACCAGTCACTCGGCGCTCGGCACTAAAAAATGCGCTACTTCCTCACCCTTCGCTACCTCGGCACCCGCTTCTTCGGCTGGCAGCGGCAACCCCGGCAGGTGTCGGTTCAGGCCGCCGTCGAGGGGGCGATGGCCGTCGTTTTGAAAAAAGAAATCGAGGTCGTCGGCTGTGGGCGGACGGACACGGGCGTTCACGCCAGCCACTACGTCGCCCATTTCGACCACGACGGCGAGTTTGATTTTGAGAAAACCATCCGGGGCCTCAACGCCCTGCTCGGCGACGACATCGCCATCCTCCATATAAATAAGGTGCCCGATGACGCGCACGCCCGCTTCGACGCCGTCGAGCGCAGCTACGAGTACCGGATTTCTTTGGTGAAAACCCCCTTTTTGAGAGAGACCGCGTGGCTCCACCCGCCCGCCGCCGCCGCCGACTTGAGGAAAATGAACGAGGCGGCCGCGCTGCTTTTGGAGTTCACCGAGTTCGCCCCATTTTGCAAAACGGACGGCGCGAACACGACGACGACCTGTTTCGTCCGCCGGGCAGAGTGGCGGCGCGAGGGCGAGCTGTTGATTTTTGAAATATCGGCCAACCGCTTCCTGCGCGGCATGGTCCGGCTGGTCGTCGGGATGTGCCTTGGCGTAGGCTTCGGGAAGCTGACGGTCGATGAGGTCCGCGCCGCGCTCGAATCGCAAACGCCCCTGCGGCGCAGCGTGAGCGTGGCGGCCGAGGGGCTTTTTTTGACAGGGGTGCGGTACGGGGCGGTGCCGGGTTTGGGCGGCTGAACGAATCCACCGCTCAATTGGCCCCCTGTTTTCGCCAAAAAAGAAAGGGGAAGGCCGGTCGAGCCAGTCCTCCCCCTTTCTCAAAAACCGCCAGCGCCGGTCAAATCCCCGGGATCTTCCCGTTGCGGAAAGCGTCGAAAAAGGCCTCGTGGTCGGCCTTCGCCTGCTTCCCGTAGCGCATCCCGAACTCCTCGACGTGGTCGGTGAAGTCCTTGGACTTGCCCGTGATGGCGTCGAAGATGGCCCGCTCGGCGGAGAACGGCACGGCCGTGTGGTCGCTGTCCTCGTCCGAGACGCAGTGGATCTTGGCCACCGCACGGCCGAGCAGCCCGAGCGTGTCGACCACGTCGTCCGGCTTGTTGATGCCCGACCAGTCGATGTCCTGCGTGTACGGGCTGGCCTCGGTGACCATGAAGCCGACGCCGTCGATTTCCGTCCAGCCCAGCCACGGGTCGGCGTGGGCCTGCAGGGCGCGCTGCGAGACGACGGTGCGGTGGCCGTCGTGCAGGAAGTTGGCCTTCACCGCCGGGTCGTTCACGGCGAGCGCGGGCGCGGCCACCTGGCCCGGTTTCATGTAGATGATGATGTCGTTCTCGAGCGCCTCCGACGGCCCTTCGAGCAAGAGGTTGAACGATGCCGAACCCGCGCTGCCGATGCCCATGCCGCGCTTGAGCATGATGTCCTTCACGACGTAGTCGCCCTTTTCGAACTTCTTGCGCTTCGGGATGGTCTTCAGGTAGCGGTTGAAGGCGGCCATGACCTTTTTGTGGTCGGCCTCCGAGATGTCGGTCGCCGTCTTGTCGCGCTTGTAGCGGCGATCGCCGTCGACGATGTCCGTCCAGTCGTCGAGCATGGTGTGGCGGGTGGTCAGGCGGGCCTTCATCATGATCTCGTGGATTTTGCCGGTCGTGTTGTGCAGCGTCAGCGCGAAGCTGCGGCTGGCCGGGTTGTTCACGAACTCCTCGACCTGTGCCGCGTAGCCGTCGGCCATCGCGCGGATGGCGCGGCTGATGTCGGCATCGCTCAAGGCCTTCTCGTAGCCGAGCAGGTAGATGCTGGCCGCGAGCCTTTTCACGTCCCAGGTGAACGGAGCGATGTACGCCTCGTCGAAGTCGTTGACGTCGAAAATGAGGTTGCCCAGCGAGTTCATGTAGGTGCCAAAGTTGGCCGCGTGCAGGTCGCCCTGGATCCAGACCCGCGAGGTCTTTTCATTGAGAAAAGGGTCTTTTTCTTTGACAACGTCGGCGAAAAAGAGGGCCGCGCTGCCCCGGTAGAAGGCGAAGGCGTTGGCCGCCATCTTTCTGAACTTGCCCCGCCAAGCGTCCGGGTCGGCGGAGATGGAGGCACCGTGCGCCTCGTGGAAAACCTTGAAGATGTGCGCCAGCCGTTCGCCGGGCGCCGTTTTGTTCGATTGACTCATGTGGTGAAAAAGTTTTGTAATTGAATCGGGGTAAATGTAAACAGGGCTTTTTTCCTATGTAGGCCCAGTGAAAATTTGAGGTGCCGAACCTTCCAAACACCCTCCCCAAACTGCTTTTCACCCCAAAAACCGGCCCTCGTCGTCCAGACTTCCCGGTTGGGAAGAAGCCGCCAGGCACATTTGCAGCATGGTCGGCCATGCCCGCCGGCCAATGCTAATTTCCTGACAATGAATCGTTTAGCCACCATCTGCCTGCTCGCGGCGGGCTGGGTTTCCCATTCCCTTGCCCAAAACGCTACCCTTGCGGGGAGCATCTCCGGTGCCGACGGCCAGCCCATCGAGGGAGCCACCGTCAGCCTCCTCCGCGCTGCGGACAGCTCGCTCGTCAAGTTCGAGTTGAGCGACGCGGTGGGCCGTTTCGAGTTCACCGAGCAGCCGTCGGGCAGCTATCTCGTCGCGGCGACCGCGCTCGGCTTCGAACGGTTTTTGAGTCAAAAAATAGAGGCCGGAAGCCGCCTCGAACTTCCAAAAATCGCCCTTTCGCCGACGGCGGTGAACCTCTCGGAGGTGGCCATCGTCGCTCAAAAACCGTTTATCGAGCGGAGGCTCGACCGAACCATCGTCAACGTCGACGGCAACATCCTCGCCACCGGCTCCTCCGCGCTCGACGTGCTCGAGCGGTCGCCAGGCGTCATCGTTTCTTCGAACGAATCGGTCTCGCTGCGCGGCCGCTCTGGCGTCGTCGTGATGGTCGACGGGAAGCCCAACCCGATGTCGGGCGCCGACCTCGCCAACTTCCTCAAAACCCTCCCGTCGAGCACCATCGAGCGCATCGAGATCATCACCAACCCGTCGGCCAAGTACGACGCGGCGGGCAACGCGGGCATCATCGACATCCGGTTGAAAAAAGACAAGAACCTCGGCACAAACGGCTCGCTGTCAACAAGTTACGGACAAGGAGTCTACCCGAAGGCGGGCGGCGGCTACACGCTCAACCACCGCTCGAAACGGGTCAACCTGTTCAGCGCGGGCAACTACAACTTCCGAAAATCGATGAACGACCTGCGCCTCTACCGCGCCTTTTTCGACGGCGAGGAGCGCACCGGCGCGTATGACCAGCGCAACTTTTTGCTCCTCCCTTACAACACGGTCAACGGTCGCGTCGGCGCGGATTTTTACCCCGACAAGAAGACCGTCTGGGGAGCCGTCGCGGCCTGCACTTGGAATTTTTTCGATCCGCGCGGGCAGAACACCTCGACGGTCGAGGGACCGGAAAGGGGCGTGGTCGAGTCCTATTTCGAGACGAAGACCCGCAACCGCACCCGCTGGCTCTCATGGGCGGCGAACGCCAACTACAAGAGGACCCTCGACGCGCGCGGCCAAGAGCTGACCGCCGACCTCGACTACGCTGAGTACGGCAGCACCGAGCGGCACAATTTCACGACTTCCTACACCGGTCTCGATGGGCAAAAGCTGCGCCCGGACTACCTGCTTCACGGCGATTTGGAAGGGAGGTTCAAAATCCGCTCGGCCAAGCTGGACTGGTCGCTGCCGCTGGGTGGCGGCGCAAAACTCGAGGCCGGGGCGAAGTCGAGCGTCGTCGACGGCGACAACGATTTGCGCTTTTTCGACCGCTCCGTGGCCGGTCAGTCAGTGTATGATTCCACGATTTCCAACCACTTCGTCTATCGGGAGAACATCAACGCCGCCTATCTCAACGCCAGCCGCGAATGGGAAAAGTTCAGCCTGCAGGCCGGGCTTCGGATGGAGAACACCAACGCCGCCGGCACCCAGCTCGTCACCGGCGACCACTTCGACCGGCGGTACACCAACTGGTTCCCGAGCCTCTTTTTGAGGGAGAAATTTTCGAAAAACTACGAGGCCGGCCTCAACATGAGCCGCCGCCTCGACCGCCCGAGCTACCAGCAGCTCAACCCGTTCAAGAAGTTCCTTGACCCTTCGACCTACTCGGCGGGCAACCCGTTCTTGAACCCGCAGTACACTTGGTCGGCAGAGCTTTCACAGACTTTTTTTCAAAAAATCACGGTCGAACTGGCCGCCTCGCGCACCCTCGACAACATCACGCAGGTCATCGCGCCCGTCGGCGGCCTCGACCGCGTGACCGTCCAGACGGACTCGAACCTGACGACCGTCGACTACCTCAACCTGTCGGTCAGCTACAATTTCGACGTGGCGAAATGGTGGTCGACCGTCAACAACTTCACCGCCTACCAAGGCCGCTACTCGGGCAATTTGGCCAACACGCCCCTGCGCGACGGCAACCTCGTCGTCGACCTGCGCACGACCTCCAATGTCAAGTTGCCGAAAAACTGGTCGGCGGAGGCCAACTTCAGCTACCACGGCCGCGAACTCTACGGCTTCATGGACCTGAACCCGATGTGGGGCCTCGGCGCGGGACTGCAAAAGACCTTCCTCGACCGCCGCGCGACGCTCAAACTGGCCGTCACCGACATCTTCTGGCAAAACCTGCCGAGCGCGACCGTCCGATTCACCGACTATGTGGAGGATTTCGAGGTCTTCCGCGAGACGCGGGTGGCCACCATTTCTTTCAACTACCGGTTCGGCAGCCAGCAGGTGCAGGCTGCACGGCGGCGGCAGGGCGGCGCGGAGGAGGAGAAGCGGCGGGCCGGGAACGGGCAGGGGTGATTTTCGAACAGGTTGCTGGCGGGCAAAATCAAGCCGCCAGCGCGATTTTGATATGCTCCAAATGGTGCCGCGAGTGCCACGCGCTCAAGTCGAGGGCCTGCGCCAGCGTCATGTCCGCCTGCCGCAGCGGGTGGTGGAAAGTCCGCTCGAAATCGGCCGCCGACATGGTTTTCAGCAAATGAACCCAACGCCGGTGCGTGGCGTCGAGCAGGGCCAGCGCATCTGCGACGGGGATGGACGGCACCTCGGCCACCTCGTTCCAGCCGTTGATGTTGGCCACGAATCCGACCGGGTTTTCCACGCAAAGGGCCTGTTTGAACCGCGCAAAATGCAGGATGTGCATGTCGGAAATGTGGACGACGAGCTGCCGGACGTTCCAGCCGCCGTCGCGGTAGGTCTTGGCCAAGTCCGCCGAGCCGAGCTTCTTGACCAGCCGCCGGTACTTGGCCGGGTGCTTTTCGAGGATGGCCATGTTGCGCTGGATTTCCTTTTCGGAATACCGCGCCTTTGGTTTGAAGGGGCCGATGGGGAGCTTGCGTTTTTCCAAATCCATGTTGAAAGAAGGTTGGTTCGGCCGTGAAAACAGCGAACCGGCCCGCCGGTTTTGCCGAGCGCTTGTTCAAAAACCGATGCCCCAAAACGCCGCCACGAGCAAGATGCCGCCGAGGGCGACAAGCGTCGTCAGCACCGTCCAGACGTGGAAGGTCTCCGCCTCCGACAGGCCAAGGAACTGTTTCACCATCCAAAACCCCGCGTCGTTGACGTGCGAGGTGGTCGTCGCGCCGGAGGCGATGGCCGTGACCAGCAGGCCGAGTTGAAATTGGGAAAAGGCCTGGCCGCCGAGCATCGGTGCGACGATGCCCGCCGCCGTGATCATTGCCACCGTCGCCGAGCCTTGCAAAACCCGAACCGCTGCCGCCGCCAGAAAGGCGAGCAGAAAAATCGGGATGCCGCGCCCGGCCAGTTGCTCGGCGAGCATCTTTCCCGCACCTGTTTCTATCAAAACCTGTTTGAACATCCCGCCCGCGCCGACCACCAGAAGGATGGCTCCGGTCGGCGCGAGGCTCCGCGTGGTGATGTCGAGCAAGGCCTTCGCGGGCAGCCCGCGCCTCAGCCCGAGCAGCCACCATGCCAGCAGGTTGACCACCAGCAGCGCGACGAGCGGCGACCCGAGCAGGTCTGCCAGTGCCCGCGCGGCCGAGCCTTCGGGCAAGGGGAGCAGGCCGCACTTGGCCGAGGTCTGCAGCAAGACGAGCAGGATTGGGGTCAGAATCAATGAAAAAATGAGGCTGGCGGGCGGCATTTGGCCCTCGTCGAGTTCCTTTGAAATCGCGGTCTCGACGGCCGGGGAGATTTTCCGCGAGATGTATTTTCCATAAAAAATGCCCACCAAGAGCGTGACCGGCAAGCCGACGACGATGCCCGCCGCGATGGTCGAGCCGAGGTCGGCACCCAAGATTTCGGCGACGGCCACCGGCCCCGGCGTCGGCGGCACGAAGGCGTGGGCGACGGCGAGGCCCGTCAACAGCGGCACAGCAAACAGCAAAATCGACCGCCCCGACCGCCGCTGCAAAGCGTGCAGCACCGGCACGAGGATGATGAACGCCACGTCGAAAAACACGGGGATGGCCACCAGAAACCCCGTCAACGCCATCGAAAAAGGCGCAAGCCGCAGCCCCAGCCGCCGCACGAGCCATGCCGCGACGGCCTGCGCCCCGCCCGAATGCTCGAGCAATGCGCCGAAAAAAGCCCCCAGACCGACGACCGTCGCCACGAAACCGAGCGTGCCGCCCATGCCGTTTTGCATGGTCTCCACGAGCTTTTGAGGCGGCAGTCCGGCCATCAACCCGGTTGTAAGGCTGGCCAAAAGGAGGGCCATGAATGCCGGGATCCGCGCCCACAAAACCAGCGCGAGGAGCAGCGCGATGCCGCAGAGGACCGAGAAAAGGAGCATGGCAGCAGGTGCTTTTTGATGAAAATTCAGCTCGACCAGTCGGCGTGGTGGCTCTTGCCCGAAGGGTCGTCCGTCCGCCGGAAGGTGTGCGCCCCGAACAGGTCGCGCTGCGCCTGGATGAGGTTGGCGGGCGAGTTGGCCGTCGTCAGGCCGTTGAGGAAATCGGCCGCCGCGAGAAAGCAGGGCATCGCCAGCCCCGCGCGGACCGCCGCCGAGCAGAGCCTTTCGAGAGCGGGCCGACCGGCTGCGACGCGTCGGCGCATCTTTTCATGAAAAACCAGTCCGTCGCCCGTCCGCAAGCAGCCGCGCAATTCGAGCATGAGTCCCGAGCGGATGATGCAGCCGCCCGTCCAGACGCGGGCGATTTCGGGCAGGTCGAGCCGCCAGCCGAACCGGTCGGACGCGGCGGCAAGCAGGCCGAAGCCCTGGTGGTGGTTGATGATTCGGGCGGTCTGATATGCTTTTTTCAAATCGAGCGGGCTGATTTTGGGCGGATTCGATTGGCTTTTTAGAAAAAGCCCGGCCGCACGAAGCCGCTCTTTTTTCCCAGCAGAAACGAAGCGGGCGAACAGCGCAGCCGCCATCATCGTCGCCGGGTGGCCGAGCGAGGCTGCGGCCTCGACGGCCCAGCTTCCCGTTCCCTTGTTCGATGCCTCGTCGAGCACGACGTCGAGGAGCGAGCGGCCGTCGGCCTCTTTTTTTCGCAGGATTTGCACGGTGATTTCGAGGAGGAAGCTGTCGCCCCGTGCGTCGCGCCAGCTTTCGAGGAGGTCGGCGATGGCCGGGTTCGGCATTTTTAGAACATCGCGGCACGCGCCATAAACTTCGGTGAGCAACTGCATCTCGGCGTACTCGATTCCGTTGTGCGTCATCTTGACAAAATGGCCCGCCCCGCCCTCGCCCACACGGGCGCAGCACGGATTGCCTTTTGGGTCGCGGGCCGCGATGCTTTCGAGCTGTTTTTTCACCCTCGAAAAGGCCCTCGCCGAGCCACCGGCCATGATGGCCGGGCCGCGCAGCGCGCCTTCCTCGCCGCCCGAAACACCCGTTCCGAGCCAGTCGATTTGATGGGCGGAGGCCTGTTTTTGTCGGCGCTCGGTGTCGCGGAAATGGGCGTTGCCGCCATCGATTATCAAGTCGCCCGCGGCGAGGTGGGGGAGGAGCTCGACCAAAAAAGAATCGGTCGCCGCCTCCGGTATCATCAAAAAGAGGCTGCGCGGCCGGGCAAGCGAGGCGACGAAACCGGGCAGATCAGAGAAGCCGAGCGAGCCGACCTCCGGGTGCTTTTTCAAAAAATCGGTGGCGACGCCCTCCTCTTTTCCCGGCACCTCCCGGTTGAACACGGCGAGCCGGACACCGCGCCCGGCAAAGTTCCGGGCGAGGGCCTTGCCCATCACGCCGAGGCCGACGAGGCCCAGTTCTGCTTCCATTTTCTGTGAAAAATAGTGGTTTTCGATTCTTTCGGCCAGTAGCTCGGGCGGCTCGGAGATGTCGAGCAGGAGGCTGTCGCCGCCCGGTTTTTCAAAAATATCGAACTGCGAGCGCAGCAATGCGGGCGGCATGAAATGGCCTTTCCGCCTTTCCAGCCGCTCTGCAACCAGCTCAAAACTGCCGGTCAAAAAGGCCCAGCGGATTTCGCCTTCGAGGCCTTCGGCGAGGCGGTCGCGGTAGCTTTTTTTCAACGCCGAACAGGCGAGGACGAGCGGCCCGTCGGCCGATTTCTCGCGCAGCAACTCGTTGAGCCGCGCCAGCCAACCGGCCCGGTCGTCGTCGTCGAGGGGTTGGCCGGAGCGCATCTTTTCGATGTTGGCGGGCGGGTGGAAATCGTCGGCGTCGAAAAAAGGGAGGCCATTTCGCTCGGCCACGAGCCGTCCGACGGTGGTCTTTCCGCTGCCCGCGACGCCCGCGACGACGATTGCTCTCGGCATGGGCATGGCATTTTTCAGGCTCCGATTTGCTCGCCGAACATCGCCCGGTGCCCGTCGACGGTGCAGATGCCGAACTCGCGCATCCCCCACGGCTGGCTGCGCAGCGGGTACATGATCTCCGCGCCACGCGCCGCCAGTTCGTCGTGCAGCGCGTCGACGCCCTCGACCTCGACATAGGCGAAATAAGAGTGGTTGCGCGTCTCGTGGGCCGAGCGGTCGTCGGCGCACTCGCCGAGCATGACCACGAAGCCGCCCCGCGAGAGCTGGTGCCAGCCATCGGCCTGCCAGTCGGTTTTCATCCCGAGTTTTTCTTTATAAAAACTGACGGACTTCTGTAAGTCCTTGACTGCCAGCACATAGCGAGGCGTTTTGATGGTAAAGCTCATGCCAAAAGTCTACAGCCCGAGCGTCACGCCGAGCGAGAGGAGGTTGAAGTCGTAGTTCGGGTTTTCGTCGAAGAGGTTGCTCATGTCGAGCTTGGCCGCGAGGTACAGCTCCTTGAAGCCGAAGCCGCCCATGAGGCCGTAGTTGTACTTGCGCAGGCCGAGCGCATCGCGGCGGGTGCGCTTTATCTCGAAAGGGTTGGCGGCGTACTCGACCGTCTGGCGGCTGCGAGTGCGGATGCCGACAAAGGGGCCAGCCTCCACTTTTATCCGCTTGGTGAGCATCGCCTCGGCCAGCAACGGCACCTCGATATAGCTGACCGTCAGCTTGTTGGTCTTCGACTGCGCTATTTCGGGGTCGGTGACGAAGACGGGCTTGCCCGCGTCGACCAAAAGCTGGTAGTCCGAAATCTGCTCCAGCTTCACCCGGTCGAAGACGAGGCCGCACTTGAGGTTGAACTTCGAGTTGCGGAACTGGTCGCGGCTCTCGCGCAGCTTCCTCATGTTGAACTTGCCGCCGCCGCCGAACGAGAAGTTGTCGGTCGTGTCGCGCTTGCCCAATCGCGTGCGCAGCAGCAAGGCGAATCGGCGGTGGCGGCTCTGGGCGAAGTCGAAATTGGGGTTCTCCGCGTCGCCGCCCGGTTTGTAGCTGCCGATGACGTCGGCCACGCCCCACGAAAAGCCCCATGAGAAAACGGTGCGCGGCGACTTCTTCCTGAACATCGAAAATGGGCTTTTCCCGCCGCCCATGCCGCCGCCGCCTGTGAAGGTCGAGTCCATCGGCGGCCACGAAGGGGTGGAAGCCGAGTCGGCGATTTCCGCCATCGAGGTCGTGTCGGGCGGCCAGACGGTGCGCGAGCTGACGGTCGACCAACAGGCGTCGAGCCGGTAATAAGTGGCGGCGACGGAGTCGTTGAGGGTCTTCGTGAAATAGCCGGTCTGGGTGGAATCGGCCAAAAGCAGCTCGATTTTGGCCAGTTCGGCATGGACGGCGGCGAGCCGAGCGCCGATTTGGGTCTCGAGGGCGGGGTTCATCGAGTCTTTGACGGCGGTCGGCGGGGCGGTTTGGGAAAGGAGGCTTTTCGCAAAAAAGAGGGCGGCCAGAAAGGGGACAGTTTTCGAGATGAATCGCATGCTTGGTGAAATTTTGGTCATCGAATTCGCGCCAAAACTAACAGCGTTTTCGGATTGGGGTTTTCGGTTTTCGGCCGCCCAAAATCCAAAACCGGC
This sequence comes from Saprospiraceae bacterium, assembly GCA_044227705.1. Lineage (GTDB taxonomy): Bacteria > Bacteroidota > Bacteroidia > Chitinophagales > Saprospiraceae > JANOQP01. The sequence goes on from JBGAWE010000071.1 coordinate 11,602, forward strand.
AATCCGAAATCGCTTTTAGCTTCGCCCGAAAATCAACCGGCGGGCAGCTTCATGGAGAAAGCGGACAAGCAGCGAAACGGCTATTTCTGGTTCCACCTTTTCATCACAGCACTGGCTTGGCTGGCCCCGTTCCTCGTCGATTGGCGTGTGATGGCGGCGGTCGCCGGGCTGCTGACGCTGCAGTTTCTCGTCCTCGGCCGCTGCATCCTCAACCGGGCGCACGGCCTCGAAGGGGACGGCGACGCCACTTTTTACAGCCACCTGTTCGAGTCCGCCGGTCTGCGGCCCGACCGGGCGCGGCTCAAAAAGGTGGTCCACCGCTGGCTCTACCCGGCCCTCGCGGCGGCGGCTTTCGGGTGGCAGGTGGGCCTCGGCTTCAAGCCGGTTTTGTTTTGATTTTTTTTCAAGCCAACTCTCATCTTAAACAAATTCGACCATGCAAACCGGCCTCCTCCACACCCACAGCCTGCTGCGCTGGCTCATCATGGGCCTCCTTTTTTGGCTCCTCTACCGGGGCTTTACGCAGCGGCGAGCGGGCGGCGCGTTCACCGAGGGCGACCGCAAGGCCGCGCTCTTCCTCCTCATTTTCACCCACCTGCAGCTCGTCATCGGCGCCATCCAGTGGTTCACCGGCGCGTGGGGCATCCGCATGCTCGACCAGATGACGATGGGCGATGCGATGCACTCGCGCATCCACCGCTTCTTCCTCGTCGAGCACTCGGTCGGGATGCTCATCGCGATTGTTTTGATAACCGTCGGCTACTCGCGCTCCAAGCGCGCCTCGGGAGACGCGGCGAAGTGGAACGCGCTCTACTGGCCGCTCGTCTTCGCGCTCGTCGTGCTGCTCGCCACCATCCCGTGGCCGCTGCGCGAGGTCGGCGCAGGTCGCGGCTGGTTCTGACCTCAACCCAAAATTTTTGACATGAAAGAAATCTTCGGCGACCCCGCCAACCTCGACGAGCGCTCGCTCGAATTCTTGGCCCGTTCCATCGAGCAGAACAACCTGCCCGGCTTCGACTTCTTGGAGTTCAAGAAATCGGTCAACGCCCTCCTCAAACTCGGCATGGACGAGCCGACGGCCCACCGCTCCGTCTTCGCCACCGCCTCCACGATGGGGCTGACAAAGGAGAAGCTCGTCGAGTCGCTCGGCTACTACCGCAACATCGTCGAGAAGGAAAAGGCCGCTTTCTACGACGCGCTCTCCGCGCAGACCCATGAGAAGGTCGATTCAAAGAAGGCGGAAACCGCCCGGCTGCGCGACCAGATCGAGCGCAACAAGGCGGAGATCGCCCGGCTGCAGGACGAGGTCGCGGGATGGCTCGCCGCCATCGACGAGGCGGAAAAACTGACCGGCATCGAGTCGGAAAAACTGGAGAAGAACCGGGCCGCGTTCGAGTTCACCCACGCCGAGGCCATGCTGCGGCTGGACAAGGAGTTGGAAAAAATCCACCAGAACCTGGGTTGATGCCGAAAGCAAAAAGGCCCGCCCCGAAACTTCGGGGCGGGCCTTTTTCAATCATCGGCTCGAGGCGGGTTTGAAAATCTTGTTGAGCTTGGCATCCTTCCCGAACAGCCTCCTCGACTCTCGGTTGAAAGCCTCGGCCGCCTCTTCGGCCGTCTCAAACATCCCGATGTGCACCGGCTTCCCGTTCTGCGAGATGACCGCGCGGAACTTGCGACTCTCCTGGTAGACGCCGAGGTAGCCGCTCTTGCCGGTCGTCTTGCGCAGGCGGCTGGCCTCGGCGCGGGTGCGCCAGGTGAGGTTGTCGATGCGAGCATCTAGCTTGTCGTCGGACTTCATGCCGGCCAGCGGCGTGGTCTCGAGCTTGGGCTTGGGAAGGAATTTCTCGGCGATGATTTTATGGAGATACAGGGTTTCCGTCTCGTACTCACCCTTGTCAACGCGGCGCGTCTTCTGGAAGACGGCGCAGCCGCTGGAGTGCTTGCGCAGGTTGTTGGCGATGTCGATGGACTTGAGGTAGGGGTCGGTTGTCAACCACTCGTGGACTTTTTCGTCCACCTTAACGGCCTCTGTGGGGGCATTTTTGAGCTTTAAGGATTTGAAGAGGTTCATGGCTCTGGTTAAGTTTTGCATCATTGGTTGAGTGTACTTTTTATCCAAGCCAAATGTATCCCCGTGCTTTCCGGCCGCACCGCATGTTCGTTGAAACCGGTTTTGGTGCCGTTGAAACCGGGTTTTAGGTCGGTGGAATCTTTTTTGAAAACAAAAAAAAATCCGGCCGGGAAAGCCCGGTCGGATTTCAAAAAACGGCAAACTTGGGCTGGTCAGGCGCGCCCGTTGACCGCCTGGAAGACCGTCGCCGCAGCGGCCCCGCCTATTACCGGCCCGACAATGTAAATCCACAAATCGCCCCACGAGGCCATGCCCGCCGTCGCGATGCCGAAGCCGACGGCCGGGTTGAACGCGCCGCCCGAGACCGGGCCGAGCGCATAGACCATCGCCAAGACCGTGAAGCCGATGGCGATGCCGTAGAAGTCCTCGCCCTTGTTGGCGACGGTCGTGGCGACGTTGAGCACGACCCACGCCAGCGCGAACGTGCCGAGGAACTCCGCCCCGAGCGCGGCGAACGGCTCGAAATGGCCCGGTGCGATGGCGTCGGCCTTGCCGATGGCCCCGAGCAGGAAGCGGCCGACGAGCGCGGCCGACATCCCGCCGAAGATTTGCGAGACGACGTAGTAGGGCACCTCGCCCGCCGGGCAGCTGCCGCGCATCCAGACGGCGATGGTGACGGCCGGGTTGAAGTGGGCGCCCGAGTGCTGTGCCCCTGCGAAGGCCATCGCCATCAGCGCGGAACCGATGGCGAGCGGGGCGAAGGCCCCCGCGCCGTTGTTGACCGCCATGACGATGGTGAGGACGAGGAAGAACGTGCCGACGAACTCGGTGAGGTGCTTTTTAGTCATCTGTGAGAAGCTGTTTATGGTGGAGAAAAGTTGGAATTTCGCCGCAGCCGCTTCGGCTAAAAAGGGCGGCTCGGTGCGGCCAATTTAGATTGGCGGCAAAGACTTTTTCGACAGTTTCATTTTTAAAAAATCTCTGAAATGCGCCAGTTTACCGCCCTTTTCCTGCTCTTTTTGATGAAAACAGCCCTCTTTTCGCAGACCGCCCGACTCACGCCGGAGATGCTGTGGCAGCTCGGCCGCGTCGGTCTGGAGGACGTTTCGCCCGACGGGAAGACGGTCGTCTACGGCGTTCAGCGGTTCGATTTGAAAACCAACAAGGGCTGGCGGCAGCTCTTTTCCGTCCCGACGGGGGGCGGCGCGGCGCGGCAACTGACGACCGACTCGGCGAGCTGCTCGAACGCCCTCGTCAGGCCCGACGGGCAGCGCATCGGCTTCCTGCGCGACGGCAAACTTTGGGAGATGAACCTCGACGGCTCGTCCGCCCGCCAGCTTTCCGACGTCGACATGGGCGGCTTCAAATGGTCGCCCGACGGGAAGCGCATCCTGTTCATCCAAGACGTGAAGATGGCACCCGAAAAGGCCTCGGAGACCAACCCCGACTTGCCCAAAACGACGGGTCGCGAAATCGACGGCCTCATGTACCGCCACTGGAAATCGTGGGAAGACGGCAAGTTTTCAAATGTCTTCATCGCTGACTATCAGGACGGAGCGCTGCGCGGCGAGCTTCGCAACATCATGAACCAGCCGTTCGACTCGCCGCTGGCACCGATGGGCGGGATGGAACAGATCACTTGGTCGCCGGACGGGCGGTTTGTCCTCTACACCTGCAAAAAGCTCTCGGGCACGGCCGCCGCGAAGAGCACGAACTCCGACATCTACGGCTTCGAGCTGGCCTCGGGCAAAACCATCAACCTCTCGGAGGGATTGCCGGGGTACGACATCGACCCCGTTTTTTCAAAGAGCAGCCGCTTCCTCGCGTGGACGAGCCAGGCCACGCCCGGCTACGAGGCCGACCGGACGCGGCTCATGCTTTTCGACATCGGAACTTCTCAAAGGGAGGAATTGACAGAGGGCTGGAACTTCGAGGCGAACAGCCCGGCGTGGGCGGCGGACGGGAAGTCGCTGTTCTTCTTGTCGTCGAAAGAGTCGGCGTATCAGCTTTTCAGGGTCGACGTCGAGACGAAGAAAATCAGCCAAATCACCGATGGGGTTTTCAACCTCGACAACATCATTGTTGCTGACAATCAGACAGTTGTGGCGGTGCGGACGGCGATGAACCAGCCCGCCGAGGTGGTCGCCATCGACGTGGCGACGGGCAAAATCCGGCAGATAACCGACGTCACAAAAGAGGTTTGGGGCAAGGTTCCACCCGCCAAAATCGAGAAGCGCTGGGTGAAAACGACCGACGGGAAGCAGATGCTGACGTGGCTCATCCTCCCGCCCGACTTCGACCCGAAGAAGAAGTACCCGAGCATCCTCATGTGCCAGGGCGGGCCACAGAGCGCGCTGGCACAGAGCTTTTCCTACCGCTGGAACTTCGATTTGATGGCCTCGCAGGGCTACGTCGTCATCGCGCCCGTCCGGCGCGGCTGCCCGGGCATGGGCCAAGATTGGACCGACGCCATCAACGGCGACTGGGGCGGGCAGGCCATGCAGGACCTCCTGTCGGCGACCGACGCGATGGCGAAGGAGCCTTTCATCGACAAGGAAAAGATGGGCGCGGCGGGCGCGAGTTTCGGCGGCTACTCGGTCTACTGGCTGGCTGGCAACCACCAGAAGCGGTTCAAGGCCTTCATCTCGCACTGCGGGATGTTCAACATGGAGAGCTGGTACGGCACGACGGAGGAGATGTTCTTCGCCGACCACGACCTCGGCGGCCCCTACTGGTCGCCGAAAGCGGGCGAGACGTGGAAGCTCGACAGCCCCCACAAGTACGTCCAGAACTGGGACACGCCGATGCTCGTCATCCACAACGAGCAGGACTTCCGGGTGCCCTTTTCAGAGGGGATGCAGGCCTTCAACGCGGCGCAGATGCGCGGCGTGCCGAGCAAGATGCTCACCTTCCCCGACGAGGGCCACTGGATGAGCAAGCCGCAGAACTCGGTGCTGTGGCAGCGCAACTTCTTCGGGTGGATGGACAAGTATTTGAAGGGGATGCCGTGAGGGCTTGGCCCCTGTTTTTAGTGAACCACGACCACTTTGTGCAAGGTTGTCTTCCCGTCCATCGACGTGCGCAGTTTGAAAAAGTAGAGGCCCGCCACCCAGTCCCCCGTGGGGATTTCAATAAGCGTGTTGCCCTCCAAATGGGGCATCTCTTTTACCAACACCCCTGAAATATTGTAAATTTTTAAGCTGCTGTGCTGACAATCGGGGATGAAGATGTTCACCCCCTCGTTGGCCGGGTTCGGGTAGATGGTAATCCGGTCGGTGTCGGGCAGCTTGGTTGGCGGGTTTGGGTCGTCGATGCCGAGCGAGTCACAGGGGCTGTCGGCGAGGTCGTAGAGGTTGAAGTTTTGGAAGTCGGGCCAATTCCAGTTGTTGAACTCAGGCAAACGCAGCGAGGCTTGGACAAACTGACAGGCCATCCCCGGCAAATCTGGTTTGTGGATGACGTGAAGCGACTTGCAGCCATTGGTGCTGTTCATGTAAATCTTTCCGTCGGGAGCGTTACGCATTAGGAAGAATGTGTTCGCGCCATTGTTGCTTGTCGAGTCGGGAGGCCATTTGCCAAGCAGGAATGGTTTGGCATCGGTGTCATTGAGATTCTTCTCGCAGAGGTCGAATTGGTACAGAAACTCCATGTTGTTGAAATACAGGTATCGCGAATTAGGAGAAACACAAATGCCCCCGGCCAGTACCGGGTACAGGTCAGGCCTTGCGGAAGGCGGCTCGGGAAACATCCTCCTGAAAGTGAGCGCACCGGAGCATCGGTCGAAGTCGTAGACCTCCGCCCCGTTTCCCCGTGAATAGCGGACGTATCTGGTCCCATCCAATGAAAATCTGGCCTGTGCGCCTAGCTTTCTCAGGCATATTCAAAAATTGGGTCCCGGACGGCAGGCGGGGCTGGCTTCGGGATGAAATCAATCTGGTGTCTAAGTCGCAGCGGTCAGCCACCCAGTTCCCAAACTCCCGTTCCCCAGGCACGGTATCCGCAATCGCGGCCGTTGCCGTACCGGACAGCAACGATGGCGTCGTGAAGGCTGTCGGCTATCACGGGCTGGTCTTTTTTCCACCACTTTTGCCCCAAACCGTTGTTGGCCGACATGTCCACAGTGGTCAGTTGGAGCAAATCAAATAGCGCAGTGGGTTCTGTGTCTGCTTGTACGTTTCTAATGTGCATTAAGTAGTAGAGGTCAGGGTTATTAGGAAACGGAAAAATCAAAGCACCGCTCCGGTCTCCGGCCTCTTGCCCATAGATAGCGCAATCATGGGTAGAGGCATAGCTTCCTTCGTTCATGTTTGCCCCGTTTTCCATAATGGAATCTTCTTTGTTCACCACTGCACAGAAGGTATAGGTGAAAAGTAGATTGCCATTCTCATCATTGCAGGCGGCGTGGGTTGTCCCGTGCGACCATCCAACGCGCACAACGGAAACGGATGTATCGGAGAACCGAAGCTCCATCGAGTAGGGATAAAACTTGTTGCCATCGCCGATAGGCCAGATGGCATCACGCTTTGATTGAGAGGAGGAAAAAGTGGAATAGGCCATCAAGAGGATGGCAAGCATTGTCTTGTTCATTGCGTAGTTCAGATTTTGAAAAATGGAAAAAGCCGACGGCCTTTCGACCGTCGGCAGATGCTGCTTATCAAAATTTAGTGAACTACGCTGAACTTCAAGCAGGTCGACCTGCCGGATTCAGGCTTCAAGGTCACGAAGTAGATGCCCGGCAAATAGCCCGAAACGTCCAGTTGCTTCTGTGAGACCTCCCTTTCGGCCGATTCTTCGACGAGCCGACCAGTGATATCCGAAATGGACAGTTTGCCGTTGAAAGATTGCCCGAACAGGAGGGTGACGGATTGATTTGCCGGATTTGGCGATATTTGAAACTCGTAGATTGCCGCTTTCGGATTTTTCCTCCTTGCCGATTGGTTTTCGCAGTACTCGTCGTCCCCCTCGCGGGCAAAGGCCCGGGATTCCTGCATCGGCAGCATGTCCCTTGCAATCTTGACAACCTCGCCGTCGGTCTCCGGGCAGAGGTATGCGATGGCCCGAAGGTCGGAACTGTCGGCTGTCGAGACCGTCTGACCGAGGTTGCGCTTCATGCACAACTGGTAGACGGTCTTGTAGTTGGCCTCAATGTCGTTGGTGGGCGTGATGGCATTGAGCACCGGGAGCACTGTGTTCGCCCAATGTTCCGCGCGGCTGCTTTTGAGCGAAGCGTTGGCTTGGTCGATTTGAGCATACAGCCCGGCCATTTGGTGGAGTAGGGCAGTCTTTGCAGCTTGGAACTCTTCTGCGGAAAGGTTTTGGCCTCCCGTGACCTCCAGTTCGCCAAGTTCGGTGGCCTGCTGGTACAAACTTTCCTGCCAAGCTTGGATGTCCGATTGTAACGAAAGGCCAACCGAAGCGGCATCACCGATGAGTTTCTCGACGAGCGCGATTTGCCCGAGGGCTGTGTTCTGCTTGGCGTTGAAATAGCTGACCGCTGCTGGCTCGGACGTGTAGGAGTTTGGGTAGCGGAGCATCTCCCCGAGCAGGAAGCGCTCGAAGTCCCATTGCTGGGAAGGTTCTGGGAAGAGATAGCCACCTTCTGCCATGTTCTTGGCTCGTTCGCCTGTCGGCGGCTCTGGAAGAGCACCCGGCGGGGGCGGTAGGAGACCGTCGCAGATTGGAGTGCCGGAAGTCCCTCCGTTGGCGACTTGCCGATACCAGGCGGGAGGTGTAGATGCAGTATTTGCAGGCAACACAGCCTCGGGGTCGTGACCCGGTATCGTCCCATCGACGAGCCAGTTGTTGTTTGCGCCCCAGTTCGTGGCCTGTGGCGGAGTACCCGGCGG
>JBGAWE010000072.1:0-19274 GCA_044227705.1 Saprospiraceae bacterium
GTTTTTCAAAAATGAACCTCGACTCGCTCGCCCTCTTATTATCTCAAAAAACGCCAGTCGCAGGGCCGGTCTTTCAACTCGAAGACATCCGCTACGATTCCTCGACGGCCGTCGCGCCCGACTCGGCCGCGATGGTTTTTGAACTGGAAAAACTCAAAGCCCTGCTCCTCGAAAACCCCTCTTTGAAAATCGAAATTGGGGCGCACACGGAGGGGTTTTCAAAAGAGAAGCTCGCCCAAAAGCTGTCTGAAGCCCGCGCCACTTTTTTGCAGATGAAGTTGACGGCAATGGGAATTCCCGCCGGGCGGGTTGCGACCCAAGGCTTCGGCTCGAAGCGGCCGCTCGTCCCCTGCCCGAAAGGCGGCGACTGCCCGCCCGCCATCCTTCTCGCCAATCGGCGCGTCGAAATCAGGGTGATTTCGACGGACTGAAGGGCTTGGCCAGCTTCCCTGTTTGGCTACATTTGCCCGCTTTTTCCACGATTTTTGGTGAAAAAAGGACGCTCCCGGCCCGATTTTTTGAAATGCGGCGTTTGGGGGCTGCCGCCCGACGCTGGAGCTTCGGGACACAACCGGGGAAAAAACCATCCACGATTCTCGACCATGACCATCCGATTGCTTCGCATCCCTAGCCTTTTCGGCCTGCTTTTTATCGCCCAGAATCTCGCCGCCCAGCAAGGCTGGGAGGTTGGCGGATGGGCGGGCGTCTCCAACTATTTCGGCGATTTGAACACCGAGTGGCGCGTCAACCGCGTCGGGCTGGCTGGCGGCGCACTGGCCCGGTACAACTTCAACGACCGGCTCTGTGCGCGCTTAGGGGTGAGCTACGGCCGCCTCGCCGCCTCCGACAAGGACTCGAAGAACGTCTACCAGCAGCGGCGCAACCTCTCCTTCCGCAGCGACATCTTCGACATCTCGGCCAGCGGCGAGTTCAACTTCCTGCCCTACATCCACGGCGACCGCGAGTACAACTACACGCCCTACATGCTGGCCGGGTTCACCGTCTTCCGCTACAACCCGAAGGCGAAGTACGAAGGGAAATGGGAGGAGCTTCGCCCGCTCGGAACCGAAGGCCAGTTCCGGGGCGAGGAGTACAACACGCTCGGCGGGGCCTTCAACTACGGCCTCGGGCTGAAGATGGACATCAGCTACCGCCTCTCATTTAATATAGAGCTCGGCGCCCGCAGCGTCTGGACGGACTACCTAGACGACGTGAGCGGCAACTACCCGAACACCGACGACCTGCGCTCCATCCGGGGCGACCTCGCCGTCGCGCTCTCCGACCGCTCGGAGCTGCCCAAGATCGGGCAGGCCGGTCGGCAGCGCGGCAATGCGAAGAAGAACGACTTCTACACCTTCCTCGGCGCGGGGGTTTTCTACTACTTCGGCTCCATCCGCTGCCCGTCGGTGGGTAGGCGGGATTGAGTTCTCTCTAATAAAATGGAAGCTCTCGACCCGCACCTCCGCAACAAGCTCAACCGCCGCGCCCTGCGAGACCGCATGGAAAGCTCGCCCGTCGAGCGGCGGACGCTCTCTTTTTACAGGTATTGCCGAATCGAGGAACCTGTCGGTTTCCGCAACGATTTCTATCAAAAACTGGCCGAAACAGGGGTTCTCGGCCGCGTCTACGTCGCCCGAGAGGGGGTGAACGGGCAGGTTTCCGTTCCCGTTGAAAAGCTCGACGACTTCCGCGCCGCGCTCGACGTCTATCCCTTTTTGAAAAATTTGAGGCTCAACCTTGCCCGCGAGGACGACGGCCGCTCCTTTTTCCTGCTCGATGTCAAAGTCAGGAAGAAGATTGTCGCCGACGGCATAGACGATCCGCGCTTCGACCCTTCCGACATGGGCCGGCACCTCTCGGCCGCGGATTTCAACGAAATCACGGCCCGGCCCGAGACTGTTTTGGTGGACATGAGGAACCATTACGAGAGCGAGGTCGGCCACTTCGCGGGCGCGGTTCTGCCCCCGGCGGAGACCTTTCGGGAGGAGCTTCCGATGGTCGTCGAGATGCTTTCCGAGTTCAAAGACCGGCCAGTCGTCATGTACTGCACGGGCGGAATCCGGTGCGAAAAGGCATCGGCCTGGCTGAAGTTCAATGGTTTCGAGAATGTCTTCCAGCTCGACGGCGGCATCATCGAGTACGACCGACAGGTGAGGGAACTGGGGCTGGAGAACAAATTCAGGGGAAAAAACTTCGTCTTCGACAGCCGCCTCGGCGAGCGAATCGGGCCGGAAATCGTCTCGACCTGCCATCAATGCGGGCAGCCGAGCGACTCGCACCGCAATTGTGCGAACGACCCCTGCCACCTCCTTTTCATCCAATGCGACGAGTGCTTTGAGAAGATGCGCGGATGTTGTTCGGCGGAGTGCCGGGAATTTTTGAAACTGCCTGCCGAGGAGCGGAAAGTCTTGCAGAAAACCCGGCGGTTCAACGGCTCGGAGGCCGGGCGGCACCACGGGCTGAGGCCACGGCCGGGGCGGGCAGACACCAAGGTTTTTGGCTAATTTGCCCCCAAAATCATTCAAAAACATACCGAAACCATGCGACAAATCGACCCGCTCATCACGCCGACCCGCGACCTCCACCAGTTCATGCTCGGGGCCGTCGCGCCCCGGCCCATCGCCTGGGCGAGCACCATCGGAGCGGGCGGCGTGGTCAACCTCGCTCCGTTTTCCTTTTTCAACGCCTTCAGCTCCAACCCGCCCATCGTCATCTTTTCGGCCAACCGCCGCGTCGACAAGAACACCACGAAGGACACTCTGCGCAACATCGAAGAGACGCGCGAGGTGGTCATCCACGCCGTCACGCACGACCTCGTCCAGCAGATGGCGGTGACGAGCATCGAATTCGAGTACGGGGTGAGCGAGTTTGTGAAAGCGGGCCTCACGGCCATCGACTCGGTGCTGGTCAAGCCGCCGCGCATCGCCGAGTCGCCCGTCCACATGGAGTGCAAAGTGGTGGACATCATCAAGCTCGGCGACGGTGGCGGCGCGGGCATCCTCTTCATCTGCCAGGTCGTGCTGATGCACATCGCCGAGCGCGTCATCGACGAGAAGGGCCGCCTCGACCCGCACAAGCTCGACCTGATGGGCCGAATGGGCCGCGCCTTCTACGTACGCGCCAGCGGCGACGCGGTGAAGACCATCGTGCAGGGGCAGACGTCGGGCGGGGTCGGCTTCGACGGGCTGCCCGAGCGGCTGCGGCACAGCGCGGTGCTCACGGGCAACAACCTCGGCCAACTCGCGGGCCTGCCCGAGCTGCCGACGAGTGCCTCGGTGATGGCCTTGCTAGAGAGCGAGCCTGCGCTGAAAGAGGTCTTCGAGTTCAAAGACCCGATGCGGGTGTTTCAGGAAATGGCCCGCGTCGCGCTCGAGAGCGGCGATTTGGAGTATGGGGCCAAATTGGCTATGTTGAGCTTGGGATAGCCGCCTGTTTCAAAAAATCATTTCGTTGAAAGCTCCATCCACAGCTCTCTCGCCTGTCTCGGGCGGATGGAGGAGAGGCAGGTTTCCATTGTTTTTATATCGAAAAAAGGCTCGAAAAGCGGCCGGTACTCCGCCCGGTTCCCGCCGAAAGGCGGGCCACCGTCGAACTCGGCATCGAACAAAATGCCTACCAGCCGACCGCCGGGGGCGAGGAGGGAGGCCATCTTTTCCACATATCGCGCCCGCAGCGAGGGGTCGATGGCGCAGAAAAAAGTCTGCTCGACGATGAGGTCGAACTTTCCCTCAAGCTCGAAAAAGTCCCCTTCCAAAACAGTCAGCCGGTCGCCGAAACGGTCGCGGAGGTTCTGCGCCGCGCGGGGCGAGATGTCGATTAGGGTGATGTCGGTGAAGCCTTTTTTGAGCAGGAAATCGGCCTCGTGGGCGTTGCCGCAGCCCGGAATCAGAATCGACAGCGATTTCGGATTGGTTGAAAAATCGCGCTCGAAAAACTCGACGATGGGCGGCGAGGGCTGCCCGAGGTCCCATTGTGTTTCACCTGTCTGCCAGCGGTTTTCCCAAAATGATTTTGTGTTGTCAATCTGCAAGTTCATGGATGTTCTTGAAAAAGGCAATCAAAGAAAATGGCCCATCAGCTCCTTTTTGGCCAAGAGGTAGTCGCGGTTGTCGCTGTTCGGCGCGATGACGAGCGGCGTTCGAGCGGAGACCCGGATGCCCGAGCGTTCGAGCGCGGCCACTTTTTCGGGGTTGTTGGTTATCAAATTTATGTCGGCGATGCCGAGGTCGGCGAGGATGGCGACGGCGGCGCCGTACTGCCGCGCATCGACCTCGAAGCCGAGGTGGGTGTTGGCGTCGGCGGTGTTGAGGCCGGCGTCCTGCAGGTTGTAGGCGCGAAGCTTGTTGATGAGGCCGATGCCGCGCCCCTCCTGCCGGAGATAGACGAGCACGCCGCCCGTCTCGGCGACCATGCGGATGGCGGTCGCGAGCTGCTCGCCGCAGTCGCAGCGGCGGGAGCCAAAGAGGTCGCCAGTGAGGCATTCCGAGTGGATGCGGACGGGGACGGGGCCTCGGGTGGGGTCGAAATTTTCGGAGACGAAGGCGACGTGCGGCATCAAGTCGTCGGGCGAGGCGGCGAAGGCGACCATCTCGAACACCCCGAGCCGCGTCGGGATGGGGGCGGAGGCTTGTCGGGAGAGCGTTTTTCTCATAAGAAATGCCGGGTTGCGGGGGCGGTTCGGCGCGAAGGAAAACCAGAAAACGGGGCGAAGGTTTGTAGAGACGCGATGCATCGCAACTCTACCGCCGCAGCACGACGAACTCCACCCGCCGGTTCTGCTGCCGCCCCGCGTCCGTCTCGTTGGTCGAGACCGGCTGCCTTTCGCCCGCGCCGCGCGAGCGGAGGCGCTCGGCGCGGATGCCCTGTTTTCGGAGCCAGGCGACGACCGTCCGGGCGCGGCTTTCGGAGAGCTTTTGGTTGTAGTCGTCGCTGCCGTCGCTGTCGGTATGGCCGATGACCTCGATTTGCATCGTCGGGTTCTCCCTTAAAATCTTGGCCAACTTACCCAGCTCGACGAACGAGCGGGGCATCAACTCCGACCGGTCGAACTCGAAGTAGATGTTCTTCAACCTGACCGTGTCGCCCTGTCGGAGGGTGATTTTAGTCAAGTCGTCGGGGCCGACGAGGAGCGGGCGGAAGGGCGGGATTTTTTTCACCAACACGTCGTCGATATAATAGTAGGCGAAGTTGAGGCTTGCGTCGCCCGCCACGTTCTCGGTTTTCGTCTGCTCGTCGGAGGAGAAGTTGCCGATGGTCAGCCAGTCGGCCTCCTCCTCGGCGATGAATTTTCCACTGATTTTCACCCACTTTGCCGGGGCTTCGACGACCTCCTCGGCGGCCACCTGCGGGGCCATCTGAAGCTGCTCATCGGTCTTCTTATCGATTTTGTCCAATGTGAAAACCGCACCCAAATGGTTGATTTGCAACGCCTTGGGTAGCGACGCGACCCAAAATTCCACCAGATAGGACTGCCCCGCAACGAGCGGCTCGGCCAGCAGAATCTCGATGTACTCGCGGCAATGGGGCTTGCCGTTCTTGCAGCCGTAGAGGGTGATGCCCGCCATGTTCTTGCCCGAGTGCGGCTTGAACTTGCCGAAGCCCTTCTCCTGCCAACTCTCCGGAACGCGCACCTTCGGCGAGTAGGCATCGGGCGAGGCGGTCGTGGCCGACTGCCAATATTTGACGACCTCGCCGAAGTGGGAGCCTTTGTAATACCAGCCGATCGGCTGCGAGATGAACTGCTCGAAACCTGGGTTCGGGACGATGTTCGGGGCCTGTTCGGCGGCGGGCGCGGCCGACGATTTTTCAGTTGCGGCCTCGACGGCGGCACCTTTCGGCGCACCTGAGGTCGATGCGCCGCCGGTCGCTTGCGCACAGAGTTTCCCCAACAGAATCGGGGAGAAAAGCAGCACGGCTATTAGGGACGTTTTCAAAATCGCCAGTTTAGGAGACAGAAAGAACGCGGTTCAAAGTGGTCGGAAGGTGGCAGGGCGATTCGTTGTTCGGGCGACGGGTCAATGCCGCAGGCCCGTCTTCTTCTTTGCCTTGTCGGGGAAGAGGCCCGACTTGGTCTTGCCGGACTTCTTGTAGCCGCCGCCTTTTTTCTCCTGGGCCTTGAGGCTCTCGGTAGCGGGGCAGCCGGATTTTCTCGAATTGAAAATGCCGCAGGATGGGAGGAGCGAGACAGCCAGGAAGGCAAGGAGGAGGCCGAGCAAGCGTTTCTTCATTTTATGCAAACGTGTTTTTTTTTGAGCAAAATCCAGGAGCTGGGGCGAGCCGCCGAACGGACAAAATTAAACAAGGGGCTGGTTTCCGGGGCGTTTCTAATTTTGGCCAGCCTTCCAACAGATTTCCACCAACCAAATTTCATCATGGCAACGAAAAAGGAAAACGGCACCGTCGCGGCCACCGCCCAAGCCGAGCACCACCCGGTACAGTTCCCCACCGACAGGATCGTAACGCTCGACGAGTTCATCCTCCGAACGGAGGCGGACTTCGACTACTCCGTCGGCGAGCTGACGGGGCTCTTGCGCGACATCGGCGTGGCCGCCAAAATCATCAACCGCGAGGTCAACAAGGCCGGCCTCGTGGGCATCATCGGCGTCGAAGGGTCGGCAAACACGCACGGCGAGGACCAGCAGAAGCTCGACGTTTTCGCCAACGAGCGGCTCATCGAGTGCCTCAAAAACAGCGGCGAGTGCTGCGCCATCGCCTCCGAGGAGAACGAGGGGATGCTCGAAATCCCGTCCGTTTCGTCCAAAAAGGCCAATTATGTGGTCATGTTCGACCCGCTCGACGGCTCCTCCAACATCGACGTGAACGTGTCGGTCGGCACCATCTTCGCCATCTACCGCCGCCGCTCGCCTGACGGCGGGGCGGCTGTCGTGGGAGACTTTTTACAGCCCGGCTCGAAGCTCGTGGCGGCGGGCTACGTCCTCTACGGCACCTCGACCATCCTCGTCTACACGACCGGGCGGGGGGTCAACGGCTTCACGCTCGACCCGTCGATTGGCGAGTTCTGCCTCTCGCACCGCAACATGAAAATCCCAAAAACGGGCGACAGCTACGCCATCAACCAGGGATATTATTCAAAATTCGACCTCGAGCTGCGCCGATACGTCGACCACTGCTCCGACAACAACTGGGGCCTGCGCTACATCGGCTCGATGGTCAGCGACATCCACCGCATTCTTATTAAAGGAGGGATTTTCCTCTATCCCGCCACCCGGAAATACCCAGAAGGAAAGCTGCGCCTCCTATATGAGTGCAATCCGCTGGCTATGATTGTCGAGCAAGCGGGCGGTCAGGCACTCGACACGAAGCTGAAACGCATCCTCGACACCGAGCCGACGAAGCTGCACCAGCGAAGCACCATCGCCATTGGCTCGCCGGTGATGGTAGAGGAGTTTGCGGCGTTTGTGAAAAAGTACGCGGCACTGCCGCTTTGACTAGACCGTTCACGGTCGGTTTTTGAAAAAGGGCGTAGGGGCAAAACCGCTGCGCCTTTTTTATTGAAAAAAAATCCCGTCGCCGTCCACCAAACCCGTCGCCGCCCGCATCTCACAGGCAAGTGCCGGTTTTTAGAAAGCCTAATTAGGCGGAATCATTTCTCCAAAAACCAATCTTCTCTCAACAGTAAAGTCTGAGAACATGGAACTCAACCAAACAGGTGGGCGCAACGCCCGCCCAGCCAGCCGTCTGCCCCGAGCGCGCTCGGCGGCCATCCGAATCGACTTCACGCCGATGGTCGACCTCGGTTTTCTACTCATCACCTTCTTCATGCTGACGACCTCGCTGCGGCAAAACTTCACCATGCCGGTCGCCATGCCGATCAAAGACGGCGACGACGTGGACGTGGTTGCCGCCTCAAAAACGCTCACACTCCTGCTTGGCAGTGGCGATAAAGTCATCTGGTGGCGCGGTCTCCCCGAGGGCGGCGTCGACTCTTGCGGATATGGTGCGGATGACCTGCGGCACGTGATTTTTTCAGCTAAAAAAGAGGTCGACGACCGCTTCGGCACCCGCCCCGGCGGCGACGGCCGACCGAGGAGCCGCCTTGTCGTCCTCATCAAACCGACCGAGTCTTCGGTCTACCAGAACCTCGTCGACGTGCTCGACGAGATGAACATCACCGGCGTCTCGCACTACGCCATCGTGGACGCGACGGAAGGCGACCGGGCATTTCTCCATCATTTTTAAAAAGAAAACGACATGAAAAGCAACGAAAAAGATCTCCTCGAACTCGTCTTCGAGAACCGCAACCGGGCCTACGGGGCCTACCTGCTGCGCCGCTCCTATCCCGCGACGATGCGCAACGCGCTCCTTTTCACCATTGCCGGATTGCTCGCGGCGTTCGCCGGGCCGTGGCTTTTGGCGGCGGCCAACCGGCCCGTCGAGCGGCTGACCATCGACCGCGACATCTCCTTCGACGAACCACCGGAATTTGAAAAGCCGCCCGCCCCGCCGCCGGTCGAGGCACTGCCGCCGGTTGCGCCGCCGCAGAAAAAGTTCGTGCTGCCGCTGGTAGTCGACAACAATACGCCGGTCGACATCCCGCCGCCCGACCTCGGCCCGAACTTGACGGCCAACGTTGGCAAAAAGGACATCGCGGGCGACCCGAACTCGACCGCCCCGCCCATCGACGAGCCGACCGATTTGGGCGAAAAAGGAAAGGTGGAGGCCGTCAAGCCCGTCGTTCCCGAAAAGGAGCTGATTTGGGTGGAGTCGATGCCGCAGTTTCCTGGCGGCGACGCGGCCTTGCTCAAGTACCTTGCCGAGAGCATCCGCTACCCCGCGCTGGCCGTGGAGACCGGCACGGAGGGGCGGGTCTTCGTGACCTTTGTTGTCGAAAAGGACGGCCGCATCACCGATTTGAAAGTCGTGAAGGACATCGGCGCGGGCTGCGGCAAGGAGGCCCTTCGCGTCGTCGCATCGATGCCCGCGTGGCGACCGGGCAACCAGAACGGCAACGCCGTGCGCGTCCGAATGAACCTCCCTGTCCTTTTTCAATTGAGAGGATGAGCTACCTTCAACCCCGAAAAGCCTCTTTTTTCAATCAAAATCACAGAAAAAATGGAAGAACCGACCTCCGAGCGCATCCGAAACAGCGAGAGCGTCAACAGCCCCGTCAAGTGGGTGAAGCTGCTCATGGCCGCCATCTACCTCGGCGTGGGCGTCTATTTCATCTTTTTCGAGAAGACCATGAACGAGGGGCTTTACCTCCAGTTGCGCTACCTGTTCGGCGGGCTGGCCATCGTCTACGGCGTCTACCGGGCGTGGCGGGCGTGGGCCGACCATTTTTAGAGAGCCAAATTCAGGCGAGGCCATTTTCTGACCCAAAAGCATCCTTTTTTCTATGAAAAAGACCGGTTTTCTTCCCCTTCTCGCCCTGCTGGCTTTCGGTTGCGGCAGCAACACGGCCACCGACCGCACGACCGACACGCCCACTTCGGGCCGCATCTCGATGGCCGTCGACGAGGGCTACCGGCCCGTCATCGAGGCCGAACTGGATGTTTTCGACAGCATCTACGGGCAGGCCAAAATCGATGCGCGCTATTTGCCGGAGAACGAGGCCGTCAAGCTCCTGCTCGACGACTCGCTCGAGGTGGCAATCCTCTCGCGGCGGCTCAACGCGGAGGAGGAGAAATATTTCCAATCAAAAGGCTTCACCCCGAAATGGACGAAGCTGGCGTGGGACGGCCTGGCCGTCATCCTCAACCCGGCGAACCGCGACACAACGCTGACGGTCGCCCAGGTGGCCGATATTTTGTCGGGAAAGGTGACGAAATGGGCGAAAATCGACCCGAAATCGACCCTCGGAGCCATCCAAGTTGTTTTTGACAACCCAAACTCGGGGCTTGTCCGATTTGCGAAGGACAGCATCCTGCGCGGCGCGGCCCTCTCGCCGACGGCCTTCGCGCTGAAGAACAACCCGGAGGTCATCCGGCACGTCGCGGCGAACAAGGGTGCCATCGGCATCATCGGCCTCAACTGGTTGAGCGACACCGACGACCAGGGCGTGCAGAAATTCAGAAAGGAAATCCGGCTGGCCGAGATGCTTGAAGCGGGGGCGGCCGGGCTTCCAGCCCTATCAAGCCTACATCGCGCGGGGCGACTACCCTTTCCTTGCTGCAGTCTATTGCATCAACGCGCAGGGCCGGGCGTTCGGGCTGGGTTCGGGCGTTGCGTCGTTCATCGCCAGCCAGCGCGGGCAGCTAATTGTCTTGAAGAGCGGACTGCTGCCGGCAAACGCGCCGCTGCGGCTGGTGGAGGTGAAGCGAGAATAAGGGGCGCATTGGAAGTTAGCAGAACGTGGGCTGTGGCACCCTCGACCCGGGCGCAAACAAGGAGGCCCGGCCTCGGGACTTCCCGGGCCGGGCCTCGTTTTCTCAAAGTATGTGGATATTCTCCTTTTTGCAAATGCGATGCCAACCCGGAGCGGGGCACGACACGGCGGGCGGCCATCGTTACTTCGCCCACAAAACCGTCCGCAAGATGACCGTCATACTGCGTCCCTTTTCGGCAAGATTTGTCGCCGCCGCAAGCCTCCTTTTTCTCGCAAGTTGTTCATTCACACAGACTTACACGACTCGGAAAACAGTCCTCGGCAAGGCAAAGGAGTCCTTCGACGAAGGTCAAAAATTTTCTGAACAGGGAAATTATGGCAAGGCCCTCGTCGCCTATTCAAAAGCCTTGAAGGCCGACTCGACGTTCGTCGACGCGGTCATCTGGATGGGCGGCTGCCAGCGCGAACTCAAGAACCCCGCAGAGGCCGAGGCTGCCTTCGAGCGCGCCGCCCGGATGGCCCCCGAGCACGAGCCGCGCGTCTGGTCGAACCTCGCCGAGGTCGAGCGCGACCAGGGGAAGCTGCTCGAGGCCGCCGAGCACGCCGAGCGTTTTTTGACTTTTCAAAAGACAAGCCCGGAGTCGAAAAAGAACATGAGGCGGCTGGCGCAGAACTGTCGCTTCGCTGCCGAAGCCTTGAGGAACCCCGTTCCCTTCGACCCGAAACCTTTGCCGCCGACCATCAACACGGCCGCCGACGAATACTTGCCGACCATCACCGCCGACGGAGAGCGCATGATTTTTTGCCGGAGGAAGACCGACGAGAACTTCTTCTCCAGCCAAAAAGTCGACTCCGTTTGGCAGAAGGCGGTCTTCATGGACGCCATCAACACCCCCGGCAACGAGGGCGCGCAATGCCTTTCCGCAGACGGCTCACAGCTCTTTTTCACCGCCTGCGGAAGGCAAGAGGACGGGCTGGGGAGCTGCGACCTCTATTTTTCACAACTGAAAAACGGCCAATGGGGGAAGCCCGGCAACCTCGGGGCGCCCGTCAACACCCGAAGCTGGGACTCGCAGCCGAGCCTCTCCGCCGACGGCCGGACCCTCTACTTCGCCAGCGACCGAACCGACGGCTGGGGCGCGAAGGACATCTGGCTCGCCGAGCGGAACCCCGACGGCTCCTGGGACGCGCCACGAAACATCGACAGCCCCATCAACACGCCGGGAAACGAGCAGGCCCCCTTCATCCACCCCGACGGCCAGACCCTCTATTTCATGAGCGACGCGCACCCCGGCATGGGCACTGGCGACCGACCGACCTTCGACCTCTTCCTTTCTCGAAAACAGGCGGACGGCAAATGGGGAACCCCGCAAAACCTCGGTATCCCGATAAACACCGTCGGGAACGAGGGTGCCTTTTACGTCTCGCTCGACGGGCGGACGGCCTACTTCTCCGCACAGAACAACCCGAATGGGATGGGCGGCGACGACATTTTCAGCTTCGACCTGCCCGAGCATTTGCGGCCGCAGCCGATGACCTTCGTCAAAGCGACGGTTCGGGATTTTGAGACGCGGCAACCGCTCGCAGCAAAAACCGATTTCATCGACCTCGGCAGCCGGGCCAGTTTTCTTTCCGCCACGACGGGCGGCGACGGCACCTTTTTGACCTGTCTCCCCATCGGGAAAAACCTAGCGCTCGAGGTCTCGAAACCGGGCTATCTTTTCCACTCCGAAAACTTCAACCTGACGGAGGCCAGCTCGGCGGCGAAGCCGTTTTTGATGGAAATCCTTTTGGAAAAACTGCCAGCGGAGGCGGTTTCGGGAGAGAGGTCGTCGCTCCCCAGCAAGCCTATAATTTTGAAAAACATCTTCTTCGAAACAAACTCGGCCTTGCTGAAACCCGAATCGGCGGAGGAGCTGATGGTGTTGAAAAAACTCCTCGACGAGAACCCTGGTTTGAAAATCCGAATCAACGGGCACACGGACGACATCGGCACGGATAGCGAAAACCAAGTTCTTTCAGAGAACCGGGCAAAGGCTGTTTTCGACTTTCTGGTGGGGAAGGGCGTGGCGGCAGGGCGGCTGGCCTATCGCGGCTTCGGGGAGTCGGTTCCGATTCAATCGAACGCGACGGCAGAGGGGCGGGCGGCGAACAGGCGGACGGAGTTTGAGGTGGTCGGCAACTGATTTTGCCTCATCAAAAGCCGGGCGAGGGAAGACGAGGATTAGTTTTCCACAAGCCGCCTAACTCGCTCAAAATCAACGGTTTAAATTCTTTTTTTCACGAAAAAAACTTGCTCGGGCAGGGCGCGGCCGGGCGGGGATTTTTACTTTTGCGGCCATGAGCAAAATTGAAGAGAACGACCTGCCCAAAGGGGCAGCCGACCAAGCAAACCAAGCCCCCTCGGGCAATTACGACGCAGGCAACATTCAAGCCCTCGAGGGGCTGGAGGCGGTCAGGAAGCGCCCCGGCATGTACATCGGCTCGACCGACGTGAAAGGCCTCCACCACCTCGTCTGGGAGGTCATCGACAACTCCATCGACGAGCACCTCGCCGGATACTGCACGGACATCGACGTGCGCATCCACAAGAACAACTCCATCACCGTCGTCGACAACGGGCGCGGCATCCCGACCGGCATCCACGAGAAGCTCCAGAAGTCTGCGCTCGAGGTCGTGATGACCGTCCTGCACGCCGGTGGGAAGTTTGACAAGAACACCTACAAAGTCTCCGGCGGTCTGCACGGCGTGGGCGTTTCGTGCGTCAACGCCTTGTCGAGCCATGTGCGGGTTCAGGTGGAAAGAGAGGGGAAGATGTTCGAGCAGGAGTATGTGCGCGGCGTTCCGCAGTACCCGGTGCGCATCATCGGCGACTCCAGCCGGACGGGGACGTTGACCACTTTTTTGCCCGACACCGAGATTTTCGAGACCGATGAATACCATTTCACCACGCTCGACCACCGGATGCGGGAGCTGGCCTACCTAAACAAGGGCCTCCGCTTGAGCCTCACCGACGAGCGGGTCGAGGAAGAGGGCGGCGCTTTCAAACGCGAGGAATACTTCTCGGAGGGCGGCCTGAAAGAATTCGTCAAGTACCTCGACGAGACGAAAACAGTCATTGTCAGCGAGCCGATCTACATCACGGCCGTCGAGGACGGGGTGGACGTGGAGGTCGCGCTTTCCTACAACACCTCCTATTCGGAGAACGTACTCTCGTTCGTCAACAACATCAACACCCGCGACGGGGGGACGCACGTCAGCGGCTTCCGCCGGGCGTTGACGCGCGTGTTCAAGCAGTACGGCGACGACAACGGGTACTTCAAAAAAATCACCTTCCCCATCTCGGGCGAGGACTTTACCGAGGGGATGACGGCGATTGTTTCCGTCAAAGTGCCGGAGCCGCAGTTCAAGGGGCAGACGAAGGGGGAGCTTGGCAACTCGGAGGTCGTCGGCATCGTCTCGCGCTGCGTGGGGGATGCTTTGAAGACCTTTTTGGAGGAGAACCCGTCGGAATCGCGGCGCATCATCGACAAGGTCATCCTCGCCGCGACCGCCCGCAACGCCGCCCGAAAAGCCCGAGAGATGGTCCAGCGGAAAGGCGCACTGACCGGCGGCGGCCTGCCCGGCAAGCTCTCGGACTGCGCCAGCCGCAACCCGGCGGAGTCGGAAATCTTCCTTGTCGAGGGCGACTCGGCGGGCGGGACGGCCAAACAGGGGCGCGACCGGAACATCCAGGCCATCCTTCCGCTTCGCGGAAAAATCCTCAACGTGGAGAAAGCTTTGGAGTACAAAATCTACGAGAACGAGGAAATCAAGAACATTTTCACCGCCCTCGGGGTCTCCATCCAAGAGGCGGAAGGCGGCGACGGCCGGGTGCTCAACACGGAAAAACTGCGCTACCACAAGGTCGTCATCATGTGCGACGCGGACATCGACGGGTCGCACATCACGACGCTCATCCTGACCTTCTTCTTCCGCTACATGCGCAAGCTCATCGACGACGGCAACATTTACATCGCGCAGCCGCCGCTCTACATGGTCAAGAAGGGCAACAAACAGAAGTACGCCTACAACGACCAGCAGCGCCGCGAGGTGGTCATGGAGTTCAGCGGGGGCAAGGAGGAGGACGACTCCGTAAAAATCCAGCGCTACAAGGGCCTCGGCGAGATGAACGCCGAGCAGCTCTGGGAGACCACGATGGACCCCGCGCGGCGCACCCTCAAGCAGGTCGAAATCGAGGACGCGGCGGAGGCCGACCGCGCCTTCGCCATGCTCATGGGCGACGAGGTGCCGCCGCGGCGCGCGTTCATCGAGGCCAATGCCAAGTACGCCAAGATCGACGCATGAGCCTTGTTTTGGGCACGTGCAAGCGATTTCGGGTCGGTTTTGTCCTGTTATTTGCCACAACAAGGCTTTTTTGAAAAAATAGCTCGTTGAGCAATTGGTTCGGCATTCCGGTTTTATACTTTTGAGCCGGAAGACCACATGAAAGCGGAAGGGCTTCTCGGAATTTGTCCGGGAAGCCCTTTGCTATTTGAGCCGCTTGGAAAAGGGAAAGGTTGTCATAAGTTTGCCCGGCTGCCAATCGACCTTTCGCCCAACACGCTTTGCTCTCGGAACAAATGAACCTCGCCGATTACATCGAGCACACCGTCCTCCGGGCCGACACGGATTTGAAGTCGGTGCAGAATGCCTGCGATCTCGCGCTGAAAAACCGGTTCGCGGCGGTCTGTGTGCCGCCGTTTTTTGTGCGCGACGCACGGCGGTTCCTTGGCGAGGGTTTTCGCATCCCGAAACTGGTGACGGTTGCCGGTTTCCCGATGGGCTACACGGCCATCGTGGCCAAGAGCGAGGAGATAAAACGGGCCGTCGAGGAAGGCGCCGACGAGATTGACGTCGTGGCAAACATCGCCGCCCTCAAATCGGGCAACTGGAACCACGTCTCCAACGACATCGACAGCGTGGCCCGTGCCGCCCATCTCAAAGGCCGCGTCATCAAGGTGATTTTCGAGGTCGGCCTTTTGACGCAGCAGGAAATCCTCTCGCTCATAGATGTCTGCGTCGGCACCGGGGTTGATTTCATAAAAACCGGCACCGGCATGCACGGCCATGACGCGACGGCCGAACAGGTCCGCTTCCTGCGGGCGCACCTCCCAGAGAACATCAAGGTCAAGGCCGCTGGCGGCATTCGCACGAAGGAGCGGGCGCAGGAACTCGTGACGGCGGGCGCGACGCGGCTCGGCACTTCGGCCGGGGCGGAGATCTTAAGATGACCGCTCCCCCGAAAGGCCAACCTTCAAACCATCCATTTTTCAACAAAATCAAATAGCAACATGGCCTTTCAACTTCCCAACCTGCCCTACGCCTTCGACGCGCTCGAGCCGCACATCGACGCGCGAACGATGGAGATCCACCACGGCAAGCACCACGCCGCCTACACGAACAACCTCAACGCCGCCATCGCCGGGACCGAACTCGAAAACCGGTCCATCGAGGAGATTCTCGCCAACGTCTCGAAGGCAAGTCCGGCCGTTCGCAACAACGGCGGCGGCTTTTTCAACCACAACCTCTTCTGGGAAATCATGACCCCCGGCGGCGACGACCTCGCCCCGAACTCCAACCTTGCCGCCGCCATCGAGCGCGATCTGGGCGGATTTGAAAACTTCAAAAAGGACTTCTCGGCGGCGGGCGCGACGCGCTTCGGCTCGGGCTGGGCATGGCTCTGCGTCGGGGCGGACGACAAATTGTTCATCACCTCCTCGCCCAACCAGGACAACCCGTTGATGGACGTAGCTGAAAAGAAAGGCACCCCGATTCTCGGGCTTGATGTCTGGGAGCACGCCTATTACCTCAACTACCAGAACCGCCGGCCAGACTATATCGCCGCATTTTTCAATGTTGTCAATTGGAAGGAGGTGCAGGACCGCTTCAACCGCGCCGTCAAGACGAACTGATTCCCGGCCGATTTCTTCATCAAGAACAATCAAAAACGTCCGCCAGCTATGATCAAAATGATTTGCCTCATCCTCGGCGGCGGCGCGGGCAGCCGCCTTTTCCCGCTCACCGAGAAGCGCTCGAAGCCTGCCGTGCCCATCGGCGGCAAGTACCGCCTCATCGACATCCCCATCTCCAACTGCATCAACTCGGGGGTCAAGCGGATGTTCGTCCTTACACAATACAACTCCGCGTCGCTCAACGCGCACATCAAGAACTCGTACAACTTCGACCACTTCTCACAAGGATTCGTCGACATCCTCGCCGCCGAGCAGACGCCGGGCAACATGTCGTGGTTCCAGGGGACGGCCGACGCGGTGCGCCAGAGCGAGCCGCACTTCAGCCGCCACGACTTCGACTACATGCTGATTTTGAGCGGCGACCAGCTCTATCAAATGGACTTCGAGACGATGGTCATGGAGCATATCGAAAAGAAGGCCGACCTCACCATCGCCACCATCCCCGTCAACGCCCGCGACGCCACCGGCTTCGGCATCATGAAGGTCGACAAGCACGGCATGATCCCGCGCTTCGTCGAGAAGCCGAAGGCCGACATCCTGCCCGACTGGAAAAGCGACGTCTCCTCCGAAATGAAAAGGCGCGGCCGCGAGTACCTCGCCTCGATGGGCATCTACATCTTCAACAAAAGGACGCTTCAGGAACTCTTCGCCGAGAACACCGACGCGATGGACTTTGGCAAGGAAATCATCCCCGCCTGCCTCCAGTCGGGCCGCCGCGTGGCCAGCTACCAGTACACCGGCTATTGGGAGGACATCGGGACCATCCGCTCGTTCTACGAGGCGAACATCGAGCTGACCGACCACATCCCCTCGTTCAACCTGTTCGACAACCGCAACATAATCTACACCCGGGGCCGGATGCTGCCGCCCGCCAAGTTCTACGGCGGCACGAGCATCAACCGGGCGATGGTCGCCGAGGGGAGCATCATCCACGCACGGCTCATCGACCGCTCCATCATCGGCCTCCGTTCGAGAATCGGGGAAAACTCCGTGATAAAGGACGCCATCGTGATGGGCAACGACCAATTCCAGTCCCTCCAGGACATGGCAATCGACCCCCTTGGCATCCCCCTCGGTATCGGCGACGGATGCCACATCGAGCACTGCATCCTCGACAAGGACTGCATGATCGGCAACAACGTCATGATTCGCGGCGGTGCCCACCTGCCCGACTGCGACACGCCCGCCTACGTCGTCCGAGACGGCGTGGTGGTGGTGAAAAAGGGGGCCGTCATCGAGGAGGGAGCACGCATCGGGTTCTGAACCTCCTCCGGGTTTTGGGTGAAACGAAAAGTGCCGTCGGTGAAAACCGGCGGCACTTTTTTTTATCGAAAACGAGCAAAAGGGAGCCTATTTCCTATCCAAAACGTCTTTTACGGCCCAGAGGACATCCTTCTTTCCGAGGCCGTACTTCTCCAAAAGCTCGACCGGCTTCCCGCTCTCGCCGAACGAATCCTTCACCCCGACGTGCTCCATCGGCGCGGTTAGGCGGTAGGTCAACTGTTCATGTGCCTTAATGCCTTCAGTATAGTTCCAGGCGAGCAACTGGTTTTAATCCGAGTTGCGCCAAAACCCTTAATTGGGGGGCGTGTGCAGGAATGGCGAAGCCGTCAGATTGAATCCACACAAAGGCCTTTTCAGTTGCTCGGAGCCTATTGATTTCCGGGGCTTTATGCACAAGCCAGTCTTTGAGCCATTTAAGCTTGTTGCTCATCTTGCGCACTTCGCTCGTGTTCGCAGTATGTACTTCCACAAAATGCACCTTGTCCCGATAGGCGATGGCATAGTCCCAACGCGATTCCTCTGGATAGAGCTTTTTTGTACAGTCGTCAATGTTGAGGCTGCCACCGCATTGAGAGCTTTCTCTTAACCTGATTTTCGTGCTGTGCTTTCCCAATGCCTGCAACCCTGGCTGGTGGCAGTCCTTCACATCATTGGTAGCTCTGACAGCGTTTTCGAAAACCATCAAGGATTGACCCTCTACTGGGAAACCGGGCAAGGGCTTTTTCCCACTATTTTTCTTCATGTTTTTGAGGGAGATTGGAGACGATCTCGACTGCCCGGCTAGCGAACTCGGAAAGGCCGCCCCAACTCGACATGGCCTCATCATCGCTTCCAGCATCAAGCTGCGATATGTCTACGGCTATCACCTTGCTATTTGGCCGCCTTTGAAAATGCCAAGTTTTGAACTCTTTTTCCTCAACCGCCGCCTTAAAGATTGTTTTCAGCAAATTGTCCTTTGTGGTAATCGAAAACAGTTTGAACAACAGGTTGGCATCGCTCCCGGACTCCTTTATGTTGCGTATAGCCCATGCCATTTCGAGAAGGACGGGCGAGTGTGTGGAAATGACCACCTTATAGCCACGCTGCATCAATTGCAACGCGAGCAGCAGCACCGTCTGGATGGCTTGGGGGTGAAGGCCCATCTCTGGTTCCTCGATTACAACCCAGTCCACCGTCTCTTTTTTTGATTTTTTACCGCTTGGAATCAAATGATAAAGTGATAGAAGCAAGGGCATAAACTCTTTCTGTCCTGCCGACCAAGTCATAAAGGGCAGCTTTTGGCCATCAATTTTTTGAAGAAAACGTCTTTTAAGGTCTTTGTCAAGTTCAATTGCTGCCCCATGAAAGATGCTGTCGTCAACGCTTTTCTTAATCGGACCACCAATTTTGTAAGGTCTTGGGAAAATATGCTGGCTACCATGCCCATTGGAAAACTCCTTCTCCATCAAGAGCCTTAATGACTCGCTGAATGATTTGTGTACATAGGGGTCCCCGATATCGAAATTCTGAAAGTTTCTAGGCCACCCTTGTGCCATGGTCACGACTCGTTGGGCTGGGATATAGAAAATGCTCTCTTCCTTGTCCTCATCCTTCAATGCCCCCTTGCGGTTCAACAGTACTTTCTCGTCATATTGTTTCCCGTTGTGCGACAAAACAGTTTTACCAACCTTCCAAACACCCGACATCGATTC
>JBGAWE010000421.1:0-2157 GCA_044227705.1 Saprospiraceae bacterium
CCTCCCTCTCGCCCTCGTCACGGCATTCGCCCTCCTGTCCTCCTGCCGGAGCAACAGCTCGGACACGGGAAACGGCGACGGCTCCCTCGTTGACTCCTCCAAAGTCGTCCCGGTGGAAGCCCCGCCCGAGAATGCGGCGATAAACAAAATAGCCGACGATCAGGCGGCCGGCAGCCCCTTCAATGCGCTCGGCTGCTGCGGCAACGGCAACTGGCGCAAGGCCGAGCCGTGCTGCTGCGACGCGGTCGTCGAGGAGTACGCCCGGATGCGGAAAAACCCGCAGGGCATCGACTTTGGCAAGCTCAAAATGCTCGACCCCAT
Organism: Saprospiraceae bacterium; assembly: GCA_044227705.1. GTDB lineage: Bacteria > Bacteroidota > Bacteroidia > Chitinophagales > Saprospiraceae > JANOQP01. The sequence goes on from JBGAWE010000421.1 coordinate 322, forward strand.
CCTTTCCCAATGCCGGAAAAACCCGGTCATCAACAAGAGGATCGAGGATATCGACTACCCCCCGAAGCCCAAGCCCAAGCCCGGCGAGAAGAAGCCTTTGCCGAAGGACGACGACATGATTTGAGGCCGCTGCCAAAGCCCAAAGCCGACATGATTTTTCGGAAAAACAACCGCCCGTTGCCGAGCTTCGGGCCACAAATCAGCCCACCACATCATGAGACAATCCAGACCATTCGCCCTGTTGCTGCTGGCCCTCTGGCTCTCCTTCTCCTGCAACTACAAAAAAATAGACCTCTCCAACACCTGCCACACGGCCACCGTCACCGCCTGCTCGGGCACCGGCACCGTGGTCGTCCTTGACGCCGGCTGCTCGGGGGCGGACAGCGCCCGGTGGCTCATCGACGGGCAGGTTTTCACGAGCCTTTCCGTCGTCTACACCTTTCATTCGCCGCAGACCTACCCCGTGGAGCTGACGACCTATGTCTCGGGCAACGAGTCGAGCGAGACGTTCGATGTCGACGCGGCCGACACGAAGGCCCTGAGCTTCCAGAAAAAGCTCGACCTGCCCGGCAGCCAAGAGACCGAGGGCGCGACCGCGATGCCCGACGGGGGCCTCGCCATCACCGGCACGAACATCGACGCGGGAGGCAAGACGACGGCCTTCGTCACCCGCACCGACGCGGCGGGCAACGTCCTCTGGCACCGCACATTCGGGTGGCCGGGGGCCGACCTGACCAAAGCGCACGGCATCACCGCCAACCCCGACGGCTCGACGGCCATCGTCGGGCAGACCAAAACCGGGAATGTCGATCTGTTCTACCTCGCCGCCATCGACGCCGACGGCAACAAGACCAACGACGTGGCAATGGATCCATACGGCATCGACTCCATTGCCCACAAGGGCTTCTCCATCGACCGCAGGCCCGGCGGCGGCTACCTCGTCTGCGGCCACCGGCAGGCCGACCCCTCGACCAACCGGCAATATGTGGTCATGGAAATGGACGGCGACTTCAACATGAAGACCCCTCTGTCCATGGGCAACGCGGGGACCTATCACATCAAATCGGTCGGCGTGGGCGGCGGCTTCATCGTCGCCGGGGCGCGGCACCTGCCCCACGAAGTGACCCCGGGGGGCGCGGTCATCGGGCCGTTCACGCCCATTTTCCATGTGAGCAAATGGAAGAGCATCCTGTCCGACGAATGGGGCTTCGCCCAGTCCCAGTTCGACAACCCGAGCGACGTCAGCCGCGAACCCTTTGCCGTCGCGCAGCTCGCCGACGGGCGGGTCGTGGCCTGTGGCCGCATCCAGCAACCCGGCGGGACGCCGAGCGCCTATCTGGAAGTCCACCCGGCGACGGGCGGCACCCCGATGGTCTTCACCCTGCCCGACGGCACCATCGCCGAGGGCATCGTCGAGGCGGCGGACTCGGAGGGCGTCGTCCTCGCCTGCACCTCCTCCGAGGGCAATGGTGGCACCCCGGAACAGGACAACTTCCTCCTCCTCAAGTTCTCGCTGGCCACCGGCGAGGTCAAGTGGAAGGCCGCCATCGACCAGTCCGGCGTGGCCAATGACGCCCGCTTCGTGACCTATTCGCCCGACTGCGGCTATCTCGTCGTCGGGCGCACCGCGCTGGGCGAGGCGGGCGGCGAACAGAGCACGTTCGTTGCGCGAATCGGACTAAACGGCAACTGAAACGGGCCACCGGCCCTGCTTTTTTCACAAAACAAAGCCCTCTCGTCATGGTCAATCCATTCAAAAAGGCCCTCCTTGCCGCCGCGCTCGCCGCCGCGCTCGCCCCATCGGCCCAGGCCCAGGTGTCGACGGCCGCCACGAAC
>JBGAWE010000073.1:0-18966 GCA_044227705.1 Saprospiraceae bacterium
AGGCGTTCGTGGCGGAGGTTCAGAAGAACGGGGGGAAGCGGAAAAGCCTGTTCCAGCCGCAGGTGCCGTTTGAAATCGACTCCATCATGAAAGGTGGGCCGAGCTATGCCAGCGGCCTGCACAACGGCGACCGCATCGTGGCCATCGGCGGAACGGCGACGCCTTTTTACCAAGACTTTCAGGACGCGGTGAAAAACATGAAATCGCAGACGGCCACCATCACGGCCGTGCGAAACGCCCGCGACACCGTCCGCTTCGACGTGAAAATCGGCGACCGTGACGGCCGAGGCTATGCGGGCATCTACAATCGCGACCTGAAGCACTATTTCAAATTCGGCCACGATTATTTCAGCTTCGCGCAGGCCATGCCACAGGGCGTTACGGACGGCTTGGAGTTTCTCGACGACCAGCTCACGGCTTTCGGCCAAATGTTCCGGGGAAAACTGAACGCAAAGGATAATCTGGGCAGCCTTATCTCCATTGGAAAGATGTTCGGCGACACGTGGGATTGGCAGCATTTCTGGACGATGACCGCCTCGCTCTCGCTCATCCTCGCCTTCATGAACCTGCTGCCCATCCCGGCACTAGATGGCGGCTACGTCATGTTCCTGCTCTGGGAGGTCATCACCGGGCGGCGCGTGTCGGACAGTTTTATGGAGAAGGCCATCACCGTCGGTTTCTTCCTCATGCTCGGGCTGATGGTGGTCGCGCTGGGGCTGGACGTGTTCAGGAACTTCGTCTCATGAACTGTTTCGAGTTTTATGGGATACCCGAGTCATTCAGCCCGGACCTCGCAGCCCTCCGCCGCCTCTTTCTGCAGAAAAGCCGCGAGCTGCACCCCGATTTCCACGCCGCCGAGGCGGAAGAAAAACAGGCCGAACTGCTCGAACTCTCCACGATCAACAACCGCGCCTTCCAGACCCTCGCCGACCCCGAATCGCGGATGCGGCACATCCTCGAACTGCACGGAATGCTCGACGGCGGCGGCAAGAACCTGCCCATCCCGCCAGCCTTTTTGATGGAAATGATGGAAATCAACGAGGCCATCGACGAACTCGGAGCTGGCTTTTCTGTTTCCTTTTTCACTGATTTGAAAAAGCAATTGGCCGGAGTCAAGGCTGGTTTGGAGGCTGGGATTTCACCAGTTTTGGGAAGCTGGACGGCCGCCGAAAACCGACCCGGCGAACTTGAACAGGTGCTCGATTTTTATCTCAAAAGCCGCTACGTTCTTCGCGCCGAAGAAAAGTTGGCTACTTTTGAGCCGTCCATTTGACCCCGGAAACAGACGCAGGAGTGGCGGAATGGTAGACGCGATGGTCTCAAACACCATTGTCTTCGGATGTGCGGGTTCGAGTCCCGCCTCCTGTACTGGGCAACCCAAACCGTTGTAAATCAGGTATTTACAGCGGTTTTTTTATTGAATCTCACATCCTTATAGAACATGATCAAGACAAAATGCCTCATCATCGGCAGCGGCCCGGCGGGCTACACGGCGGCCATCTACGCGGCGCGGGCGGGCATGAAGCCCGTCATCTTCACCGGCCTGCAGGTCGGCGGGCAGTTGACGACGACGACCGAGGTCGAGAACTACCCCGGCTATCCCGATGGCGTGACCGGCCCCGAGATGATGGAGCAGCTCCGCAAACAGGCCGAGCGGTTCGGCACCGAGTTCCACTACGAGATGATTGAGCGGGTCGATTTTTCGGGCAAGAAACACCGCGCGTGGTCGGAGGGAGGAAAGGAAATCGAGGCGGCCACGGTCATCATCGCCACCGGCGCGTCGGCCAAGTACCTCGGCATCCCGAACGAGGAGCGGCTGATGAACCGGGGCGTCTCGGCCTGCGCGGTCTGCGACGGGTTCTTTTTCAGAGGACAGGAAGTCGCCGTCGTCGGCGGCGGCGACACGGCGGCGGAGGAGGCGACCTATCTGGCCAAGCTCTGCAAAAAAGTCCACCTCATCGTCCGGCGCGGCGAGATGAGGGCCTCCAAAATCATGCAGCAACGGGTGCGCGAGACGGCCAACATCGAAATCCACTGGCATTCCGAAACGCTCGAAGTTTTGGGCGAGGACGGCGTTGCTGGCATTCGATTGAAGAACAACCAGACGGGGCAGGTGAGCGACCTCACTGTCACCGGCTTCTTCCTCGCCATTGGCCACAAGCCGAACACCGACGTGTTCAAGCCCTTCCTGAAAATGAACGAAACGGGCTACATCCTCACCAAAAAAGGCTCGACGGCGACGAACATCAAAGGCGTCTTCGCCAGCGGCGACGCACAGGACCATGTCTACCGGCAGGCCATCACGGCGGCCGGGACGGGCTGCATGGCGGCGCTCGACGCGGAGCGGTACTTGGTCAGCCGGAACTGGTGAGCTTTATTTGAGCAAAATTTCAGCCCCGGCCGACCAGCTCTTTTCATCAATTCAACAGGTAAAATCAATGGCACTACAATCTCGCTTCCGCCCCGGCGTGCTCGTGGGCGATGAGGTCTCCGAAGTCTTCGCCCACGCGAAGGAGAACCACTACGCGCTCCCCGCCGTCAACGTCATCGGCTCCTCGACCATCAACGCGGTTCTGGAGACGGCGAAGTCGGTCAACTCGCCCGTCATCATCCAGTTCTCCAACGGCGGCGCGGCGTTCAACGCCGGGAAGGGCCTTTCCAACAAAGACCAGTGGGCCAGCATCAACGGCGGCATCGCGGGCGCCCTGCACGTCCACCAGATGGCGCACGCCTACGAGGTGCCGGTCATCCTGCACACCGACCACTGCGCCTTGAACATCATCGCATGGATGGACGGGCTGCTCGAGGCGGGCGAAAAGTTCTTCGAGCGCACCGGCGGGCCGCTCTACAGCTCGCACATGCTCGACTTGAGCGAGGAGCCAATCCACGAAAACGTCGAAATCTGCGCCCGCTACCTCGAGAGGATGGCCAAAATGGGCATCACCCTCGAGATGGAACTCGGCGTGACCGGCGGCGAGGAGGACGGCGTGGACAACTCCGACGTTGACTCTGCGAAGCTCTACACGCAGCCGTCGGAGGTCGCGATGGCCTATGAGGCTTTGAAGAAAATCAGCCCGCGATTCACGGTCGCCGCCGCTTTCGGCAATGTTCACGGCGTTTACAAGCCGGGCAACGTCAAATTGCAGCCCATCATCCTGAAGAACTCGCAGGACTTCATCCGCAAGAAGTTCGGGCTGGCCGACGAAAAGCCGGTCGACTTCGTCTTCCACGGCGGCAGCGGCTCGTCTCAGGAGGAAATCCGCGAGGCCATCAGCTACGGCGCCGTCAAGATGAACATCGACACCGACATGCAGTGGGCATACTGGGACGGCGTGAAAAACTACTATGAGGCCAAGCGCGACTATTTGCAAGGCCAAATCGGCAACCCCGAGGGGGACGACAAGCCGAACAAAAAGCACTACGACCCCCGAGTTTGGATCAGGAAGGGGGAGGATGCGTTTGTCGCCCGCCTCAAGCAGGCGTTCGAGGACCTCAACTGCATGGGCCGCAACATTGCTTGAGAAAATGAACGGGTGAAGAATCGAGGAATCGGTTTTAGAATTGAAAAAAGCCTGACGGGTTGCCCCGCCAGGCTTTTTTCGTTGAAAGCCAAAGCGAAATCAGCGAATCAAGGTCACATCGCCGCTGATGACCTCCCGCGTCTGGTCGGGCCGACGCAGTGTCACCTTGTAGACGTAGACGTCCATCGGGGCGGGGTGGCCGTTTATCTCGCCGTTCCAGCGGTGGTTCGTGCCCTCGTCGTCATTGTAGACGACCTGGCCCCAGCGATCGTAGACTTTGAAGCCCTCGATGGTGATGGCACCCTCTTCGTACCAAAGCTCGAAGTAGTCGTTCGTCCCGTCGCCGTCAGGGGTAAAGGCGTTGGGGATGCCGAAACACTCGCGGGTGTTGACGCCAATCTGCTTCTCGTTGGCGCAGCCTGCCGTGTTGGTCACGACGACCTTGATGACGTTCTGCCCTTCATTGCTGATGTTGACCTGGATGGAGTCGGTAGTCGAGGTCAACGGCTGGCCGTTAAGCGACCAGTTGTAAGTCAGCGGCTTGAGCTGCGAGGTCGCTTTTTCGACGACGGTCAGCTTCGCCCCCCGGCAATAGAGTTGCAGCACCGAGTCCGGCAGCGGCTTGATGTTGAAGTCGTTGACATAGACGCGCGGCAGTGTTTTCACATTCACCGTGTCGTAAGTCTCGCAATTGTTGCCGAAGACATACGTGACGATGTAGGATTTCACCTCTCCGTCCACGCCGAGCAGGACGGTGTTCTTGTCGCCGTTAGGGTTGCCCTCGCTCCAGACGAATGAGCCGCCGCCCGTCCCGCTCGGGTTGGCAGAAAGGGTCACTTCCTGAAGTTCGCCGCAGGCTTCCACGTCGGGGCCGAGGCTGACGGTGGCCGTCGGAACGGTAACCGTTGTCGTCTCGGTAGCCACGCAGTTGTTCGGGGCGGGGCCGGTCGCGGTGACCGAATAGGTGCCCGCCACGGCCGGATCGAGGAAGAGCAGCGGGTCCGCTGATGTCGTCCCGTTCGGCAAAGTCCACGCCCAAGTGATGGCCCCGTCGCTGTTGTGCTGCAACTCGATGGACTCGCCCGGGCAGACAATTGGGTCTTTGTTGATTTGAATATTAGGCGAGGGCTCCACCGTCACCGTCACGCTGGCCGACGACGGGCAAGGCACGCCTTTCATCTTCACCGTGAAAGTGGTCGTCCCCTGCGGATTGGCCGTCGGGTCTTTGATGTTCTTGTTTGATACCGGGCCGTCCCATTCGACGAGGTAGATGCCGCTGAACACCGCGTTGAGCTGCACCAACTCGCCGGGGCAGATGTAGTTGTCGCTCACCGTTGCCTTCACATCCACCGGCTGGAAGACATCTATGGTGATCGAACTCGTATCGACGCAGCCGTAGTTCTTTATCACACGGGTGTAAGTGATGGTGTCGTTCGTCGTGAAGAGCAGGTTCCAGAGCGTGTCCGGCGTCAACAGGCTGTTGTTCGGGTACCACTTGATGTTGCCCATGTCCGGCTGCAGGCCAGGGAAACTGGCCGGGTCGTAGGTCGGCGACTTGATGAGCACCTTCTCGCCGGGGCAGTAGACAGACTTGAACGGCTCAAGCGACATCGTCTGGTCGGGCAGCGAGTCTACGCGGATGTAGACCGAGTCATACACGATGCACTGGCCCGTGCCGAAAGAGACGAAGTACCAGGCAGACTCGTCCGGCCCGGCCCAGATGGGATTTTTGATCGACTCGAAGCCGAGCGAGCTTTCCCATTCAATCGACCCCGTGCCCGACTGGTTCGCAAAAAGCTGGATGCTGTCGCCGAGGCAGATTTCGCGGTAAGGGTCGCCGTTGATGTTCACGTCTGCAGCCAATACGTTGATTTTCACGGTTTTAGACTCGGTGCAATAGCCATTGGCCGAGGTGGCCATCAGCACATAGGTCGTCGGTGTTTGGGGCAAAGCAATCGGACCGCTCGCGTTCGGGTCGGAAAGCCCAGCGGCGGGCGACCAGTCGTAGTTCGTCGTCGACGGGTCTATGTCCTCGCCCAAATCGACGGCGTAGTGCTGGCAGACAGTCGTATCGAGCGTCGTCAGTTTGGGGAAAAAGAGCGTGTCCACATTGATGGTCACCGACTGCGACACGACGCAGCCCGCCACTTCGATAGAGCAGGTATAGGTCGTCGTCTCGCCCGGCGTGGCGATGGGCGTCGCGCTGGTCGGGTCGTCGAGGCCAGCGGACGGCGTCCATTTCAGGCCTGAATGGTTGACGTTGTCTGTCGCTTCGAGCGGCACGGAGGCCCCGAGGCAGATGTTGGTCGGCGCAAGGGCCTGCACATTGATCTGCGGGTTGACGATGTGGATGTAGACGCTGTCCTCGTCGGTGCACGTGCCGGCCGTGCCTTGCACCGAGAGCCAGATGTCCTGCGTCGGCGTGATGGTCGGGTCGGCGATGTTCGGGTTGCTGACGGCACCGGGCGGGCTCCAGAAATAGGAGGTCGCCCCGGTCGCCTCGAGCTGCAGCGAGCCGCCCGCGCAGACAAGCGCCGTGTCGCCCGCCGTCACCTCGACGATGAGCTGGTCGGCGATGTCGATGTTCGTTGTGATGAGGTTGACGGGGCCGCAGCCGAAGTCTTTCACAAGCGAGATGGTCAGCGTCTCCTTGTTCTCAACGAGCGTGTCGAGGATGGCGTTGATGGGGAAGCTCTTCACCGTCTCGCCCGGCAAAAAGGTCAGCACCGCCGGGATGTTGAGGTTGTAGTCGCTCGGCAAGGCCGTGCCGCCGAGCACTACTTGATAGGAAATCGTGTCCGTCCGCGCCGTGTCGAGCGTGATGTTGAGGATGTCCGGCTGGCCGAAGCAGTATTCGCTCAAATAGTCGACGCCGCTCAAAAAGTTGACCTCAACGGTCGGCGCGCCGCTCTTGATGTTGCCGATGAACACACCCGAGTCGTAGGCCGTGTCGCCCCGGTCGGCGACGGCGAACTTGAGGTGGTAGGTCTTGCACGGGGTGACGTACTTCCGCGCCGTCAGCGTCAGCTTTTTACCCAAAGAGTCGGAGGTCAGGCCGTCGTACTGGACGCTCTGCCCAAGCTCGTTGTTTCGGTAGTATTGCCAGTTTTGCTGGTAGTTGACCGATTTTATTTGAACAGGCGTTGCAGAATAGGGCAGCACCGCGATGTTCTCTTGCCCGTTTAAGCCCGGTTGTCCGGCGATGCCAGGGCCGCTGACGAGAAAGGTGAAGATGTCGTTGAAGTTGGACGCTACAAACTCCGAGTATTCCTCCGAGCCGAAGACGTAGTCGAAGGTCAGCTGGTCGCCTTTCACGAAAACGTCGAGCTCCAAAACACAGGCGTCGTGCGAGGCCGGGAAGTTGATGCCGCTGAACTGTTTGGAGAGCGTGTCGAGGTCCGGGTCGCCCGGTGCGCCGATGCTGAACGAGGAGCTGCCGCTGTCGTTCGGGCCGATCGCGTTTTGCACGGAGCCGGAGGTGAGGAGCAGGCCTTTGTCGAGGCCGAGGTCTGTCTTGTCGCCAGCGGTGAACGTGCCATAGGCCCCATACTCGCACTGGATATTCGTGATGGTCACCTGGGTGGCCGCCTCGGCGACGAAGGCCTCGATTTGCGCGTTCGTTATGTCGGGATCGACGTCGATGTAATCCTTTTTCTCGCACGGCACCTGGGAGCATTCCCAGTTTCCGACAAAGCCCTCGAACTCACTCACATCGTCGCTCTGAAACTCAAGGGTCAAACACCCGCTCGTCGCCTGCACCTGAAAGTTCACGCCGCCGCCGCCCGTCACCTGTGGGTCTCCAGCAAAGAAGTCCGGGGTGCCGGAAATTTGGGCGATGAGCGGAGAGCCGGTGTTCGGCCCGTCGTAGAAGGCGAGCGCGTCGCCGACGAAGGTCGTCGCCCCTTCCTCGATGTTGTACCAGTCGAGCGTGAAGTTGATGCAGGCCGGCTTGTCGGTCGGGCAGATGCTGAAGGTGAAATCCTCGTTCGGCCCGTATGGGTTGTCGGTGCCGCCTGAGTCGGTGATCTTCCCTTTGCAGAGCGTCGTGCTGCCCTGAGTGATGTCGACGACCGGCGGGATTTCCTTGATGCAAAGGGTGAACTTCCCCTCCGCCGCCGCGCCGCCGTAGTCGGATATTCGGATGAAATAGTCGAGGCCCGGCGTGAGGCCCACGATGTCGAGCACTGTCTCCGTCGCGCCCGGTGCCGGGGCCATGCAGCCCGCCTCGGCCAGCCCGTCGAACTGGCAGTCTCCCCTGTAAAGGATGATGAGCGGGTTGACCATCGCAGGGGAACCGGTCGAGGTCACCGTGATGCGGTAGTCGGTGATGGTGTCCGCCGCCGTGAACTGGAACCACACGTCGTGCAGCGGCTGCCCCACCCCGAGGCAGCTTGGCGAGACGGGCAGGTTGTCGTTTCCAATCATGGAGGCCGTTGCGCCGGTGTTGTCCCAAACGGTCTGGTCGCAGATGGGCGCCTTTCCGAGGTTGACGATGCCCCCGCAGTCGTCGTTTGCGGGCTGGGCGGCGATGGTCAGGGCGAGGGCCAACAAGGGCAAAATGGAGAGGAATCTTTTCATAAATGGCCGAAAATGTGTCCGGTTTTGGATGATTGTGGGCAAATGTGAGCCTGTCTATAATAGGGCGGAAAAATACGACCACCTCCCACAAAGCAAGGTTGACCCTCTTTTTTTATGTCGCCAACGGGCGGTTTGCCGATTGTTCCAACCTTCGCCCCGCACTATTTCGGATGGCGAAAACGACGGTCAAGCTTTCTCATTTCTCTCTCGCAACCCTGTTCATCGGGGCCGCACTGCGCGTCGTCGTCTGGTGGCAGGACCGCTCCATCTTCATCGACGAGGCCAACCTTCTGCGAAACTTTTTGGAAAAACCCTTCGCCGACCTCTTCCGCCCGCTCGGTTGGCAGCAGTACGCCCCTCCCCTCTTCTCGGTTGCGGAGAAGGCATCGCTTGCGGTCCTCGGCCCGGGCAGCCTCCCCGCACGGCTTCTCCCGCTCGCTTTCGGGCTGGCATGCCTGCCGCTGGCTTGGTCGGTCGCCCGCCGCTGGTTGTCGCCAATCGCGCTCGCGCTGTTCTGCCTTTTCATCTCGCTGGACGGCGTTTTCATCCGCTACTCGACGATGGCTAAGCAGTATTCCTCCGACTGCCTCACCGCCCTGCTGATAATCTGGGCTGCACAACGTTTTGATTTCCAACGGTTTAGGTGGCAATGGGCCGTCGGCGGCGCGGTAGCTGTTTGGTTTTCGATGCCCTCTGTTTTCACCCTCGCGGCGGTCGGCATCATGGCCGCTGTGGCCAATGCTGGCGTCCCCACCGACAATTCGCGCGACCAGTGGCCAAACCTGAAAACGCTCTGGCCGGTCGCCGCCTGGCTCGCCAGCTTCGCCGCCTACTATTTACTCTTGTTGAAAAACGACATCGCCGACCCGCACCTGCGCTCCGCCCACGTCTTCCTCCCGCCGAGCGGCGGCGATTGGAGTACATTGCTCGACACGCTCGCCATGTTCGGCCAAAAGCTCGTCGGGTTCACCGCCATCGGCCTCGCCTGTTTTTACGTCGGGCTGGCCGCCGCCGTTTGGCATTTCTTCGAAAAAAGGCCTGCTGGTTCCGTCCTTCTTTGGGGGCCGCCCGCGTTCGCCGTCGTCGCCTGCGCCCTCGGCCAATATTCCGCCGTCGAGCGGCTGTTGTTCTTTTCGATGCCGAGCGTGTTGCTGTGCGTTGCCGTCGGCTGGGATGCCGTTTTGAAAAAAATCGGCGGCTTGAAATCGCAAATACGACTGGTTTTGGGCCCCTTTTCAATTTCAAGAACACCGCGATGGGCTTGCCATTTATGAGAAAAACTACCGACCCGGCGACGCGCTTTTCGTCCATTGGGCAGCCGCGCCGACCGTCCGGCACTACCTCGCGTATGAACCTGAAAAGCACCCGTTCGGTCCGTCCGTCCAGCTCACATCGTGGCAGCCCGACCCGCTCTCCCTCGAAACTGAGGTCGCCGACTGGCTGGCCACGCATCCCGACGGTCGGGCTTTCGTCCAATGGCCCGCTGGTGCTGACACATCCAACGGCCGGGGCTTTAAAGGGGAAACCTCCACTTTGATGCAATACCCGGGCGGCCAAATCTTCCAGTACCTCTCCCCGAGGTAAAACCACTTTTCGACCTGACGTAAAATGTCCCCTCAACAAATTTTCGAAAAAATGATGGCCCGCGACGCCTTCAGCCGCCTCCTCGGGATGCGCCTTGTCGAGGTCGGTCCCGGGTTTTGTATCCTGAAGATGACCGTCGCCGCCGACCATGTCAACGGCTTTGGCGTCGCTCACGGCGGCATCACCTTCTCGCTGGCAGACTCGGCCTTCGCCTTCGCCTGCAACTCGCACGGCCGCCTGTCGGTCTCGGTGGAATGTTCGATAAGCCACGTCGCGCCCGTTTTCGAGGGAGACGAACTGACCGCCGAGTGCCACGAACAGTTCCTCGGCTCGAAACTTTCCAACTACAACTGCCTGATTGTCAACCAAAAAGGCGAAACGGTCGCCCTGTTCAAGTCGACCGCGTTCCGCAAAAAAGAGGAGTGGAAATAGTCAGGCCGTCGGCCAAAAAGCGTCCTCGAAATGCTCGACGACCGGCTGCGCGTTGGGCCTTAGGAGGACGGAAACCGTGTCGAACCGGACCGCCTGCTCCCAGTTTATCTTCCGGCAATAAGCGGCAGCGGCGCGGGAAAGCACATCCTCCTTTTTCCGTCCGACGAACTCCTCCGGCCTTCCGAAGGCGAGCGAGCCGCGCGTTTTCACCTCGATGAAAACAAGGGTTTTCTCTTTCCAAAAGGCAATGAGGTCGATCTCGCCGTGCCCTGCCCGCCAGTTGCGCTCGACAATTCGGTAGCCTTTCTGTTCGAGCAGCGTGGCTGCGATTTCCTCGCCCGACTTGCCCGTTTCGATGTGTTGTGCCATGTGTTTTCTCTGTTTTGTTGCCCAAGTTTTCAAGTCTGGATAAGGTCCACCGAACAAGCCGAGATGCCGCCATCGAGGTTGAAAAGGTTGTCGAAACCCAGTTCTTCGAGCTGTCGGATGGCCCGTTTGGCCCGCGTCCCGCCCTTGCAATGGAGGACGACGGGGATGTCGCGCCTGATTTTTTCGAGGTCGTCAGCAACGGTTGCCAGCGGGATCAGCTCGCCGCCGAGGTTGGCCGCCTCAAACTCGTGCGGCTCTCGGACATCGATTAGCTGGAACGGCCTCCCCTCTTTTTTCCATTGCGAAAACTCCTCGGGCGAGACCTCCCGAACCGGGTCCTTCATCCCGCAAAAAACCTCGTAGTCGATGAGTTTCGAGATTGTCGGCCCGTCGGCCCGAGAGCCAAACCTTAAAACCCGCGATTCAAAGTTGAGCGCGTCGAAAACCCACAGCCGACCGGCCAGGGGCTCGCCCAATCCTGTCAAAACCTTCACCGCCTCGCAAGCCTGAACACTTCCGACGATGCCGGTCAGCGCACCCATAACGCCTGCCTCCTCGCAGCTTGCGACGGTGCCGGGCGCGGGCGGTTCGGGGAATAGGTCACGGTAGTTCGGCCCGCGCGAGCCGTCTTTTTTCAAAAAATTGAAAACGGAAACCTGCCCCTCGAACCGGAAGACAGAGCCGGAGACAACCGGCTTGCCGAGCAAAAAAGCCGCGTCGTTGACCAGATATCGGGTCGGAAAATTGTCGGAGCCGTCGCAGATGAGGTCAAATTCTCTCAGAATCCGCATCGCGTTCGCCGCTGTCAGCCGCTCGACAAGGGCCTCGATTTCGACGAATGGGTTGAGTTTTTCCAGTCGCCGCTTTGCCGCCTCGGCTTTCGGCTGCCCGACGTCGTCGCAAGTGAAAAGCACCTGCCGTTGCAAGTTGGACACCTCGACCACGTCCGAATCGACGATGCCCAGCGACCCGACCCCGGCGGCAGCGAGATAAAGAAGAGCGGGGCAGCCCAGACCGCCCGCCCCGACGACGAGGACACGGGCCGATTTCAGCCGCGCCTGCGCTTCCGGCCCGAAGCCGGGGAGGGCGAAATGGCGAGCGTATCGGGCCAGCTCTTCTTTTGAAAAATCCATGCTCAGTAGCCGAAGACCTCGGCCAGCGAAAGCTCACGGACGGGGCCTATTTGCCTCAAAAACTTGAAGTCGATGCGCTTCTTCTCGCCCAAAACGAGCCATGTGAAGCTGCGGCCTTTCACCTTTTTGAGGTGGAAGTCGACGAGGTCCATCAGCTCGGCGGCGGAGATTTTGTCGAAAACGTGGCGGTTCACCTCGCTTTTCAAACCCCGCTCGCGCAGGCCGCGCCACGACCAGTAGATGTTCTCCGGCCGCATCCGCTCGGCGGCGATGTTTTTTACAATTGAGAGCCTCGCCTGCTCTGCCTGCTCGGGGCTGACCGGCATCGCGGCCATGATCTGCTGGAAGGCGCGGGCAGCCGTCGCCATCTTGTCCGGCTGGGTGCCGACATAGGTCTGCAGCCAGTGCCCGTTGCGCTTTTTGGCCGGGCTGGCAGCATAGGCGTAGGCCGCGTAGGCCAACGCCTTCGACTCCCGGATTTCCTGAAAAACGATGGACGAGAGGCCGTAGCCGAAGTACTGGTTCCACCACTCGGCCATGCAAAGCTCCTCGACGTCGAACCTCGGCGTGCCGCGCGAGACAGACATCAACTCGACCTGAACCGATGGAAAATCAATAAAAAACACCCTGTTCCTACTCGTTTTCAATTCGGGGTAATTCTTTTCGGGTAGCGGCTTCTTCAGATCCGCGGTCAGCGGGTGGAGCTTTTTTATGAAGTCGGCGACCCGCCCGATCGGCCTCGGCCCGAGATAGAAAAGCGTGTGCTCAAAACCGGTCAGCCCGCGAACAAGCCCGGTCAGTTCCTCGGCGGTCAGGGCCATGATTTTCTCGCGCGGCATCACGTCGCTGAAAGCTGAGACGGGGCCGTGCTTCGCCCAGTTGACCAGGCCCTTTCGGAGGATGGTCTGCTTGTCCTTTTTCGCGTTCTCGCGGCGGGCAAAGACGTCGGCGACGAGATTTTCGAGGGCCGCTTCGTCGGGTTGCAGGTTCTTGAGCAGGTCGGACAACAGCTCGAATGCTGGCTCGAAGCTCTCGTCCAGGCCTTGCAGTGTGATGAAAACCCGGTCGTCGTTGCACTCCATCTCGAGCTGCGTCCCGAGGCGGAAAAAAGCCTGTTGCACAGCCGTCGCCGGGCGGTTTTTCGTCCCTAGAAAAGAGAAATAGGCGGCCGCGAGCGCCAACCTCCTGTCGCTGTTGCGCCCCATTTCGACAATCAGACAGAGTTGGAACAGCTTCCCGTCCGCCTTGCGGATGGAATCGAGGCGGATGCCGGGCGCGAGCTTTCTTGTTTTGATAACTTTTTGGAAATCAACGAATTGCGGTTCAATCGGCTCGACCTCCTTCCCCAAAAACTCGGCCGCAAAGTCCGAAAGCCCGTCGCGGTTCAGTTCAACGGGGGTCATCGGCGGCTTCTCGACCTTCATCACGGAGGGGTCGTCGCCGGTCTTCTTTTGGACGACGACAAAACTCTCCGCGCCCAGCCATTTTTGGGCGAAGGCGATGACGTCCTGCTTCGACAACTTCGCCAGTTTCTTCCACCGGTTGACCGATTCTTTCCAGTCGAGGCCGAGGATGAACGTGCCGGTCAGCGCATCGGCGCGGCCCTCGTTCTTCTCGAAACTGCGCAGCTCTTGCAACTTCATGTCGCGGACGACGGCCTCGACGAGCCAGTCGTCGAACTCGCCCTTTTTCAAAAGCTCGATCTGCGAAAGGAGCAACCGTTCGACCTCCTCCAAAGTCTGCCCGTCGCGCGGTTTTCCGAAGAGGCCGAACTGTCCGAAGTCCTCGTACTGCCGTTGATAGGCGTGCGCGTCGAGGACTAGCTGTTTCTGCTTGAGGTTGAGGTCGATCAGGCCGGCCTGGTGGTTGAACAGGATTCCCGCGACGAGCGGCAGCATGAATGCATCGGCGTGCGCCGCGCCGGGCATCCGCCACGAGACTTCGACCCACTCGGCCTCTTGCCCGAGGACCGTTTTGCGGATTGGCGAGGTGATTTCAGGCTGTTTTTTCACCGAGAACTTCGGAATCGGCCTTGCCTCGAACCGTCCGAACGTCCGCTCGGCCAGCCGCACGGCCGCCTCTGGCTCGAAATCCCCGACCAAGATGATAGCCATGTTGTTCGGCACGTAATACTTGTCGAAAAACTCGTAGACGCGCCGCTGCGACGGGTTTTTAAGGTCCTCGCCGCGCCCGATGGTTGTCTGCGTGCCGTACTGGTGGTTGGGAAAAAGGGCCTCGTTCGACGTGCGCAGCACTTTTCGGAAGTCCTTGTCCTGGTTCATGTTGAACTCCTCGAAGATGGTCTCCAGCTCGGTGTGGAAGACGCGCAGCACCGGCCGCCTAAAGCGCTCGGCCTCCAGCTCGAACCAGCGGCCCAGCTCATTGGAGGGGATGTCGTTGAGGTAGACCGTCTGCTCGACCCAGGTGTAGGCGTTTGTGCCGTTGGCACCAAGGGCGGAGACGAGCTTGTCGTACTCGTTGGCCGCGACGAAGCGGGCGGCACGCCCCGAGACCTCGTCTATCTCTTTGTAGATCAGCGCCTTGCGCTCCGGGTCGCTCGTCGCGCGGTGATCTTCGAAGAGTTGTTCGATGCGGTCGAGCAGCGGCTTTTCCGCGGCCCAGTCGAGCGAGCCGAGGCGGTTCGTCCCCTTGAACATCATGTGCTCAAAATAGTGGGCAAGCCCCGTCGCATCGGCCGGGTCGTGCTTCGAGCCAGCGCGGACGGCAATCTCCGTCTGCACACGAGGCTCGGCGCGGTTGACGGACATGAGCAAAGTCAGGCCGTTCGGCAGGACGTGCTTTTGCACCTTTATCGGGTCGCCCGCGACGGTCTGGAAGGGTGTCTGGGTTAGTTGAGTCATCGTGATTTATGGAAAAATTTGGGCGAAGTTGAGTCGCTGACAGCATTCGCCAGAACATAACCCGCCCGAAAAAGGTCGCCACGGCCCAACCTTTTCAGTTCCCAAAAATATTCTTGCCCTTCCGTGCGTCGAGCACGGGCGCGGGCCGGGGCGCCTCGTCCTGTTTGTCGTTGAAGACTTTGGAGACGTACTCGAGCTTGCCGTCCTTGATCTTGAAACCCTCATAACTGCCGTCCGGGACGCTCGTCGTGCCGCTCTCGAAGGGGCTTTGCTCGGCGATGAGGTGGTCGAAGAGGATCATTTTGTACTCCTCGTCGAAGTTGAGGCGCACGTTCGTCTCGGCCGAGTAGGTCAAGATGAGGCGCATCTCCGGCACACCGCGCGCCGAGGCGATCGAGCGGTTGAAGACGGGCGCGCCGAAGACCGGCTCGCCGTCGCGGAAGGTCAGCACGTCCAAGACCTTCCTTTTTTCAAAAAAACGATAGGCGTCGAAGCCGTAGAGGAGGTATTTCTTCTCGTCGCCCCGCCCCAGCTCGGTGATGCGATAGTAAAGGGCGCCGTACCAGTTGTCGGGCGTGAGCGCCTCGAAGCGCTCGTCGCGCAGGCCGTCAGAGGCATCGTTGAACGGGTAGAGCTTCCCGGACTTGCCCCCCATCTGCAGGGCACCGAAGTAGCGATAGGTGGAGTCGTCGACGAAAAGCTGCCACGTGAAAATCCTGAACGTGGAATCGGCCGGGTATTGGACGCTGATGGTCTTCAAGTTGGAGAACTTGAAATAGAAAGAGTTCTCCGCTGCGAGGCTCGACTTGAGCATCGGCAAGATCTTGTGGCAGGCGGCGAAGCGGTGGTCACCTATGCTGTCCTCGAGCATGGCCTTTCCCCAAAGTTGGAGGGAGTCGGCGGCGGCGGAGAGCTTTTCAGCGTCCTTCGAGGCGATTTTCGGGGCGGCCTTTTTGACCTGGGCGGCGGTTTTTTCCGTAAAAAGAAGGGTCACGAGGAGCATCAGAAAAAGGGAGGAGCGCATGGACAAGACCGGTTTGGTTCAGAAAATTCGGCCGGTAAACGACGGGGTTTTCTCAAAAATTGCCGAAACGGGCAGGGGCCGACTTCACACAAAATTAATCTGCTGCGCCGAGCCGAGCGGATAGTTTTGCCCCGAAAATCCAGACAAGAACATCCAAAAAAGCATGGCGGAGAACAAGACTTGGAAAATCCTTTTGGTCGACGACGAGCCGGACATCCTTGAGTTTTTGAGCTACAACCTACAAAAGGAGGGCTATCAAATCTCGACGGCTGCCGACGGTCGGCAGGGCCTTGCCGCCGCCCGCGAAGGACAGCCGGACCTCATCGTGCTCGACATCATGATGCCGGGCATGGACGGCGTGGAGCTTTGCCGGCAACTGCGGGCCGACCCGAAGTTTTCAAAAACCCTGATTGCCTTCCTCACCGCCCGCGACGAGGACTTCACCCAAATCGCCGCGCTCGACGTGGGCGGCGACGACTACATCTCGAAGCCCATCCGGCCGCGCGTGTTCATCAGCCGGGTGAAGGCACTGCTGCGGCGGCTTGAGCGCGGTGCCGAATCGGCTGAAAACCAGGACGTCATCGAGCTGCACGACCTGGTCATCGACCGGCAGAAGATGCAGGTCTTGCGGGGCGGGGAAGTTTTTGAGCTGGCCAAGAAAGAATTCGAGATACTCTGGCTGCTGGCCTCGAAGCCGGGGAAGGTTTTCACCCGCGAGGAGATATTTGCGAAGATTTGGGGCAACGACGTCATCGTCGGCAACCGAACCATCGACGTCCACGTCCGAAAAATCCGCGAACGGCTGGGCGACGGCTACATCAAGACTTTCAAAGGAATTGGCTATAAACTCGAATTTTGACGTCAAGGGCAAGAACCACACGCCCCAACAGGTCTCCTTCATCGCGGCCATCACGTCGGCCTTCTTCTACACGATCATCATCGTCGGGCTGGACTTTTTCGGCTTCCTCAAAATCTCTGCCCGGGGCATCGGGCTGCTCGTCCTGTTCGCTGTCGCCATTGATTATGTGGCGAACTACTATTTCGTGCGGTACCACATTTTTCGGCGGATAAAGCTCATCTACAAAGTAATTCACCGCCACAAGATCAAACCAAACTTCAAGGTCGACAAGATAGAGATGGAGGCCAACGTCATCGACGACGTGGAAGGCGAGGTGGACAAGTGGGCCGCCGACCGCGAAGAGGAGATCGAAGAGCAGGAGCGCATGGCCGCCTACCGCCGCCAGTACATCGGCGACATCAGCCACGAGCTGAAGACGCCCATTTTTTCGATACAAGGCTTCATCCACACGCTTTTGGACGGCGGCATCGACGACCCGAAAATCAACCGGACATACCTCGAACGCGCAGCCAAGAACGTCGAGCGCCTGCAGGCCATCGTGGAGGACCTCGAAACGATAACCCGCCTCGAACAGGGCGACCAAATGCTCGACCTGCGCGAGTTTGACATCCGCGCGCTCTGCGAGGAGGTCTTCAGCGACCTCGAGACGCGGGCAAAAGAGCGAAAGACACGCCTATCGTTCAAGGACGGGGCCGACCAGCACTTCCGTGTCCGCGCAGACAGAGAGCGCATCAGGCAGGTGTTGACCAATTTGGTCCATAATTCCATCAAATACGGAAAAGAGAGCGGCTCAACAAAGGTCGGCTTCTACGACCTCGAAAACTACTTGCTCGTCGAGGTCAGCGACAACGGCATCGGCATCGGCGAGGAGCACCTCAACCACGTCTTCGACCGGTTTTACCGCGTCGACAAGAGCCGCTCGCGCGACGTCGGAGGAACGGGCCTCGGGCTGGCCATCGTCAAGCACATTGTGGAGGCGCACGGGCAGACCATCAACGTGCGCTCGACGGCCGGGCAGGGAAGCACCTTCGGGTTCACGATGGAGAAGGCGTGAGGGGCTGTTGAATCAGGTCGACCCTCATTCAACAGCCCCCCCAAAAGCGCAGAACGGGCGACAACACACGCCTAGCCCGCCCCGGCCTGCCCAAATCACTTTTTGTCCAGCATCCAAGCAGGCACCGGCTTGTCGAACGGGCTTCCGCCAATCATCACCATTTCCTCTTTGCTCGTGGGCGCGGTTGCCGTGGTTGGCGGGGCAAAAGTCCGGCGAGGCTCGGGCATGGGCAGCTCTTTTTCTTTCTTGAGGTTGCCGGTGCCGAGATAGCGCGCCTTGTCGTAGGCCTGGAAGAACTCGGCCTGCGTGGCCTTCAGGGCGTTCACGGCGCGGTCGAGGCGAATCAGCACCTCGTCCATCGCCTTGAAATCGTCGATGAACCCGGCCAACTGTTGCGCATTCTTGCTGCGGGTGCTTCGCGGGGCGTTCATGGCGGTGGAATACACGGCAACGTCGGCGTTCAGTTCGGCCAGAATCTGCTCGGTGATGCCAAAATCGGCCAAACGCCCGGCAATGGGCCTTGCAGCGTCGGCAACCGCGCGGAACTTGCCGAGGCGGTCGACGTCCTTGCCGCGCAAATAGTCGGACTCGACGACCGGGACGCTGGCCTTCAGCTCCTCGTCGTGCACCTCATCGCCATAGCTCCACACCGCGTTGGCCACCATGAACGCATTGGAAATCAGCCGTTGGGTGAGCTGGTTTTTCGCCTCGGTGACGCCAGTGGTTGTTTTCACCCCAATGGTCGTGCCCGCATCGATGACGGCGAACTGATCGGTGAACTTGTCGGCGCACCGTTTCAGCCCCGGCAAGGGCGCGACGATGCTCTGATAGTCGTTGAGGACATCACGGACGGACTGGCACATCCGGAAACGGCGGTTGAGGTTGGAACGCATGACGTAATCTTATTTGAGATGAAAGGCGGAAGGATTTCCGCCCGATGGCACAGGCGCAAATGCGGTGCCAAAAAGCGAGCAAAACCGACCAAAGCTTGCAACTGATTGATTGTCAATAGGTTTTGCCCAGCCATGAAGCCGACGGAAGCGGTTTGCATGAAAAAATAAATTCATGCATGGAGGTTTTACGCACCGTTCAACGGCCCGGAATTGGCGTGCACAAAGGCTGAAGAAGCGGATGGGGCGCCTGAAATAGTGAGCAAGCCCGCAGAAGGGCTTTCCAAAATGCTTTGCCTCAAAATAAACTTGCTCGGAAACGCTGATCGGGCCAAAAAACTCGGATTGCATCCGGTTATATCGTCAAGCATGCTTGGCAGAACCACTTTCCGGGTTGTTCGCAGACCGCTTCACGAATCGGATTTTGTGGGGCGGGGTTTCAGAAAAAGGTGACGGAAGGTCGCGGAATGGCCATGCGAGGTTTTTCCCAAAAAAAATTGCGCAGCGCGGCGCAACTAAAGAAGTCATGCCTACTTTTGGAGCAGAAAACCGCCTGACTTTCACCAAACTCCGCTCCAACGATGAAACAAATCGCCCCCCCCCCTCGACATCTCCGGCGGAGTAGTCGCTTTTCTGATTGGCATGGCAGCGAGCCTCTGCT
>JBGAWE010000422.1:0-2138 GCA_044227705.1 Saprospiraceae bacterium
GAACTTCCCTGATGAATCCAAAAAGTAAAAGGACATGAAAACCGCGCTCCTCGCGCTGGCCGCCGCGCTGCCCGGCCTGCTCTTTCCGCAATCTGAAAAGGGTGCCATCCCAATCTCCAATCCCAGCTCGCCAACCACCGGCGGCACCACTCGTGCCGTCGTCGTCGGCATTTCCGATTACCAGTCGCCGCAAATCCCCAATTTGAAGTTCGCCGACCGCGACGCGACAGCCTTTGCCGACTGGCTCAAATCGCCCGCGGGCGGCTCGGTCGCGCCAAAGAACATCCGCCTGCTGCTCGACAGCGACGCCAAGAACGCCCAAATCGTCGCCGACCTCGACGGCCTCGCCGACGACATCCAGCCGGGCGAGACGGCCGTCATCTATTTCAGCGGCCACGGCGACGTGGAGACGAAGACGCGCAACCAGTTCGGCTTCCTCCTCGCCTGGGACTCGCCGCCGACCAACTACAAGGCCGGGGCCTATCCCCTCATCTTCTTGCAGGACATCATCTCGACCATCGCCGACAAAAAGGCCCGCGTGCTGGTCATCGCCGATGCCTGCCACGCTGGCAAGCTGGCCGGTTCGGCCATCGGCGGGACGCAGGCTACCGTGCAGGCCCTCGCCCAGCAGTTCGCCAACGAGGTCAAAATCCTCTCCTGCCAGCCCAACGAGTTGTCGCTCGAAGGCCAGGAATGGGGCGGCGGCCGGGGCGTTTTCTCCTATTTCCTCATCGACGGCCTCTCGGGGCGGGGCGACAAAAACGGCGACGGGGCCATCACCCTCCGCGAGATGAATGACTTTCTGGGCGAGAAAGTCCCTGCGCAGACCGCCCCGCACGAGCAGAACCCGATGGTCACCGGCGATGCGAAGACTGTGCTGGCGCGGGTGACGACCGGTTCGCAGCCGGTGGCCGCCGCGATGCCGCCGCCCGGAATCGTGGAGCTGCCCAAGTCGATGGCGGGCGAACTGGACTCGTTGACCAAAAAGCTGTACGCACGGTTTGAGGCCGCGCTCAAATCGGGCAGCCTGCTCGGCGGCGAGGGTTCGGCAGATTCGCTTTTTAGCCGACTCGTCAAAGTCGAGGCACTCCGCCCGCTGCACAATTTGATGCGCCGCAACCTCGCCGCCGCGCTGCAAAACGAGCCGCAACAGGCCATCAACGCGCTGCTCGCCGACGACCCCTACGCGGTCAACAACTGGCTCTACTCGCCCTCGAAGTATGCCGAATACCCGCGCCAGCTCGGGCGCGCCATCGAGCTTTTGGGCGAAAAGCACTATGCCGTGCCTTCTTTGAGGGCAAAAAAGCTCTATTTCGAGGGGTACCTCATCGCGAAGGCCCTCGACGCGAGCAACGCGACGGCGACTTTTCAGGACTCCGTCCGGCACCTGGCGATAGCGAAGTGGCGCGAGGCCATCGCCGCCGAGCCACAGGCGGCCTACCTCTACTATTCAATCGGCCAGACCTACGAGCGGGCCAGCGTCATCAGCACCGACTCGCTTTTGTATTGGTTTGGAAAGGCAATTGAGCGCTCGCCGGCCTGGCTCCTACCCTATCTGGAAGCCGCCTACGAGTTTGCTTTTACCCAAAACGACTTCAAAATAGCAGAGGAGTGGACCATGAAGGCCGTCGCCATTGCACCCGAGTCGTACCTCGTGCAGGAGCGGCTCTCGTGGCTCTATCAATGGCAGCGGCGGTGGGACGAGTCGCTGGCCGTCTGCGAAAAATTGATGGCCGCCCGGCCGGAGCTGTACAATGCCTATTCCTCGGCGGGGATGTCTTGTCTATTGCGGCGCGATTATCGACGAGCAGAACCGTATTTTAGAAAATCCCGCTCCATCGAGCCTAGTTTCGACAACTGGGCGACCACGATGATGGTCGCCCTCTATCTGGCCACCCGCCGGGAAAAAGAAGCCCTCGCTTTGTTCGAGTCCATTCAGCTGCACGCGGAAACCGCCGTGACCAAAAACATCACTTTGACCAACTTCTATGAGTGGTACATGGTCAACCGCCAGTTTGACAAGGCCGAGGCTTGGGCCGAAAAAGGGCTTGCGAACAACTCCCTTGCCTCAAACAGGGCCGGTGCCGAGTCCATTTTCGGGGTGACCCAAATCCTAAAGGGCCGCCATGCCGAGGGCC
>JBGAWE010000074.1:0-19275 GCA_044227705.1 Saprospiraceae bacterium
CAACCAGTTGAGCCAAGTTGTTGCGATGATCGGGCAACCGTCAGTAGCCGGTAATGTATTGTTCGAGCGACTCGATGCGCCCTTCTGCTCGCTGATGACCGCAGTGACGATGTCGCCAATGGACGGACCTTCATGGTCTTCACCGTCCATCACCGGCAGGTGGCGGATCCGCTTGGAGGACATGAGGCGCATGCAGTCCTCGATGCCGTCTTGCGGCGCGACGGTGAAGACGCCCGAGGTCATCACTTCCGCGACGGGCGTCGACTTCGCCTTGCGCCCCTGAATGATGCCCTTCCGGGCGTAGTCGCGCTCGGAGAAAATGCCGACGAGCCGCTCGTCGTCGACGACGAGCAGGGAAATGCCGCAGTTGCGCTGGCCATCATCTCGAGGGCCTGGAGGACGGTCTGCTGGCTGCCGATGTGGAAAATCTGGTTGGCGGTCTTCTTTTGGAGCAACTGGCGGACGGTGAGCATGGGCTGTCTGATTTTGAAAAGGTGAGAAAATGCTGTTTGTCGATTTCGCCGGATGATTGATTTGGTTTTCCAAATATAGACGAAATGGGTTTTGAACCGCAGCAAGTTTCGCCTGTTATTTTTTCCGAGAAAGAAAAAAGAGGGCTGCGTGAAGGGCCGGGCGAGGCTTTTTGTCAGATTTGCCGCCCGCCCGGCCGCCAAAAAGAGAGGCTCCCGCATCTCCGATTCCGACCGACCGACGCGCCTCGCATGACCGAACAAGAACTCGTCGCCCGCCTCCGCCAGCAGGACAAAGCGGCCCAGAAATGGCTCTTCGAGCGCTATTCGGGCCTGTTCTTCCACGTCTGCCGCCGCTACCTGCCGCGGCGCGAGGAGGCCGAGGAGGCACTGCTCAACGGTTTTTTCAAAGCGATGACGATGGTGGAGAAGTTCGAGGCGACGGGCAGCTTCGAGGGCTGGGTGCGGCGCATCATGGTCAACGAGTCGCTGATGATGCTCCGGGCTCGGCAGCCCTTCCACTTCCCCGTCGACGAAGCGCGGCTCGACGACCGAGAGGACTCGTTCAGCGTCGAGGCCGACATCTCGGCCCGCGAAATCCTCGCCCTCCTTGACGAGCTGCCGCCGGGCTGCCGCACGGTCTTCAACCTCTACGTCATCGACGGGCTGAAGCACCACGAGATAGCCGACGCGCTCGGCGTCAGCATCAACACCTCGAAGAGCCAGCTCATCCTCGCCCGGCAGCGGCTGGCCGAGCGGCTGTCGAAAAAGCTCAAAATCTCGCCCGACCGATGACGAAGAAACCGCTCGACGACCTTTTCCGCGAGGCCTCCGAGGAGCCGGGCGACGCCCCCTCGCTCGACCTATGGCAGCGCCGAGACCCGCCTCGACGAGCGCCCGCGCCCGGCGACGGCGAGAGCTTGGGACATCCCCACACAAGAATTTGTGGGCCTTGACCGTCTTCCTGCTGCTTTTCGCGGCGGCGACGGTGTGGTGGTTCTCCAAAAACCATCGGCCGAAAACCCATCCCAAACCGTTGATTCACAATGAGTTGGGCTGGCTGGAGGGCAACTGGAAAGGCGAGGCCGAGGGCCGCAATTTTTCGACAACTTGGAGTTGGGAAAACGACTCGACCCTCGTCAGCCGGGGCTTTGTTTTTGAAAACTCGAGCGCGGGGCCGCTCTTTCCCAACCGCTTTTTCGAGCGTGGCGACTCGCTTTTTTACACCGAGGCAAAGTCCGTCTTTTGGTTAAAAACACAGCTGGCGGCAGCGCGTGGGGCTTCGAGCTTCACCCGCCCGGCGACGGGCAGACGCTGCGCATCCTCGGCCCGAGGCCAACCGCTTCGACTGGTTAGACGACCACGGGGCCGTCCAGCACGAGGCACCGTTTTCAGGGGAAAAGACGGCGGGCATCCAGCCAATTGACGGCAGGCCGGAAAAACATTCTCTTTTTTCAATTTTGTAAGAGCCTAAAAACCATCCGATTTCTACCTTCGTGCCATCGGGCTTCGCTCCCCGCCTTCAAATTATAATCCGGCCCCGGGGGTCGAGCTAATCCCTTCGGTTCATAACGGTATTGCTGGTTTCCTCCGCGAACAAAAAGCTTTTACCAAGACGAAATAGGGCCGTCGTGCGGGAGCGCGGCGGCCTGTTTTGTTTTCAGGGTTTTGGGGAAAGCTCGGCCAGCCGCCGCTCCAGTTCGGCCAGTTTGCGGGCCATCTCGGGCAGCTTTTTGAAGACGGCATACGACCTCAAATAGTCGGAATAGCCGATGGCGGGCGAGCCGAAAACGGCCGAGTTCGGCTCCTTTATCGCCCCGGCGATGCCGCTCTGCGCCTGGATTTTCACCCCGTCGGCGATGGCGATGTGGCCGACCACGCCGACCTGCCCGCCCATCTGAACCCCCGCGCCAACCTTCGCGCTGCCCGCGACGCCGGCCTGCGCGGCGATGACGGTGTTCTCCCCAATCTCGACGTTGTGGGCGAGGTGGACGAGGTTGTCAATCTTCGTCCCCCGGCCGACGCGGGTGCTGCCCATCACCGCCCGGTCGATGGTCGAGTTGGCCCCGATTTCCACGTCGTCCTCGACGACGACGTTGCCGACGTGCGGGATTTTTTTCCAGGAGCCGTCCGGCTGCGGGGCAAAACCGAAGCCGTCGGAGCCGACGACCGCGCCGGGGTGGAGGATGCAATTCGCCCCGGTTACACAGCCTGAAAGAACCCGGGCACCGGGAAAAAGGACGGAATTCGAGCCGATTTTGGCGTTTTTCCCAATGAAAACCTGCGCCATCAGCACCGCGCCCGCTCCAATCTCCGCGCCTTCCTCGACGACGCTGAACTCGCCGACCGACGCGCCCTCCCCTATTTTGGCCGACGGGTGCACGAAGGCGAGGCTCGAGACACGGCCCGACGCGGCCTCTTTTTCCGCAAAATTTTGGAGCAAAAAGGCCACGGCCTCGCGCACGTTCTCGACCCTGACCATCGTCGCCTCGACGGGTTTTTCGGGTTTGAAATATTGGTCGACGAGAAGAATGGAGGCCCGCGTCGAATAGGCGAACTGTTCGTACTTCGGGTTGGCGAGGAAGGCGACGGTGCCGGGCATGGCCTCCTCGATTTTGGCCGGTCGGTCGGCCGAGGTGGTCGGGTCGCCCTCGACGGTGCCGCCGAGGAGGGCGGCGAGCTGTGCGGCGGTCATGTTCATGGGGCAAAGGACTGTGTTTTACTTTGGCCCCGAAATCCGCTTCGCATCATGGCAAAAAAGAACAACCCGCCCGCCCGCCCGGCCGCCCGGCCCGTCGTCGAGAAGAAAGAAAAGCCCTCCTCGCCGCGCCCCGGCGGCCCCTTTTTCGACACCGCTTTTTGGAAAAAACACTGGCTCCCGGTGCTGCTCATCATCGGCACGGCGCTCGCGCTCTACCGGCAGGCCTACCCGATGGGCTACGTCCTCGACGATTCGCTCGTCATCGACGAGAACCGTTACACCAAACAGGGCTTCGGCGCCATCGACTCCATCATGACGACCGAGAGCATGATGGGCTACTTCGGCAAGCAGCAGAACCTGCTCGAAGGGGGCCGCTACCGGCCGTTGAGCATCGCCAGTTTTGCCATCGAGGTCGGGGTTTTGCGGAAGATGTACCCGACCTACACCATCGAGCAGATACTCAACCCGCATGTCAGCCATGTCGTCAACGCGGTGCTCTATGGGCTGACGGGGGCCTTGCTTTTCGGCATCTTTCTCGCGCTCTTTCCATTGAGGGAGGGGCAGAAATGGTGGCTGTCCGTCCCGTTCTGGGCCGCCTTCCTGTTCGTGATGCACCCGCTGCACACCGAGTGCGTGGCCAACATAAAAGGCCGCGACGAGGTGCTGGCCCTGCTCGGCGGGCTTGGCAGCCTGTGGTTCGGGCTTCGGTATTTTGGTTCTGACAAGATCGGCTGGCTCGTCGCGTCGCTCGTCGCCTTCCTCGGCGGCGTTTTTTCAAAAGAGAACGCCATCGCCTTCGCGGGCGTCGTGCCGCTGACCGGCTGGTTTTTCACGCGGGCGACGGCGCGCCAGCTTTTCATGGCGACGGCGATTCTGGCTGCCGGGGCGGTCTTCTTCCTCGTCTGCCGGACGGAGATCATCGGCTACTTCCTGTCGAGCGGCAAGAAGATCACCGACCTGATGAACAACCCCTTCGCCGACATGAAGGGCGGCGAGCGGCTGGCCACCGTCTTCCTCACCCTCGGCTGGTACATCAAGCTCCTCTTCGTGCCGCACCCCCTGACGCACGACTACTACCCCTACCACGTCCCGAAGGTCGGCTGGGCCGATTGGCGCGCGCTCGGCTCGCTGCTGATTTACGCCGGGCTGATTTGGTACGCTTTCAAAAACTGGGGCAAGCGCTCGCTCATCAGCTATTGCATCCTCTTCTTTTTGGGGACGATGTTCATCGTGTCGAACATCCCGTTCAGCATCGGGGCTTTTATGAACGAGCGGTTTGTCTACACGTCGTCCGTCGCCTTCTGCCTGCTCGTCGCGTGGTTTTTGATTGAAAAACTGCCGGGATTGCTGAAAAACGCCTCCTTTTTCAATGAAAACACGGCCAAGCTCGTCGGCCTGCCGGTTCTGCTCTTGCTCTGCGGGCTGTACACGTGGCGCACCGTCACCCGCGTGCCGGATTGGGCGACGGCCCTTACTTTGAACGGTTCTGCCATGAAGACCTCGCCCGAGTCCGCACGGGCCAACTGCTTTTATGCCGTCGCCCTTTTCACTGACCTCTACCGCGTCGCGCCGGACAAGACGCAGCTCAAGGACACCGTCTATGTGATGGAACGGCACCTCCGCCGGGCTTTGGAAATCTACCCTTATTACAGCTCGGCCTTGCAGATGCTGCCCGGCGTGGTGGCCGAGCGGTACGACATCGACCACGACCTGCCGCGCCTGCTGAAGGACTTTTTGGACGTGACCGAGAAGCGGCCGCAGGACAAGTTCATCTCCGACTACGTCAACTACCTGAAGCACCGCGGCGGCCCCGAGCACGACGCGCAGCTCGTCGATTTTTGCAAAAAGGCGGGCTACGACGTCGGCTACAAGAAGTTCCGCAACCCGCAACTGGCCACCTATTGGTTGAGCCTCGGGCTGGCCATTCAGCCCAACGACCCGACGCTGCTGGCGCTGGTGAGCGAGGTGCAGTCGGGCGGGCGGGCGCAGCCCATCAAGCCGCCAACTAATTGACCGTCAACGAGTTGCGGCGGATTTGGACGGCCTTCCGGTATTTCCAAAAAGTCTCCAGCGCGGCCAGCCGGGCAATCTGCCAACCGGCGCGGCCGTCGAGGAAGCCGAGGTTGACGACGTAAACCTTCAGCCACTTGGCCACCGGGTTGACCGCCATTTTCACCCACCAGATTCGCCCTTTTTGCTCCGCCAAAAACCGGGCGGCAAGGGTCGAATAGAAATCGGCCTTGCGGCGGTGCTCGGCGGCGGTCTTGTAGCTGAAATGGAGGAGGTGTCCGTCGAGGAGCGGCGGCGCTGTTTTTTCAAAAAACTCGAACTTCTCGTGCGGGTTCTTCCCCGCCCAGCGGCCGAGGCGGCGGTCGAAGAGGCGCAGCTTCGGGTCGGGATACCAGCCGCTGTGGCGAATCCAGCGGCCGCAGTAGAGGGTGAGCATTTTCATGCGGTAGCCGGGCGCGGCCCCCTTTACTTTCACCTTCAAGATTGAATTTTGAAGGTCTTCGTCGAGGCACTCGTCGGCGTCGATGGACAGGACGAAGGGGTGGGCGGCCTGCTCGACGGCGAAGTTTTTTTGTCCCATGAAGCTGTCGAACTTTCGAAAGAGAACCTTCGCGCCCATCCGCTCGGCGATCTCCACCGTCCGGTCGGTCGAGCCGCTGTCGACGACGAGCAGTTCATCGGCGACCGGGGCGAGCGAGGCGAGACAGCGGCCGATGTTGGCCTCCTCGTTGAGGGTGATGACGACGGCGGAGAGCAATTGAAAAAAGATTGGTTGCGGCAAAAAAACACAGGCCCAGCCAACCCGCCGGAAATTCCACCCGTTATTAAGGACATGAAAAAAGACAACCTCGACAAGCAGCTGGCCGAGTTCGAGGCCCGCGCCAACGACGACCTCGCCCTCCTCGACGAGCTTGGCCCGGCGCACTTCTCGACGGCCGACCTCCTCTCGCTCGACCTGCGCATCGAGGAGAAGCTGGCTGCTTTCGACTTTTATCAAAAAAGGGTCGTCTGGATTGGCGCGGCGGCGGCGGGCTGGTTTTTGCTGGCAACGGTGCTGCTCTGCGCCGGTTGGCCGACGGCGGCGAGGGTCGCTTT
The DNA here is from genome assembly GCA_044227705.1 of Saprospiraceae bacterium. Classification (GTDB taxonomy): domain Bacteria; phylum Bacteroidota; class Bacteroidia; order Chitinophagales; family Saprospiraceae; genus JANOQP01. Next base: position 6,277 of record JBGAWE010000074.1, read on the forward strand.
TTTCGCCTCGCCTTTCATGGTCGCCGCCTTCCTCGGGGCGGCTTTCTTCCTGAAAAAGAACTTCAACTCGCGCGGCCACTGGGACAACCTCCGCGCCGACATCCTCGACGAGCGAAGTCGCCGACGGGCGAAGGTTTAGGCAGTGAATGAGGCCGCGCTGGTTTCAGCGCTGGGCCTTTTCGTTTCACTGCTCCGAGAAACGCTTGTCGCGCAAAAAGTCCTCGTCCGTCAGCGCGTTGAGGAAGGCGATGAGCTGTGCTTTCTCCGTGTCCGAAATCTGGATTCCCGGCAGGCCGCCGGGTTTGAGGAGCGGGTCGAGCGTCGGGCTGTCGGCGATGCCGCTGCGGTAGTGCTCGATGACGAGGTCGAGCGAGGCTTTCGAGCCGTTGTGCATGAAGGGGCTGCTCTTTCCCGTGTTGCGCAGGCTCGGCACCTTGAACTTGTACTCGTCGCCCGCCTGCAAGGTGACGAGGTAGCGGCCCTTGTCGTTGATGGCCTGGTGCAGACCGTTGTTGCGGAAGCTGTGGTCGGTGAACAGCGGCTCTGCGTGGCAGGCCGCACATTTTTGGCGGAAGGCGGTCAGCCCCGCCTGCTCTTCGGCCGTCAGCGCGTCCGTTTTTCCGCCGACGAACTGGTCGTAGCGGCTGTTGGCCGAGACCATCAGGGCCATGAACTGGCCCAGCGACTTGAGGAAACGCTCGGTCGTCACCGCCGTGTCGCCCCAGGCTTTTTCAAAAAGCGGGGGGTAAACCGCGCTTTTTCGCAGCTTTTCGAGCACGTTGGCCACCTTTTCGTCCATCTCGACGGGGTTGGTGATGGGCTGTACGGGCTGCAGGTTGAGGTCGTGAACGCCACCGTCCCAGAAGAAGTCGGGCGACCAGGCGAGGTTGAACAGCGTGGGCGAGTTGCGGGTGCCGTTTTGGTCGTCGATGCCGTGGCTCACCGCGTGGCCCGCGTGGGCGAAGGCCACGAACTGCTGGTGGCAGTTGCCGCAGGCGATGGTGCCGTTGCGCGAGAGCTGCGCGTCGTAGAAGAGCTTGCGGCCCAGCTCGAACTTGGCCTCCGACACCTCGTTCTGCGAGAAGTCGTAGACCGGCGCGGGCCACCCGGCGGGCTGCTCGAACTGGAGGGCGGCGGGCTTTGGCGGGTCGCTCTTTTTGCAGGCCGCCGTGAGCAAAAGCGGCAGGGCGACGGCGAGCCATTTAGATTTATTTTTCATGCTGAAAATCGGATGCGCGGCCTCGGCGGGCTGCTGGGTTTGACTGGTTCGATGCCTCAAAACAAGGCCACCGGCCGACGGGCCAGCCAGCCCGAGGCGCCTTTTGCCGTGAGAAAATAGGCCCCTGCGGGCAAATTTCCGACGTCGAAGCTTCTTTCAAAACGGCCGGCCGGCACCACCTCGCTGCTCTCGCGCACCGCGACGCCGAGGGCATTTACGAGCGAAAACCGCACGACCTCGGCCGCTGGCAGTTGCAAAACGGCCGAAAATTGGCCGTGCGCCGGGTTCGGCAGCGCGTCCAGGCTGCCGGGGAACGCCGCCGCCGAGCCGGTTGCCGAGACCTGTTGAATGGAGTTGTTGGCCGAGAGCAGCCACAAGTCCGGGTCGAACTCGACGGCGTCGACCGCGAACGGGAGCTGCGCCATGAAGGTCTGGCCCGAAAAAGTGTTCTCCAGTCGCAAAACCGTGTCCTGACCCTGGCCCGAGAAGCGCACCGGGACCGGCATCTCGAAAAAGGAGACGGAGGGGTCCGACTGCGTCTGCCCGAGCGTGACGGTGAGCTTCTTGCCCGCGTCCTGCGCCCACTGCAACTGGTAGGACGGCCAGCCCTGCCCGTAGTACCAGTCTTTGAAAAACTCGGTCAGGTCTTGCCCGCTCGCAGCCTCCAACTGGGCGACGAGGGCGGGCGTTTTGGCGAACTTGAACTTCGCCGTGTTCGCGTAGGCGCGTATCCCGTTGAAAAAAGCCTTGTCGCCGAGCTTCCAGCGGAGCATGTGGAGGAGGTACGCGCCCTTGTTGTAGGAGAGGCGGCCGCTGAAGATTCGGTTGACGCTCGTCGTGTCGTCCACCCGCACGGAGCCGTTGGGCTGCGAGGTGACGTTGTCGATTTTCAGCTTGCGCCAGTTGTACCAGTCCATGCCGAACGGGAACCGCTCGCGGGTGAGGCCCTCGAGGAAGGTCGCAAAGCCCTCGTTGAGCCAGATGTCCTCCCAGCTCGCGCAGGTTATCATGTCGCCGAACCACTGGTGGGCCATCTCGTGGGCGAGCAGGCCCCAGCCGTAGTTGATGACGAAGCTCATCGTCTGGTGCTCCATGCCGCCGCCCCAGCCGAACTGCGCGTGGCCGTACTTCTCTTTGAAAAAGGGATAGTTGACAAAAAGTGAGTCGTAGAACTGCACCACCTGCACCATATCGGCCGTCCCGGCCTTTGCGTCGGCGAGGTTCTCGGGGTAGACGTAGTTGAGCATCGGCATCTGCACACCGTTGGAGAGCGGCACGATGTCGGTGTACTGCTCGTAGTTCGTCACCGCGATGGCCACGAGGTATGGCGCGATGGGGTATCGGTGCTTCCAGTGGTAGGTTTTCGAGCCGCTGCCGGTCGCCGTCTCGCCCACGAGCAAGCCGTTGCTGGCCGCGCGGTACTGCTCGGGCGTGGTGACGAAGACGTCGAGCGAGTCCACCTTGTCGGTCAGGCCGTTCTTGCACGGCCACCAGTCCTGCGCCCCGAAAGGCTCGGAGAGCGTCCAGATGATGGGCACCCCGGCGTGCGAGCTTTGGATGAACGACCCGAACCCGCCCGACGGCGGCACCCCGTGGTAGGTGATGGACACCGAATCGGTCGCGCCCAGCGCAAGCGGCGCGGGCAGCGAGACCGTCAGGCCGTAGGTGCCGTTCTGCGAAAAGGCGATGTTGCTTCCCTGAAACTTGATGGCGTCGACCGTGAGCTGGGTCGAGAGGTTGAACTCGAGCGTGGCCAGCCCGTTCTTTTTTGCAGTGAAATAGGCCGTCGCCTTGCCGCCGATTTGATAGACCGCCGGGTCGACGGCCCACTCGAAGCGGTAGTATTTCAGGTCGAAAGAGGGGTCCTCAAACGTCATGGGGCCGCCCCGGGCGGTCACCACCTCGGCGTGCGCGGCGGCCTCCTTGCAGACCATCTCCTCGAAGTCGTGGTCGGGGTTTTGAGCGGCGGCCCAGGCGGCGGGCCAGAGCAGCGCGGCGATGAGCAAGCGGAACTGTTTCATGTCGTCCAATTTTTTCGGCGCTCGGCGCCTTGATGATGGCGGCGACGGACAAAGGCCCGCCGCCGCCAAATTGTCAAAAATAACCTCAATGGCCCACCTTCACAAAGGCCTTCGAGGCGGTTTGGCCGGTCTTGTCGACGGCGTGGAGGAAATAATGGCCGTTCGCCAGCCCCGAAACGTCGAGCTTCATTGCGGCTGCGGCCGGCCGGAGCACGGTTTTCCCGGCCACGTCCCTGATTTCCAATGAGCGGAACTCGGCCCCTTCCGGCCGGGAAATTTGGAGCCAATCCGTCGCCGGGTTCGGGGAAATCTCCAGCGAAAGCTCCGGCCTCGGGCCTTCCTCGGTGCCGCTGACGGTGGCCACGTTCCAGAGGATGACGTCGCCCTTCGCCGTTCCGGTCACGATGCGGTCGCCCAGCGGCGACCACGCGGCCGTCCAGACAACACCGCTGTCCACCTTTCCGAATGTGGCGAGAAGGTCGCCGGTGGCCATGCCCCAGATTTTGGCGGTCTTGTCGGAGGTGGCCGCCACGAGCATCGAGTTGTTGGGCGAGACGTCCACCTGGTTGACCTCTTTCGTGGCGGCGTTGATGGTCTTGACCAGCGCGCCGGTGGCGGCGTCCCAGATTTTCACCTTGCCGTCCCAGCCGCCGGTGACGACGAAGGCGTTGTCGTTCGTGACCTTGACCGAGGCGACCTCGCCCGTGTGGCCGGTGCAGGTGAAGAGGAGGGTGCCCGTCGCGCTCCAAATCTTCATCTTTTTGTCGCTCCCGCCGGTGGCGAAAAAGTTGCCGTTCGGCGCAAACGAGACCGAGCGGACATAGCCGGAATGCGCCGTCAGGCTGAGGGCGAGGCTGCCGTCGGAGAGGTTGTAGATTTTCAGCTTGCCGCTCGTGCAGCCGACGGCGACCTTGTCATTGGCCGGCGAGATGTCGGCCGAAAAGGCCCCGGAAGTGCCCGTGTCGATGGTGTCCTTGATGACCGGGACGCTGCCCGTGTTGTCAAAGACGAGCAGGTTGCCCTGTTCCTCGACAGCTGCGAAAAAGCTCCCGTTCGAGCTGAACTTGACCCCTTGAATGCACTCGAAGGCCGAGCCGAGGGTCAGGTCCCAGTCGAGGTTGCCGGTCGCCGCGTCAAACATCCGGATGGCCGACGGGCTGCAGCTGCTGCCGGTGAGCACCTTTTTGCCGTCGGCGGAAAAGCCCGCGCCATAGGTGTCGAGGATTTGGGCGTTGCCCTTGTTCGACCACTCGATGGTCTGGCCGAAAAGGCTGGCCGAAAAAAGGAGGGCCGACCAGAGGGCGGAATGTCGATGAAGTTTCATGCGCTGGATTTTATGGGCAACGAAAGCCCGGCTCACGGGCCGGTTTCTGTTGCCCCAATTTCTGAAAAAAGAAAAATGCCCGCCCAGCCGTCGAGCCTCGGCGGGCATCTTCTTGTCAAAAAGGCCGGGAAATCAGTCGTTGTGGACGTGGTTTACCGAGAACATCCCCGGGAAGTTGTTGCAGATGTTGACGCTGAACGGGTCAAACATCACCGACGGGTGCTCGCTGATTTTGAGCGTCGTCGCGCCAGAGAACAGCTTCGAGGCGTCGACGTAGAGGTGCCACTCGGGGTTGCGGTCCTTGCGGACCTCGGCCGGCTGGTGCTCCTCGTCGCTCTCGTCGGCGGTGAGGGTGATGTTTTTGAGGTTGTTGAACGTCGGAGAGGAGTAGCCGCCAAAGCCGCCCATGTGGTACCAGAAGAGGTTGTCCATGTTGGTCGAGGCGGGCGACGTCCCCTCTATCTTGTAGAAGATGTAGCCGCTGTTCCACGTCCAGTACATGTCGGCGGCGTCTCCGGCGACGTCGAGGGCGCCGGTGCGCTGGCTGATGTCCTTCGTGTTGCGGAGGCTGTCGACGCCGAGCGTGAAGGTGAAGCCCGTGTAGTTGCCGGCCGGGACGTCCGAGAGCTCAATCTCGTCGCCGTCGGCCACGCTCTCGTCCAAGAGGAAATAGCAGTTGTCCTGCGGGACGGTGTACTTCGTGCCGTCCTCGTTTATAAGGACGAAGTTCGAGACGTAGTATTTGAGCTTCGAGAGGGTCACCTTCTCGCCGTTGGGCGTGGTCTCCTCTTGGGCGAAGGCGAGGTCGTGGTCGCCCCAGCGGTTGTCGAAGTGGATGGTCATGGGGCCTTTGTCCCCGCTGGCCCATTCTTGTTTGTCCTTTTTGCAGGAGAAGGTGGCCAAAAGGCCGGTCGCGGCGAGCGCGATGAAAAGTGCTTTTTTCATTGTTGAAAAACTGTGTTTAAAAGATTGAAAGTCAATGAGTTGAGTTCGGTTCAGCGGAACTTCTGCGCCTTTTGCCAGCCGCCTGAGAACTCCCAGTTGGTCCGCTGCCGGTTGAGGTCGGAGGAGTAGTAGACGGGTCTGGCCGCCTCCACGCCGAGCCGGTGGCCTTTGAGGAAGCCGCCGGCTATGCGGAAGTTGATGCCCGCCGAGCAGCTGACATGCATCCCCTTCGGGATGAGCAGCGCGTTGGATATTTCCGGGTCGCGGCCGACGGTCGCCGTCTGATAGTGGATTTCGGAGGCGAGCGAGAAGCTGACCAGCCGCCCGAGCCGACGCGCGGCCCATGCCTTCGCCCCGAAATGGTTGCCGAGCCGGTAGCCGCGAGCGTTCTTCCCGAATCGGATGGTCTCGATGCTTTGAAGGCCGCCCGAGTAGCGCGGCCGCTGCCAGAGCACGGTCAGCCCCGGCATCCAGTCGAGCGTGCCGCTTCCGAACTGCATCATGTAGGGCATCAGGAGGTTGCCCTGGCTGGTCTGCTGCCGCTGGTCGATGCTGCCGGTCGGGATGCTCGCCACGAGCTGGGCGTGCGCCGCCAGACCGCAGCCCTTGAACAGCCGGAAAAGCGCGCCGAGCTGCGTGTCGCCGATGCTGCGCGAGCGGCTCGTGCCGCTCGACTGCACGCCGGTCATCGAGTTGTTGAGAAAGGAGAGCATGGCCATGCCGGTGACGTTGTCGGTGAGGCCGTACATCATCTCTGCCATGTGCATGCCCATGTTCATGCCGCCGCCCGTGTGGATGTGGCCGCCAGCCGGGTCGTGTGGGTGGTTCATGTTCATGAAGTGGAAGTGGTAGCCGAACATGGCTTCGCCCTTCGGGTGTAAGTGGTCGCCCATGACGGTGATGGGCGCGTGGGCGTCGGGGCGTGCGAGGTCGCAGCAGCTCTGTCCATAAAGCCACGCAGCCCCGCACAGCCCGACGGCCGTGAGGAACATCTTTTTCATAAAATTTGGGTAAATGCCTGAATATAAGCGCGTTGCGCTCGAATCAAATCAAGCTGCCGGCTCGGGAGGCTTCCCGATTTCCTCCAAAAAAGGCTCGATGGGCAGCCGCTCGTCCATCCCCAGGACGGCGGTGCGGGCCTCTTTCAGTTCGACAAAAAAAGGGCAGGTTAGCGGTGCCTCCGGGCCGATGAGCGGGCCTTCTTCTTTCAGGCTGACCGGCAGGCTCGGCAGCTTCGAGCTTTCCTGTTCGGGCGATTTCTCGACCGTGCCCACCCATTTTTTCAACTGACAGGAACCGGCGCAGCACGAGCCTTTTTCGAGCCGCTTCTCGCAGAGGTGCTTGGCAATCCAGTCCTGGTTGACCTGCCAGTAGACCGCGACGACGGCCGTCGAGATGCTTTGCAGCATCACGCTCGCCGCCAGTGCGAGGGCCAATGTTTGCCGGAAGGTCTTGCTCATGCGGTGCAAAGTTGAGCAAACGCTCCGCTCCCTCGGCGCATGATTTTTGACAAAACAGGACTTATTTCTGTCAAAAAAAACCCCGGCAAGCTGCTTGGCCTGCCGGGGTTTGAGTAAAAATCTGGGCCGTCCGTCACTTCCTGTCGGAAGTCTGCGCCACGCCGTCGAGCCGGATGAGGTCGCGCATGATGTTGACCGTCTCGAAGAGCTGCACGTCCTTTTTCACGTTCTTGAGCCAGTCGTCGTTGCGGGCGACGCGGCCGGTGTCGGCCTTGATGTGCTCCATGTCGGCCGCGAGGTTGTCGAACTGGAAGGCCTCGATGGGCTTGTACATGTTGTCGAACTTCTCGCCCTCCTCTTTCAGCTTCTTGTTGTAGGCGGCAAACTCGGCCTCGTTGAGCGGGAGCTTCGTCTGGTCCTCGCGCTTTTTCATCCGAGCGGCATTCTCGGTGATGAGCTTGAAGGTCTCGTTCTTCTTCACGCGGTCGGCACTGGCGGCGCGAATCTTGTCGATGTTGGTGGGGTGGTAGACGTTCTGCGTGAACTTCGACGGCTCGATCTCCGTCCATTCGAGGGCCGATTTCTCGTCGCGCTCGCCGGTTTCGATGTCGTTGTAGGAGTCCGGCAGGACGATGTCGGGCGTCACGCCGCGAAGCTGCGTCGAGCCGCCGTCGATGCGGAAGAACTTCTGCATCGTGATTTTCACCTCCCCGTAGTTGTCGCGCTGCGTCTCGTCGATGGGGTAGAAGCGCTGCACCGTCCCCTTCCCGTAGGAGCTTTTCGACCCGACGATGATGGCCCGGTCGTAGTCCTGCATCGCCGCCGTGAGGATTTCGGAGGCGGAGGCCGAGAAGCCGTTCTGCATGATGATGAGCGGCCCGCCCCACTGGACGCGCGGGTCAACGTCCTCCATCACGTCCGGCCGGCCGTTGCGGCTTTTCACCTGCACAATCGGCCCCTGCTCGACGAACAGCCCGCCCATCTGCACCACGTCGCGCAGCGAGCCGCCGCCGTTGTTGCGCAGGTCGAGGATGATGCCCTTGACGTTTTCGGCCTTCAGTTTTTCAATCTCCTTCGCCACGTCCGCCGCGCACGAGGTCGCCCCCTGCGGCGTGAAGTCGGCGTAGAACTTCGGCAGCTTGATGTAGCCGATCTTGTCCACCTTGTTCTCGTCGAAAAGGATGAGGCTCTTGGCGAAGCCCTCCTCCATGATGACCACGTCGCGGATGAGCGAGATGGTCTTCACCGTGCCGTCCGGTTTTTGGAAGGTCATGCGCACTTCCGTGCCCTTCTTGCCCCGGATTTTGGAGACGACGTCGTCGATGTCCATGCCCTGCACGTCGACCGGCTCCTCGTCGCCCTGCCCGACTTTCAAAATGATGTCCTTCGCCTCCAGCTCGCCCTGCTTCCACGACGGGCTGCCCGGCACGATTTCCGTCACGGTCGTCTTCTCGCCGTCGCTCTGCAGCCGCGCCCCGATGCCCTCGAGCTTGCCGGACATCTGGATGTCAAAGTTCTGCTTCTCCTTCGGCGCGAAATACCCCGTGTGCGGGTCGTACACGCCGGTGATGGCGTTGAGGTAGATCTCGTAGCGGTCGGCGCGCTCCATCTTCATCATGCGCTTGTACCACTTGTCGTAGATGTCGAGGACGTTCTTCCTGACCTCTTTTTCGAGGTCGGCGTCGCTCTTTTTCTCGCCCTTGAAATCGGCCTTCGCCTGCTCGTCGCGCTTCTGCTGGAGGCGGGTCAGCACTTCGTATTTCATCAGCTGCGCCCAGTAGGCGCGGAGTTCCGTGTCGTTTTTGCACCAGTCGCGCTTCTCGCCCTTCAGCTCGATGGTCTCGTTTTTGGAGAAGTCCATCGGTTGCGCGAGCAGCTCGCGGTAGTAGCCCTGCGTCTTCGGCAGGGCCGCGTTCATCAAATCATAGGAGGTGCTGAAAAACTGGAACGTCGAGGCGTTGCACTCGTCGTCGATGTCCTTTTTGAAAGGGGCGAGCTTGTCGATGTCCTCCTCCGTGAAAAAGCGGCGGCTCGCGTCGACGTCGTCGAGGTAGAGGTCGTAGACCTGCTCCGAGAACTTGTCGTCGAGCGTCCGAGGCTGGTAGTGGAAGCGGTTGAGCTTCGCAAAAAGGCCCTTGAGGATGGCCGCCTCGTCCGCCTGGCTGTTGGCCAGCGAGTGGCTCATGACCTGCGCGGCTAGGGCGATGGCGAAGCCGAGTCCGAAGAGGACCAGGAAGTGTTTCAACTTCATTTCTTGAAAATTTTGGATGGTGTTGTGATGCATTGCGATGGGCGAAAGTAGGAACGCCGCCCCGCCCGCTTTTGGTTTAACCAACTTTAACCGGCACGCCCTTTCGGCTGCAAGAAAGAGGCACGCGCCCGGTTTTTTGACACTCGGCAGAGGCTCGCGCCCGGCTGGCGATGAAAAGGCGCGACGGTCAAAGGGTTATCAGCCTCCTCCCCATCTTCGCCCCCGTGCAGCTCCGCGACGACATCCTCCGACGGGCCATCATCGGCACCTCCCGGTCGCCCGCCAAGACTTCGGCGGCTGGCCTCGACCTGCCCGAAACCGCCAGCCCGGCGAAGAACCTCCTCTCTCTTGCCGCCGCCGAGGCCCGAGCCCGACGCGCCGGGCATCTATTTTTGAAAAAAGAGGCCCTCGAGCCGCTGGTTTTGGAGGAAGAAAGCCTTGCCCCATGCCCGCCCGCAGCCGCCCGGATGCTGCGCCAAATCCTCGGCGGCAGCCACATGCCCGCGCTGCCCGAGTTCTTGCGGCTGGCTGTTTTGCACAAAAAGGCCCTGCCGCCCGCCTGCTTGCCGACCATCATTTTCCTCTTTTTTGAAAAGAAGCTCGACTGGCCCTCGCTCCATCCGGCCCTCGGCGAGCGGGGCCGGTGGCTCGCCGCGCAGCATCCCGACTGGAAAAACCTCCTTTTTCAAAACGAGCCGACAACGGCCGATTTTTGGGAGGGCAAACTCCCCGAACGCCTCCTCTTCCTGAAAAAACTCCGCTCTGAAAACCCAGACGAAGCCCGCGCCCTCCTCCAAAAAACATGGGGCGAAGAGCCGTGGGAGCATCGCGCCCAGTTCGTCGCCGCGCTCGAAACGGGCCTCTCGGCGGCTGACGAGCCGTTCCTCGAAGCCGCCATTTCGGACAAAAGGAAGGAGGTGCGGCGGCAGGCCATTCGGTTGGCAGGCCGTGTCGAGGGCGGCCGATTCGCCGCGCAGCTTTTTAGGCTGGCCGCCGATTCCGTTGTTTTTGAAAAGAAAACCGGGAAAATCGAGGCGTTCTTAAATCGAGACAGCCCGAACGCCGCCATCCTGCAAGTCTTGGAAAGCTCGGCCGCGCCTAAAATCGCCGCGCTCGACCACGCGGTTTTGATGGAAATCCTCGCGGCCGTCCGACCTGAAAACTGGGAAGTTCATTTTGCCGAAGGCCCTGAAAAGCTCGTCCGCCTGTTCGACGAGGCGGGCATCGTGTTGCCGGTGATGGAGGCCGCGCGGAGTTTTTCATCCCAAAACTGGTTGGCCGCCCTCCTCGATTTTTGGGCGAAGGAGCCGGGCCGACCAGCTTGGAACAGCCCCGTTTGGGCTGAGGTCTTGGCCGAACTGCCGCCCGAGGTCTTCGACCGGAAAATCGGCCAGGCCTTTTCCGACAGGCATTTTTTGCTGGAAAACAACTCGCCGCTCCTCGTCGCGCTCGTCTGCACGGGGCATTTCTGGTCGGAGCGGTTCACGGTCGCGCTGTTTCGGCACGTCCATTTTTGGCTCGGGCACCAGAGCGAGCTGGCCTGGAACGCCTTCTACCTCCACGATTTTTTTCAGAAAACAATCTGGCGAGCGGAGCCTCGCGCCGTCGGCGAGCTGCGCGAGACATGGCACACGCCGCCGCGCTATTCGCCCATCTCGCCGCTGGCGATGGAGCAAATTTGGGGGGTGCTGGATTTTCGCAACCGGCTGCGGGCCGCCTTTTGACGAAGAGGCGCAATGTTTTGCGACTCCACTCGAGCGAAGCCCGTCATTTTTTCAGTTCAAAAATCAACTCCCGCCCCTCCCCGACGGCCACGCGCACCGGCTTGCCCGTCGAGTTTTTCACCTCCCAAGATTTCCCGTCCGCCGCTTTCGAGGGGCCGAAAAAAAGCTGCGCCACCTGCGCCGCCGACGCCTCCCAGAAGTAGACCGTCGCGCCGACGAGCCGGTGCTGCCCGCCCTTTTCGACATGGAAGGAGAGGAAGCTCACGTTGCCGTCGTGTCCTTCCTCGGAGTACCAGATTTCGCCGGGGCCGCTGTTGAGCGAGTCCTCTTTGATGGCGGCCGGGCGGGCAGCTGCGAGCGCGGACTCGGTCATTTCGAGCCAAACGCCTTTGGCGAAATTGGAGAGGCCGGGCGTCGTCTGCGCCGAGATTTTTGAGACAAGGAAAAGGGAGAGTGAGAGGGCGAAAAGGGCTTTTTTCATGCTTTTCAGTCGAATTTTGGCCAAAAATGGGCAGCTTGCCGCCTCAAACCCGTCGCCCGTGCGCCTCTTTTTCAACTCGATAACGACGGAGGAACGGCCTGCCGCCATCCTGCTCGGCCTCTTTTTGGCCCTCATAGGCGTGGCCCGGCTGTCGCTCCTCGGCTCCGGTGCCTGCTCGCTCGGCGACGAGTTCCGCTATTGGTACACGGCGCAGATGCTCCTAGCCGCTTCGCACGGCGACCTCTCGGGCGCCCTCTCGCCGATGTTCGACACGGCAGGGCGGCCGGGGCTGGCCATCGCCCAGTTGCCGCCGGTCATCGCGCAGAGCATCGTCTACAAGCTCACCGGCCTCGACCCGCGCTGCCCCGACTCGCTGCTCATCCCGCAGGTCTGGAACGTGGCGGTCTCGCTCGTCGGGGCGTGGCTGTTCTTTCGGGTCGGCAAAGAGGTCGTCGGCTTTTCAGCAACTCGAAGCGCATGGCTGACCGCCGCTTTTTCTTTGATGACTGGCAGCACGATTTATGTGCGGCATCTATTGCCGTATGACGTTGCACTCTACCTCTTTTTATGGGTGTTTCTGTTGGTGTTTAAAAACAACAGTCGCCCAATTTTGGCAGGCATTTTTACAGCCTTCGCCTATTCAGTTTATCCGGGCTATTGGCCACTGGCGTTGGTTGTTTCTATGTTGTTCATTCATAAAAATGTTGTGGATGGAGAAAAGGTTGGCAAGCTCATAAAACCTGTTTCCCTATTCGTTCTCGGCTTTATCTCGCTATTGATTTCCTATGAAATTTTGGCTCAAATTTCCGGCCGGTCTTTTATAGAAAACAGCCTGTTCGGCGGGCAGGAATTTTTGCACTTTTTGGGCTTGCCATACGACGGCAGTTTCTTCTTTTTTGGGGAATATCTACTCGATGTGGAAGGGTTGCCCGGCATGGTTTTGCTTGCTTCTTCGTTGGCCTATTTCATGAAACTCGCCATCAATCTGGCTCGCCGCCGACCGCTGGCACCGCTCGATTGGCTGGCCATCGGACTGTTTGCAGCCTTCCTGTTTCAGCGGTTCGTGGGGCTTGAGACGGGGATGAAGGTTTTCTACGGCCGCCTCCTCCGCCCGATTTCAATGGCGTCGGTCTGGCTGACCGGGGCGGTTTTGCTCCCCTATTTGATGTTGAGAAAAACGCTTTCCGTTGTCTTGATTGGCGGGTTTTTGGCTCATTTCGGGCAGTTTTTTATCGAATACCGTAAGCTGGGCTACCCCCGAGACGTGTTCTTCGAGTTCGGTTTCACCCAAAAAGCCGACGGGCTGGGCTACGACATCCGCTCGAAAACCGAATCCTCCGACGGGCTTCGCCGCTTTCAGGAGTTCTATTGCAAGGAGCTTTTCACGATGCCTCCTGAAAATCCCTGGCATCGGAGGCCAAAGACCGGGCCGGACTCGTGCCTTGTCTTTTTCAATTTCGCCGCCGCCCCTATCGTCCTCGCCAGTTCGGGCAACTCTTTGACCCGTTATGATGGGCCTGACCTCTCGACAATTGTTTCGAGAAAGCACTACGCCTGGTTTGCGCCTTATTACT
>JBGAWE010000423.1:0-2113 GCA_044227705.1 Saprospiraceae bacterium
GTGGTGGCGATTGTCGTCATGCACTGATTCGGTCAGGCGTTGTACCGAACGCCTTCTTTCTTTATTTACGGAGCGCGAAGTTGCGGTTCAAGGCCCGCCTTCCACCTAGGTTCCCCCTTTTCAACACCTTTCGTAAATTTCTTGTCAAGAAGAGGTAATGTTGCGCGGCTCTGCCGATAAAGCAACGTGGCACCCATTCGCTTATCCATTTGCAAAACCCGCTCCGGGTGTCCTGCGGTTTGCGAACCAAATTATTTTTTCATCAAATTTTATCAAAAACATGAAGAACATCGTGTTCCCATTGCTCATTCTTCTTGTCGTCGGGGGAAGAGCCAATGCCGGCCTGTTGTCGCCTTGGCGCGTCGCCTCTGTTTCCAAGGCCGCCTTTGGCGACGTGCCCGGCGGGCCGGACAAGCCTGTTTACGCGGTTGGCGGCGAAATCGAGTACACCCTCACGAACGGAATCGAGGTTTTGTACCCCGAGGGCATGGCCGTCATTGCCGTTTACCTGAAAAAGCTCCCGACGGGCAAAACCACCATGCCGACCTCCGAAATCGTTGCGGACGCTCCGCCGAGCATGGTCATCATCGACCAGAACGGGTGCTCTTATGGCTGCACTGGCCAGGTCTACGAACCGATGGACTGCCCGAGCACGGTGCCCAAGCCCAGCGAACTGCCCCAATCGGTCTTCGTCGTCAAACGGGCCACGGCTGTGGCGGGCATGAGCAAGTACGCCATTGCCAACTCGGCGAGCAACCCGCAGTATGCTCGGTTGGCCACTCCGGCCCAGCCGGCATATAGCAAGTTCACCTTGGCCAACAAGTCGGGCGGTTCCAACTCCCTCCTCACCGGCATCGGCTCGTCCGGCGCACCTGGCATCTGGTGGTGCAAAGTGCCGTACCAGTGCCACTGGTTCGAGGAGCTTGAGCCGTACAGAGGCACTCTCTTCCCCCATATCAGCAAAGGCAACATCATGGTGCGAAAGGCCGACAACAGCTTCACATGCTTCTCCTCGACCGGCGCGGCGACTTCCAACTGCGGCCCACTCCCGACCTTTGAAGAGGCCCTCGCCATGCCCCGCCCCAGCGGCACCGCCACCGCCCAGCAGCGCGGGCCTTCCGCTCCCGTCGTCCTGCTGCCGTACACGGGCGGTAAGAACACCGGCCGCTCAAGCACGTCCGGTTGCTGCAACCCACTCACCAACACGCCCCCGACCGGCGGGGCCGCCACCGCAGCGAAGATGGCCCCACCGGTGCCCACGGAAGAGCCGATTTTCAGCGGCTCGACCCCCGGCCCGGAGGTGGATGTCTTCGTGCTCGACCCCTCGGGCGCGACGGTCGACCCGGCCTCCTGGTCGGTCGTGACGGCAGGCGGCAAGATGACGGTCGACCTCAAGAAGCTGCCGGTGGCCGAGTACACCATCCAGGTGCGGTCGGGCTATGTGATTGAGCTGTACAGCATGGGCTCTGGGCCGAAGTCGCCGATGCTGCTGTCGAGGTGGGTGGTCGACAACCCGCCGCAGCGGCGCCACTGGTGCAAGGACATCGGTGATTTTGTGGACAACTGCGACCAATGCTCCGGCGGCTGCGATACGTTTTTGGTCGAAGCGGTCGGGAACAGCTCTGTCAGTGCCCGAGTGCCGGCCAAGCAGCCGGACGCTCCGCCGCTGGACAAGAAGGCTTTGGGCACCATCGTCAAATCACTCGGTAAGGATTTGACGAGTTTCAAGGTCATCCGCGACCCGAGCGGGAACCTCGTCCCGTGGCCCTGCACCAAACGCCCCGAGGGATGCGAATGCCCCGACGGGTGCATAATCTACTCTTTTAGCAAGGTGACGGCCGGCGGGCCCCAGAAATAAGAAAACGAACGCGACGAAGGACCCGCCAATCGGCTGTCGGGCGACAGGCTTTCCTGCCGCCCGATTTTTTTTGTTGAATTAAAACTGGGCACCTGACGGGGCGTTTTGGCTTCCTTTACCACAAAATCCAATCAAAAATGGACTCCATCCACCGCTTTTCGGTCAACGGCCTCGATGGGAAGGCCATCGACTTCTCCTCGTTTAAAGGAAAAAAAATCCTCGTCGTCAACACCGCCTCCGAGTGCGGATACACGC
>JBGAWE010000075.1:0-18465 GCA_044227705.1 Saprospiraceae bacterium
GGCGACGAGGACGACCACGATCCGGCCACCATTACCATCATCAAACCGGGGACGTTCGACCTTGCCCTGCAGAAAGTTTTGGCGCCTGGGCAGGACGTCTTCGTTAACCCGGGCGATTTGGCGACCTTCCGCATCAACGTCATCAACCAAGGCACCATAGCTGCGGCTAACATCGTCGTGACGGACTACCTCAACCCGAGCGAGGAGTTGGCCGATGTCGACTGGAACTCGGTTTCGCCGACGGAGGCCAACATCACCGTGCCGGGAACCCTCGCGCCGGGCGCATCGACCTCCGTGGACATCACGGTTAAAATCGTCAGCCAGCCAACCCTGGGTACACAGGTCATCAACTTCGCCGAAATCTCCTCGGCGACGGACGACCAGAACAACCCGCAGACCGACCTCGACAGCGACCCTGACAACAACCCGGACAACGACATCGTCGCTGGGCCGATTGACGAAATCGACAACACCGATGGCGACGAGGACGACCACGACTACGCCGTCCTCATCGACCTGCCGAACTACGACCCCATCGGCTTCATCTACTGCGACAAGACGGGGATGATCATAAAGGGCGGCACCGTCACCATCACGCCCCCGGCAGGCGGCGAGGTCTACTATGTCAACGGGCTTGACGGGACGGACGGCATTTACCAGTTCTACACCAACGGCTTCCCGGGGACGTACACCCTCACTTACAGCCACCCCAACGGCTACCCGCTCTCTTCGACCTGCGTTCCGCAGCCCGGCTCGTTCAACCCGATGGGCATGGACGGCGTGCCTGGCGTCGACAACGACGGCACGGTCAACGGCTTCGTCACCTTTGGGCAGGATTCGCTCGGCGGAAGCCTCATCGACCACTCGTGCACGGCGAACCCGTACTACATGCAGTTTGACCTGCCGCCCGGCTCGCCGGAGGTGCGCCACAACAACATCCCGGTGTCGTGCATCCTCATCCGGTCGATTGTCTGCGTCGACGATGGGAACGACGACATCGACCAAAACGACACGCCGTTGCCCAACCAGACGGTATACCTCTACAACTGCAACGGCAACGCGCCCATCGACTCGACCGTCACCGACGCCAACGGTCAGTACGCATTCACCGGCCTGCTGCCCGGCAGCTATCAGGTTTATTTCCCCATCCCGAACGGGACGCGGCCGGTCAGTGGAGGGCCCATATATGGCGACGGCTTCTCGGCCTGCCTGACCCTCGGCTGGGGCGATTGCGACACGAACACCGTCGTCTGCCTCTACACCTGCCCGACGCTCAACGCGGGGCCTGACGGCTCGGTCTGCCTCGGCGGCAGCTTCCAACTCAACGGCTCGGCCATCGGCGGCACCCCGGTTTCGCCGATTGGCTGGACACCCACGGCGACTTTGAACGACCCGACCATCTACAACCCGGTGGCCACGCCGACCATCACGACGACTTATGTCATCTCTTACGACGACGGTCTCGGCTGTTCCGACTCCGACCCGGCGACGGTCAGCGTCCTCTGCACGCCGTTCATCGACGACGTTGCCGTGCAGCCCTCGGTCGATTGCGACGATCCGAACGGAACCATCACGGTCTACGCCTCGTCGAACAACCAGTGCAACCTCGAGTACAGCCTCGACGGCCAGAACTGGCAGCCGGGCAACACCTTCAACAACCTGCAAGCGGGGAACTATGGCATCCACGTTCGCTCAATCGACGGTTGCACCGACCTCGACTCAGTGACAGTTCAGGGCAACGTGCCGCCGGTCATCGTGGCCGCGCCGCAGTTCATCTACACCTGCAAAGACGGCCTCGTGCCGATTCAAATCACCATCGACCAGCCCATCGCGTCGGTGTTCATCAACGGCTCGGCAGGCTGGTTCCCGCCGGTCATCAACGGGAACACGGTCGATTTCGTCGGCTCGCTCAACGGCTCCTTCTCGACCTATGAAGTGACCATCACGGCCGCGAGCGGCTGCACGGTTCAGACGACCGTCTACGTCGTGAAAATCAGCGAGCCGAAATCGGATTTCGTGGTCATCGAACCGGCTTGCGACAATGCGCCGGTCTGCTTCAAGTTTACGGGCACGGTCTCGTCCACCGACGCAATTCTCAACTGGAACGTGGCCGACGGAACCATCGTCTACTCCAGCCCGCAGACAACGACCGACCCGGCCGGGGCGAACATCTGCGTGCAATTCCCGTCGCCCGGCTTCCGCATGATCATGCTGATGGTCGACGACTACGGCTGCACCGATATCCACACAGAGGGAGTCAACGTGAAAAAAGCCCCGTTGGCCATCGCGCCGCCCGACGTGACGATTTGCCTCGGCCAATCGGCCACGCTCGTCGGCGGGAACGCTGGCGCGCTCCGCTGCTGGTGGGAGCCGACGCTGCCGCTGGGCAACTACGTCCCCGATTGCGACACGATCGTCTCGCCCGTCGTCACGACGGACTATGTCCTCTGGGTCTGCGACAACAACGGTTGCAAAGACCATGACACCGTCCGCGTCACGGTCGACATCGTGGTGCCCGACGCGGGGCCTGATGCCGACATCTGCATCGGCGATTGCGCCCAACTGACCGCCACAGGCGGCGGCACTTACCTCTGGTCGACGACCGAATCGACGGCCAACATCACCGTCTGCCCGACGGCGACGACCACTTATTACGTTACCGTCACCGACGCTTTCGGCTGCACGGGCGTGGACTCTGTGAAAGTCAATGTCCACCCGCTGCCGGTTGTCGACGCGGGGCCGGACGTGGCGATTTGCAGCGGCACTTGCACGACGCTCATGGCCTCCGCGACCGGTGCGCCGATTCTTCATTACGCATGGAGCAACGGCGCGACGCTGGCCGCTACGAACGTCTGCCCGACTGCGACGACCACTTATTACGTCACCGTCCTCGACGGCAACGGCTGCGAGAATGTAGACTCTGTGAAAGTCACGGTCAACCCCCTGCCGACGGCAGACGCGGGGCCTGACGCGACGATTTGCAAAGGAAACTGCACCGATCTGACCGCTTCGGGCGGTGGAACCTACGTCTGGAGCAACGGCGCGACGACGGCTACGACGACCGTCTGCCCGGCGGTGACGACCGATTATTACGTCACCGTCACCGACGCGAACGGCTGCACGGACGTCGATGTGGTTCGCGTCAACGTGATTGATTTCAACGGCAGCGTCACTCCCCCGCAGAACATCTGCCCTGGCGGCTGCACCATGCTGATGGCCTTCGGTGGCGTGAGCTACGCATGGAGCAACGGCGTGCTGACGCAGATGAATTTCGTCTGCCCGACGGTCAACACCACCTATTACGTCACCATCACCGATGTGAACGGCTGCACCGACGTCGACACGACGAGCGTCAATCTCTACCCGTCGCCGGTGGCCAACGCCGGGCCGGACACGACGCTCTGCCAACCCGGCTGTGTCATCTTGAGCGCGACGGGCGGCGTGAGCTACGCATGGATTCCGCCGAGCGGTCTGCAAACGCCGTCATCCGCGACAACGAAGGCCTGCGTCAGCACGACGACGACCTACACCGTTGTCGTGACCGACGCGAACGGCTGCGTGGACACGGATGACGTGACGATTTTCGTCATACCCTTCATCGCCGACGCGGGGCCTGACCAGTCGATTTGCGCTGGGCAATCGGCCACTTTGACCACCTCCGGCGGCGGCACCTACCTCTGGTCGACCGGCGCGACGACGGCCTCCATCACCGTGACGCCCGGCGCGACGACGACCTACACTGTCACCGTCACCAACCCGGACGGCTGCACCGACGCGGACGATGTCGTCGTCACCGTCAACCCGCTGCCGAATGCGAACGCCGGGCCTGACCAACAAGTCTGCGCCCCGAACTCGACGACTTTGACGGCGTCGGGCGGCGGAACTTACCTCTGGTCGACGGGTGAAACGACGGCCTCGATTACCGTAACTCCCTCGATTACAACGACTTATAGCGTCACCGTCACTTCGGCGGCGGGCTGCACGGCCACCGACCAAGTTACCGTTACCGTCTACCCGCAAGCGACGGCGAACGCTGGCCCCGACCAGACCATCTGCTCGGAAGATTGCGCCACTTTGACGGCGACGGGCGGCGGCACCTACCTCTGGTCGACCGGCGCGACGACGGCCTCCATCTCCGTCTGCCCGCTTTCGACAACGACCTATTCCGTCACCGTCACGACGACGGGCGGCTGCACCGCAACGGATGCCGTTGTGGTCAACGTTCTCCCGCTGCCGACGGTCACGGTCAGCAACGACCCGTCGATTTGCAAGGGCAACTGCGCCACCATCTGGGCGGCGGGCGGCACGACCTACCAATGGACGGGCGGCGCGACGACGGCCTCCATCACCGTCTGCCCGACTACGACGACCGATTATTACGTCACCGTCACCGACGCCAATGGCTGCAAACGGGTCGAGGTGGTCACGGTCTATGTCAACGATATCGACGGGACGGTCACGCCTCCGCAGACCATCTGCCCGGGCGGTTGCACGATGTTGATGGCCTTCGGCGGAACCTCCTATGTGTGGAGCAACGGCGTGACAACGCAGCAAAACCTCGTCTGCCCGACCGTCAACACGACTTATTACGTCACCATCACGGGCGCGAACGGCTGCACCGACGTCGACACGACATCGGTCATCATTGCCCCGCTGCCGACGGCGAACGCCGGGCCGGACACGACGCTCTGCGAACCCGGCTGCGTGATTCTCTCCGCGACTGGCGGCGTGACCTACGCATGGCTGCCCATCACCGGCCTACAATACCCGTCCTCCTCGACGACGAAAGCCTGCGTCAACGCTACGACGACCTACACCGTCATCGTGACCGACGCGAACGGCTGCGTGGCGAGCGACGAGGTGACGATTTTCATCGTTCCGTTCGTGGCCGACGCGGGGCCGGACAAGGGGATTTGCGCCGGTGGCACGACCACATTGACGGCCAGCGGCGGAGGAACCTACCTCTGGTCGACGGGCGAAACGACGGCCTCGATTACCGTAACTCCCTCTGCGACAACGACTTATACCGTCACCGTCACCTCGCCGAAAGGCTGCACCGACGCGGACGAGGTGACCGTTTACGTCTACCCGCTGCCGAACGCGAACGCTGGGCCTGACCAGTCCATCTGTTCGCCCAACTCAGCGACGCTCACGGCCTCGGGCGGTGGGACCTATCTGTGGAGCACCGGCGCGACGACCGCCTCGATTACGGTAACGCCCTCTGTTACAACGACTTACACGGTCACCGTCACCAGCCTCGCGGGCTGCACGGCGACCGACCAAGTGACCGTTACCGTCTATCCGGCGGCGACGGCCAGCGCGGGGGCCGACATCACTATCTGCCCCGGCGGCTGTGCCAATCTGACGGCCTCAGGCGGCGGCACCTACCTCTGGTCGAACGGCCAAACGGCGGCCGGCATCACCGTCTGCCCGAGCACGACGACGACCTATACCGTCACTGTCACGACGGCGGGCGGCTGCACGGCGGTCGATGAGGTGGTGGTCACGGTCTCGCCCGCGCCTGCTGCGAACGCCGGGCCTGACCAGACGATTTGCTTCGGGAAATCCGCGACGCTGACCGCCTCGGGCGGCTCGGTCTATCAATGGTCGACCGGTGCCTCGACGGCTTCGATTACCGTAACTCCCTCTGTTACAACGACTTACAGCGTCACCGTGACGAGCGGCGTGGGCTGCACGGCCGTGGATGCGGTCACGGTCTTCGTCGTGCCGAACCCGACGGTGAACATCACACCGGGCGATGTCGCCATCTGCCCCGGCTCGGGAATTTGGCTCGCGGCGACGCCCGGTTTCGTGAGCTATGCATGGTCGCCGACGGCAGGTTTGAGCCCGTCGAACGCCGCGCAAGTCCTCGCCAGCCCGACCACCACCACTACCTACACGGTGACCGTCACCGACGCGAACGGCTGCACCGGCACGGCCTCCGTCACCGTCACCATCAAGCCCGGCCCCGACGCCGAGCTTGGCCCCGACGTGACGGTTTGCAGCGGCGGATGCACCACGCTGACCGCCCCGCTCAACAGCGGCTACCTCTGGTCGAACGGCGCGACGACGCAAAGCATCACCGTCTGCCCGACCTCGTCGACCGTCTATTCGGTCACGGTGACGGGCGCGAACGGTTGCACGAACGCTGATTTTGTCCTCGTCAACGTCGGTGGCTCGTTCACCGCGACCGCCGGGCCGGACGCGACGATTTGCCCCGGCGGCTCGGCCACTTTGACGGCCACCGGCGGCGGCACCTACCTCTGGTCTAACGGCGCGACGACGGCCTCCATCACCGTTTCGCCCGGCGTGACGACGACCTACACCGTCATCGTCACCAGCCCGAGCGGCTGCACGGCTTCGGCTTCCGCGACGGTCACGGTCAGCCCGCTCGCCTCGGCGAACGCGGGGCCTGACCAGACCATTTGTGTGGGCAATTCTGCCAATTTGACAGCCTCGGGCGGCGGCACCTACGATTGGTCTACGGGAGCGACGACTGCTTCCATCACGGTCACGCCCGCCGCGACGACGACCTACTCGGTCACGGTCACGAACGCCAGCGGCTGCACGGCCACCGACCAAGTGACTGTTACTATCAACCCCGCGCCGCAGGCGAATGCCGGGCCGGATGTGGTGATTTGCATCGGCGATTTCACCACACTAACGGCGACGGGCGGCGGGACCTATGCATGGTCGAACGGAGTGAATTCTGCCCAAAACATTGTTGACCCGACCGTGACGACGACCTACACAGTAACCGTCACCTCCCCGGCGGGCTGCACGGCGACCGACCAAGTGACCGTCACTGTCGACCCCGGCCCGACGGCCAACGCGGGGCCTGACGTGACCCTCTGCGGCGGCGGCTCAGCCACCTTGACGGCCACGGGCGGCGGTTCCTACGCATGGTCGAACGGCGGGACGACGGCCTCCATCCTCGTCTCTCCCGCTGCCACGACCATCTACACGGTCACGGTGACGAACGGCAACGGCTGCACCGCGACTGACAAAGTGACCGTCTTCGTTGCGCCGAAACCGAACGTCGACATCGTGCCTCCGGCGGTCGCCATCTGCCCCGGTTCGGGTGTTTGGCTGCAAGCCACCCCCGGCTTCGTGAGCTATGCGTGGGCACCTGTGGCGGGCATCACGCCGACGGACAGCGCGGCCGTTTTGGCCTACCCGAGCGTGACGACGACCTACACCGTGACCATCACCGATGTGAACGGCTGCACCGATACTGCCGACGCGACCGTCACCATCAAGCCCGGCCCGACGGCCGACGCGGGGGCCGACCAGACGGTTTGCTCGGGAGCTTGCGCTACTTTGACCGCTTCGGGCGGCGCGACCTATTCGTGGAGCAACGGCGCGACGACGACCTCGACGACCGTCTGCCCGACCACCCCGACCGTATACAACGTGACGGTGACGGGCGCGAACGGCTGCACGGACGAGGACAATGTTTTGGTGACCGTCGGCGGCGGGAACGTCTCGGCGGACGCCGGGCCTGACCAGTCGGTCTGCGCCAGCCAATCGGTCACGTTGACGGCTTCGGGCGGCGACACCTACCTCTGGTCGACGGGCGGGACGACGGCCTCGATCATCGTAACGCCCTCTGTTACAACGACTTACAGCGTCACCGTCACGGCGGCTGGCGGCTGCACGGGGGTTGACCAAGTGACGGTCAACGTCTCGAACAACCTGACGGCGAACGCCACCTCGACCCCGGCAAGCTGCGGCTTGAACAACGGAACCGCGACGGTCTCGGTCTCGGGCGGTTCGGGCAACTACAGCTACACATGGTCGCCGAACGTCTCCGTCGGTTCGACGGCGGTCGGCCTCGCGGCGGGCAGCTATGCCATTACGGTGACGGACACGCAGTCGGGCTGCACAAAATCGCTTTCGGTCACGGTCGGTAGCGGCTCCTCGGTCGGCCTTACGCTGACGGCGACGGCGGCCTCCTGCTCTGCGGCGAACGGCAGCATCTCAGCCTCGATTTCGGGCGGCAACGCGCCTTACACAATTTCGTGGACTGGCCAGTCGAGCGGTTCGGCATCGACCTCAACCTCGCCTTACCTCATCCCGAATCTTGCCTCTGGCAACTATTTCGTCACCGTGACGGACAACACCGGTTGCTCGGCGAGCCAGCAGGTGGCAGTCCAGCAAGGCTCGACGCAGATGACGGTCTTGGCGAACACGACCATCAAACCGGACTGCAACGGCGGCACGAACGGGCAGATCAGCGTCCTCGTCAGCGGCGGTGCGCAGCCGTGGCAGATTCTCATCGACAACGTGGTGAAGGCCACCGGCGTCACCTCCAACCCGACGGCCGTCAATGGCTACGCGGCCGGCACGTACAACGTTGTCGCAATCGATGTGAACGGATGCTCGGCCTCCACGACCGTGACGGTCACGGAGAAAACGCCGCCGACGCTTACCCTCGCCGACGTGGATTTGACCCACCCGACCTGCTACGGCGTTGCGAACGGCTCGGTCTGGCCGATCGGGGCAGCGGTCCTGCAGCTCTATCAAGGCACGACCTACCTCGGCGACTTCCCGGTTCTCAACCTGTTGGCCGGGACTTACACCGTCAAAAAGACGGTCGGCGGCTGCACGGCGACGATGGACGTGACGCTCGTCTCACCGCCCGCGCTCCAACCGTCGGCGACAGTGACGCAACAGGCCAACTGCTGCGGCTTCGGCGGCGCGGCGACGGCCAGCGTTTCAGGCGGCACGCCCGGCTACACCTTCGATTGGGGAGGCGGGAAGACCGGCGCGGCCCAGTCGAACCTCAACGCGGGTGCCTACACGGTGACGATTTCCGACGCACACAGCTGCACAGCGACGGCCTCCGTCACCATCATCCCCGACTGCTCGGGCTGTCAGGATGTCGTGGCAATCGACTCGATTGCAGCGACGGAGGGCGACTCGATTGACGTTTGCCTGCCTTTGACCCAGACCGCGCTCGATTATTACCACATCACGGTCGACGGCAGCGACTATGTCGGCAGCTACCACGGCTGCGATTTCGACAGCATCATAGCGTACAGCTATGCGGCGGTCATTGCCAGCGGGCCTGCGCCTTACCGCCTCCTTTCGTGGCAGACGGCGAGCGGGAGCACGATTTTGAACGTCGATTTCAACAGCTTCGCCCAACTGGCGGACTCCATGAACGTCTGGGACCCCGGTGGAAACTGGGCCAACGACGTGCTCGCACAAAGCGTCATCGGCGGCAACTTCGCCAACTCGGCTGGCTACGGCCCGATGCAGTGGACGAACACGACGAACTGGATTCAGTCGACGCTCAACCCGAACTACATCACCGTTGGGCTCGGCACCCAAATCAAGGTGCCTGGGACGGTCGGGGTGCACTGCATCGTCCTGACCGACCCGGCGACCTGCTGCAAGGACACGGTCTGCGTCAACGTCTCGCCGGTGGTCGGCCCGACGCCGCAGTCCATCACGCTTTACACGAACTACCAGACGCCGGTCGCGGCTTGCCTCGACCTGTCTGAACTGACCGGGCCGTTCACGAGCATCTCGTTCTGCAACGCGCCTGATTACGGCATGCTGAACTTCAACGCGAACTGCTTCACCTACACACCGAACAACGGCTTCAGCGGCACCGATGTGTTCTGCCTCATCATCTGCGACGGCTCGGACGTTTGCGACACGACCTATGTCACCGTCATCACCGCGCCTCCGGGCTGCGGCGACATCGTCACGGCGGCGACGGCCACAGTGCAGTCGTCGAGCTGCATCGGCACGGGTCAGGTCTGCGTGGACATCCCGAACAGCAACATTTTCTCGGTTACTATTACCGACAACGGCCAACCCTACGGCGGCAACTATGGCGGCTGCGATTTCGACACGACGTACAACTACCTGACGGTGACGATTCCGGGCGGTGGGAACAGCGGGCCTTACAATGTCTCATGGCTCATCAACAGTGTTGCGCACACCGGCACGTTCCAGAACATCGCGGGCCTCGTGGCGTGGATGAACAACGAGGATGCGGGCGGCGCGTGGATTTTCAACGCGGGAACCCAGTCCATCAACGGCGGAAACAATGGGACGAACTACGGCACGATGACCTTCTCCGGCGGGGCCGGAAACGGCTCGGCTGAGGTGAACGTCAACTACATCCCGCTCGGCACAACGCTCGATTTCACCGTCGGAACGCACGAAGTCGTCTTCACCCAGGGGGCCTGCAAGGACACACTGACGGTCACCGTCACCTGCCCGAACATCCCCGATCATGTGGAGAACCTGACGATTCAGGTCGGCACGCTGCAGACCTTCTGCGTCGGGACGCTGGTGACGAACGGGGCGACCATCACCTCCATCACCAACAACTGCCCCGGCAACGCGGGCGTGGTGAGCTTCCTCATCGACCAGCAGACTGGCTGCGTGACCATGTCGGGCCTGACGGTCGGCACTGGGCAGGCCTGCCAGACGGTCTGCCTGTCGAGCGGCCAGTGTTTCAACGTGACGCTGAACGTGACCATCGTTCCCGCGCCGCTGCCATGCCAAATCGTCACGCCGCACGACCTATCGGTCGACCTCGGAAGCTGCGACGCAGCCTATGGCACTTTCTGCGTGGACATCCCGTATGTCAACATCAACAACTACACGGTGAAGCTCGACGGCGGCCCGTACCTCGGCCAGTTCGGCCCGTGCGGCTACAACGGCGGCGCGAACGGCAGCGGCACCCAGTTTGAATTGACGAAGCCGGGCGACCATGTTTTGATCTTCTCGGAGAACGGAACAAGCTGCACCGACACGATTTACATCGCCGCCACCTGCTTCCAGCTCACGCCGGACTACCTGAAAACGACCATCTACGTCGCCGACAAGGACACGGTCTGCCTCGACATCTCGGAGCTTCCGGCGAACGCGGTCTACACGGTCGCCAACCCCTGCCCGGCGGTCAACGGCTTTGTGGTCTTCTCGCAAATCGGCGGCTCGCTTTGCTACGAGTGCGTCGGCAGCAAGGTGGGCGTGGAAACGGTCTGCTTCATCGTCTGCGCCGACGGCGTCTGCGACACGACTTATTTGGAGGTGACCGTCAAAGACCGCGACCTGCGCATACCGATCGCCTTGGACGACGCGGACACGACCATCACGAACGTCTCGGTCACCATCCCGGTCCTCGTGAACGACACGGTGCCCGGCACATTGACGAGCATCCAAATCATCGAGCAGCCGCACCATGGGCACGTCATCCGCAACCTGTCGGACAACTCGCTGACCTACACCCCGAACGCCGACTACTGCGACGAGCAGACGCCTGACGAGTTCACCTACTCCATCTGCAACCTCCTAGGCTGCGACACGGCGACGGTGACGGTCTTGGTGCTGTGCGACAAGGTGAAATTCTACTCGGGCTTCTCGCCCAACGACGATGGAATGAACGACTACTGGCAAATCGACGGGCTGGCAAACTTCCCGAACAACGAGGTCGAAGTATTCAACCGCTGGGGCAACCGCATCTACCACAAGCGCCGCTACGACAACTCGTGGGACGGCACTTGGGACAAGACCGGCGAGCGCCTGCCCGACGGGACCTACTTCTACATCTTCTCCGACGGAGAAGGCCGCCGTTACAGCGGCTATGTGCAGATTCAACGATAAACAATGTGTATGGAATGAAATATCGGGCCGGCGACGGTCGGCCTGATGTTTTCATCCCATGCGCCCAGAGGATTTTGGTGATTTAAGAAGAAGAATGTTTGTGGCCGTCGGCCGCCCTCGGGTGGTCGGCGGCTTTTTTGTTGCCCGAAGCCAGCTTCGGGCTTGAAAAACAGCCTTCACAACGTCCGAGGGTGGAGCTTCGGGCGACAACAAAAAACGCCCGACCTTTCACTAAAGGCCGCAGCTGCCGGTGTCTTGTCGCGCCGGGCAACCGTTGCCCCGCGCACTTCCAACTATGAATGGGTTAGAGCTGACTGCGCAGTAGTTTCCGTTTGACGGGCCGCGCGTTTGGCGGCATGGGCGGTCGCAGCCTCCTGGACCCACGCGTCAAGCTCCCAGGCCGTGCGGCGGGCGGCGACACGCTGGCGGTTGCAGGGGCCGTTGCCTTTGACGACTTGGAAAAACTCCTCCCAGTTGATGGCACCGAAGTCACCGACCGCCGCCCCCGTTCCGGTGGAGGTCGGGTCAGGAGGTGGAGGCCGAGGGCCTTGACCTGTTCGGCACTGACATCGACGAATTTTTGGCGCAGGTCGTCGTTCGAGACGCGCTTTATTTTCCACTTCATGCTCTGCGCGGAGTTGGGCGAGGCGTCGTCCGACGGGCCGAACATCATCACGGCGGGCCACCACCAGCGGTTGACGGCGTCCTGCGCCATCGCCTTTTGGGCCTCGGAGCCGTGGGCGAGGGTCATCAAAATCTCGAAGCCCTGCCGTTGGTGGAAGCTCTCCTCCTTGCAAATCCTGACCATCGCGCGGGCATACGGCCCGTAGGAACAGCGACAAATAGGCACCTGGTTCATGATGGCCGCGCCGTCGACGAGCCAGCCGATGGCACCGATGTCGGCCCAGTTGAGGGTGGGGTAGTTGAAGATGGAGGAGTATTTGACTCTGCCCGAGTGGAGTTCTTCATATAACTCGTCGCGCTCGACGCCGAGGGTTTCGGCGGCCGAATAGAGGTAGAGGCCGTGCCCTGCCTCGTCCTGGACTTTGGCAAGGAGCACCATTTTCCGCTTGAGGGAAGGGGCGCGGGTAATCCAGTTGCCCTCGGGCAGCATCCCAACGATTTCGGAATGCGCGTGCTGCGCGATTTGGCGGATGAGTGTCTTGCGGTATGCCTCAGGCATCCAGTCGCGCGGTTCAATGCGCGTTTCAGCGTCGATTTTCGATTGGAATTCGGCTTCGCGCTCTGCAGTCTGCTCGACGTTCATGAGCATTTTCAAATTTGAGGTGAAGGTAGGAAGCCGTGGCAATCGGTGGCGGCCTTGGAGTCTCTTATCGCAATTTTAGTGCCCCGCAGCGATGCTTGGGGATGCGATTTTCCGCGACTGCGCTGACTGCCCGCAGAGGTGTCTGGTCAAATTAATTGTCATGTTTTGTAGGTTCAATTGTCACATTCTGGCCAAAACCCTCCGCCTGTAAGTTTTTCTCGCATGAATCCAGAAATCGACCGGTTCGTGTGACGGCCGGATTTGCAAAGCCACACGCTAAACCTCTAACTCAACAGGCATAACCCGTTGACAGTCAACCGCTTCGCAAAAAGATGCCTCCCAAAAAAATACGACGTTGAAATTCCCGCCCCGGCCGACGGCCTCGGCGCGTTGTGTGGTTCTCGCAAAACCCGTTTTTTTGTCCTGCAATCTTTCCCCTCCTAATCGCGGCCTCGCCGTCACGGCTGCCGCCCGTTTCCCCTCCCTTTTTTCCCGCGTTGGCCAATCCTCCAACAAGCCTGTTTCGGCTTGTTTTTTGACCTACTTGCCTAGACGCGGGACACAGCATTCCTCGCATACCGGAAGGCGTTGATTTTCAACGAGAAAGGCAGGCAGTGTTTTCGTGATTTGAATTTTCAGGTAATCCCTCTCTGCGCCCGGTGGCGTACCCTGTCCCTCCCTTTTCTTCCATTTCTAATCAACCCTCCGCGAGTTCGGCGGCCTCAGCCAGGCCCCCGAGGTGGCAAATGGGGCTTTGCTCGAATTCCGTAAAAACAATGTTATTAATCCATCCTCCTGCCCGACGAAAGCCTTCTCAAGAAGAACAACACTGAATTTGTAATGGAGAAAATTCTACAGAGCGTCATTCAAAGGATTTGGCGTTTCCGCCCGGCGACGGGCGGTTGGGTGAACCGGACGGGGCTGCAGGGCTTCGGTGCCGGTTTTTCCCGTTTTCCCCAGTTTTTCACCTTTTTGGTCATTTTTCTCCTGAAAAACGGCGTGGCCATGGCCGCTGGCAGCCCGGAGTGTGTCGCGGGGCTTGAGATTTCGAAGTCGGTCGACAAGTCCGTCGCCACGACCGGCGAGGAGTTCACCTACACCATCCACTACCGCGCGGCGAGCCTCAACCAGAATTTCACCGCCGTCAAAATCACCGACCTGCTGCCCTCGTCGGTCGAGTTCGTGGCCGCCTATGGGTCACAGCACACGACGAGCTTTGCGTACAGCCCGGGAACGCACACCGTCACGTTCAACTTCATCGACCCCCTCCTCGCCGGTTCGACGGGCGAGGTCAAAATCATCGTCAAGTTCCCCGCCGGAACCACGCCCGACGGGACGGTGGCCACCAACTCCGCCACCATCTCCGCCTCCAACAGCGGCACCGTAACGTCCAACACCGTCGTCACGACGGCCGAGGCGACCGTGCCTCCGCAGGTCAGCAAATGGGCCTCGGGCGGCGGCGGCCTTGACGGGCCGACCACCTTCTCCATTTACGCGGCAAACCCCTATTGGAACGGCGGTGCGGTCTGGGGTTCTGTCGACCTTTCGAGCGTCACGATCGTCGACAACCTTCCGGTCGGCGCGGTCTTCGTCAGTGCGGACAACGGCGGCACCTACAACTCGACCACCCACAAGGTCACTTGGAACGTCGGCAGCATCGCATCCGGCTACGACTGGCAGGCGCACGTCACCTTGAAATTTCCGTCCGGCACTTTTTCGGCCGGGCAATGGGTAGAAAACACCGGGACGATGACGTACACCCCCCTCGGCCAGTCGGCGCAGACGCTGCCGATTTCCGGCTGGGTGCAGCTCAAGGCGGCGAACTCCTATTCCGCCAGCCTCGACAAATCGGGCAGCGAGGAGAGCACGGAGGGCACCAACGCCTTCTTCTATCTCACCTACAACAACACCTCGACGGGGTCGCTCGACAACGTCTACATCGAGGACGTCATCCCGTCGGGGGCGATGGTCTACGGCTTCTCGTCGGGGAGCTGGCTCTACGGGGGCTCGACCAGCCCGGCCGTCGTCGTGAAAATCAGGTATTTCACCAACCTCAACTCCGTCGGCACGCTCGTCACCGCGCCCGACCTCGACGACCACGAATACTACCCGACGCTGGCCCCGTTCGAGTACATCACCAAAATCCGCTGGGAGCTTGGCTCGGTGCCTGAGGGTTTCCAAAGCCCGGACTGGGGCTGCTGGACCTGCGGGATGAAGGTTTTTTGGAACCCAAAGAGCGGCACCTCCGGCACGTCCATCAACAACTGCGCGAGTGCCTATTCGACCACCTCGGGTTATGTGGCGGCGACCGACTGCCACTCCACGACCGTCCTGCAAGACGCGCCCTTCCTCAACCCGACGAAGGACTACACCAACTCGCCCGACCCCTTCCTGCCGGGCGACGTGGCGCATTTCCAGCTCTTCCTCTACAACACATGGCAGGCCTCCGAGCCGCTCAACGACCCGGTCGTCTACGACCTGCTGCCCAACGGCGTGACCTATGAGCCGGGGACGATTTTCTTCTCCGGCGCGTGGGGCAGTTTCGCCACGACGACCGTCACGCCCAACTGGAACGGCACAGGCCGCGACATGATAAAGGTGACCTTCTCGCAGCCCATCGCCGTCAACGAGACGGTGACCGTCTACTACGACGCGAAAATCGGGCAGATGGAGGGCAGCTTCGTCAACGAGTACGCCTTCACCGGCTCCAACGACATCGGATACATCAACACCAGCGGCTAGGGTGTGAAAGGGCAGTCCGATCCTGCTTTCGTCTTCTACCCCTCGTTCGGCAGCACGGTGCCGGGCGGCCTCGCCGACTACAACCTCGTGGTGAAGAACATCACGCCCGTCTCGATGACCGGCGTGGTGGTGGTCGACATCCTGCCCTTCGTCGGCGACGCGGGCGTGATTGACCCGCAGGCGCGCGGCTCTCAGTGGCAACCAAACCTCGCCGGGCCGGTCGCCGCACCGGCGGGAGTGACGGTCTATTATTCGACCGAAACCAACCCCTGCCGCGACGAGCTGGCCGGGGCCAACTCGACCCCGTACCCGAGCGGCTGCACGGCCGCCGGTTGGACGACCACGCCGCCGAGCGACATCACGACGGTCAGGAGCCTCAAATTCGACTTCGGCACGACGGTCTTCAACGCCAACGACTCGCTTGTGCTGACTTGGCCAATGCGCGCGCCGGTCAACGCCCCGACCGGCGGCGAGGTGGCCTACAACAGCTTCGGCTTCGTTGCCGAGCGAGAGGACGACGGTGCGCAACTCCTCCCCACCGAGCCCAACAAGGTGGGCATCAAGATTTTCAACAACACCCCCGCCATCATCGGCGACCTCGTCTGGAACGACCTCGACAAGGACGGCATCCAGGACCCGGGCGAGCCGGGCATCGACGGCGTGCGCGTCGAGCTGTGGCAGGACGACGGCGACGGCCGCGCCGAACCCGGCACGGGCGACACCTTCGTCGGTTTCACGGTCACCTCGAGCGGTGGCCTTTATCTGTTTTCAAACCTCCCGTCGGGCGACTATTTCATCGCCTTTACCAATCTGCCCGGCGGCTTCGTCCCCTCGCCGACCCATGCGGGCGGCGACACAACGGCAGACTCCGACGGCCTGATAACCGCAGTGACCAATCTCACGGCCCTCGAAAACGACCGTACTTGGGACCTCGGTGTGTACATCCAAACCCTCGACACGTGGCAGTACAACTGTTCCTCCGGGGTCAAGTCGGAGAGCTACGGCGCGGGGCTGCTCGACACTTGGACAGGCACGTTCACCCAAAACATCCCGACGCCGGAGAACGATTTCATGGTCTCGACAGAGGCCATCTTCCGCTCCGCGAACGGGTCCTGCGTGCCGACCTCGGTAACTTTCACGACGAACTGGGGCGCGAGCGAGACCGTTACCGGCGGCACCCCGTTGGCCAGCGACCCGGCTGGCGGACGGGTCTTCCGCGCCGTCTTCTCTGGTTCGAACATCGGGAAGATCACGCTCGACCAGACGGGCGGCTGCAAGCCGGTCTCGTTCGTCAGCCATGTTTTCAGGACAAACCCCGGCGGCTCGACCGGCACGAGCGGGCGCAACGTGGACGAGTTTTTCGTCTCGCCCGCCAACCCATCGACGTCTTTCACCCTGCCCTTGTCTGTTTCGGCCGGCGCCAGCACGGTAAAAGTGAGGGTCCCGCTTTCCAATGTCTCTTGCGGTTCTTCCCCCAAAATCACCGTGACGGCCGGGACGGTTTCTCAAAACCAGACCTTCTCGGGCTGCACGCCGTCGCTGGGCAATTCGCTCGTTTTTGCCGATTTCACCCTGACCAACGTCCCGGCGAACACGGCGACGGTCACTGTTTTGATAGAGGCAAACGGCGGATCGGCGGCCGTCGGCGGGATGATTATGGTGGAAAACACATGCGCCCCTTGCGATTTCCCGCTCGCGTCGGACGACAACTTCACCATCTGCCCGAACTCGATGGCGACGGGCAACGTGATGGCCAACGACTTCAACCCGAACGGCAACCCGCTGGCCGTCAACTTGACGCCCATCACCAGCCCGGCGCACGGAACGGTCACGCTGACGGCACCGGGCAACTTCACCTTCACCCCGACGACGGACTATTGCGGCAACGACCAGTTCAGCTACTCGGTCTGCGACAACTCCTGCACTCCGGCGAAGTGCGACACTGCCACCGTTTTTCTCCACATGATGGACATGACGGCACCCGTGATGTCGGGCGTCCCGGCCAATCTGACGGTCGCCTGCACGGCCGTCCCCGCAGCCGCCACGCCGACGGCGGCGGACAACTGCGACGCCGCTGTGAGCATCGTTTTTGTTGAAAACAGCACGAAATCGGCCGATGCTACTGCCTGTGGCTTCTATAATTATGTGATTACGCGCACTTGGACGGCCTCCGACGACTGCGGCAACAAGGACACAAAGACCCAGACCATCACGGTGCAGGACAACTCCGCGCCGACCCTCGCGGGCATCCCGGCCAACATCACGGTCGGCTGCGACAGCATTCCCACGGTGGCCAGCCCGACAGCGACCGACAACTGCCAGCCCGCGCCGACCATCACCTACAACCAGACGCGCACCGACGGCACCTGCCCCAACGACTACCGCCTCACCCGGACGTGGACGGCGACCGATGCCTGCGGAAACGCGACGAGCCAGTCGCAGGTCGTCACGGTGACGGACAACGACGCGCCCGTCCTCTCGCAGTACCCGGCGAACATCACCATCGAGTGCGACGCGCTGCCCCCCGTGCCGACCATCACCGCGACCGACGACTGCACGACTGCGCTGACGGTCAACTATGCGCAGGTGCGCATCGCCTGCGAATGCCCGCACTCTTGCATCTACAACCGGACGTGGTCGGCCGTCGACGGCTGCGGCAACGGCACCGTCTGGACCCAGCAAATCAAGCAACAGGACACTAAGGCCCCCGTCCTCGCGGGCTGCCCGCCAAACATCACGGTCACCGGCTTCCCGATTCCGGCTCCGCCGCCCATCGGCCCTGGCGGCGTGACGGCGGTCGACAACTGCTCGCTCACCTCGAACATCAC
>JBGAWE010000424.1:0-2086 GCA_044227705.1 Saprospiraceae bacterium
CTTTTTCGGCTCTGGGTAAAGGGTGAAAAGCTCCTCGAACTGGTCGAATATGAACAGCGGCGTGAACTGCGCCGGCCTTTGCCCGAAGGGCGACCGCACGATTTGTGCCCACGACGACTCGATAGCGGAAGTGTCGACGGCCCGCCCGTCGTCGGCCCCGGTGAAGCGGCGGTGCGCCGCGTCGAACTGGATGGAAAAGTGCTGTTCGGGCAGCAGCGCGTCCGTCCCGAAGCGGATGGGGACCGGCACCAGTTGATGTCCGTATAGCAGCGGCACGACCCCAGCCTGCAAAATCGAGGTCTTCCCATAGCCCGATTTTGAAAAAAGGACGACCGTCCGCTCGACGGAAACCAGGTTCGTCAAGTCGCGCGTCTCCTGTTTGCGGCCGAAGAAGATGTCCTTCTGGGCCGTCGTGAAAGAGGCGAGGCCGGGGTAGCGGGTGGGCAGGCTCTGTTTCATCCGAGTACCGAGATTAGGCTGTCGAGGTTCTCGGCGACCTTCGCGAGGCCCGTCTGCTCGTCCATCCAGGTGAGCGGGATGGTATGCGCGGGCAGCACAGGGTGGCCGTGCAGGAGATCGGCGACGCCCATCGCCTCGCGGGCGTAGACGGAGGCCACGCAGACCGAGCCGGACTGGCGCGAGAGGGCGCGGCGCGTCAGTTTTTCAAACAAAAGGTCGTCGGCCAGCAGGTCGGAACTGACGATGGGCACGATGACCGCCGCTCGGTCGACGAGGCCGAACATCATGGCCTCCGCCGCGCCCGCGCCGAACTCGTGGATGCTGCGCGAGACGAGGCCGTGCCGCCGCTTCACCTGCGCGAGCTGCCGGTCGAGCCGCCCGACGAGGGCCCGGTCGGCCTCCGAGTGGATGTAGAGCATCACCCGCGCCTCCCCGGCGGGCCGGTCGACGTCGCTGGCGCGGCCGCGGGCGATGCACTGCCCGATGTCGCGCAGGAGCGAGAGGGGGTCGTCGTCGAGGAACTTGAAGCGGAACTGCTGGCGGAAGAAAGCCTCCGAGCCGGCCGTCAGGTTCTTCGACAGGCCCTCGGGCAGGCCGAAGACCAGTTTCGTCTTCTCGCTGGAGGCGATTTTTAGGATGTGGAAGAGCACCTTGAGGTACCAGTTCTCGTAGTCGAAGCCGACGAAGAGGAAGGCCTCGAAGTCCTGCATAGCGTTGCGCAGGCTGGCGGGCAGGCGCGTCTCGCGGCCGACGCCCTGCACGCTGTCTATGAAGTTGAGCTGGTCGGCCAGCGTCAGGACGGTCGCGTCGCACTTTCCGCGCTCGTCGAGGCGGCCGAAAAGCTGGTAGAGGTAGGTCTCGCCCTCGGGAGTCTGGTCGTAGTCGTCGAGCTGCGTGCAGGAGAAGCGGTAGGCCCCCTGCCGGAACTGCCGCCGCCGCTCCTCGAGGAAGGCCCGCTGCAGGAGGTTGTCAGCGGAGGTGTTGATGACCAGCCGGAAGGGCAGCCGCGCCGCTTCGCGGAAGATGGCCGACGGCTCAGTGTGCATGCGGTGGAAGTCGCGGACGAGCAGCTCGAGGCTCGTGCGGGGCATGTCGGGCAGGCGCAGGAAGGCGGTTGAGGCGAGCGCCAGGTCGTCGGGGTCGGGCGGGCGGCGGCCGGCGAGGCGGTGGTGCTCGTCGGCGATTTCGTTGGCCAGCAGCTGGCGGAGCGGGCGGCCCGCCGGGTCGGTCGAGGCGTATGGGCCGAGGACGAGGACACAGCGTTCATGCTCTATGAGCGAGGCGAGGACGTCGAGGTTGGAGGCGGTGGTGAGGGGCACGGTCGTGGTGGAGTGGGCTTCTTCCATGGGTGCTTGCTTGAGCTTGTTTCTATGGGACAAAAGGGAAGAAAGGGGCGCGGCTCGTTGTCCAAGAGCGATTGGACTTGAGCAAAGGTCTGAAACTTTGGATTTGATTGTCCTTACCTAATTAGGTAGATTTTTAGTCGTGGCACTACTTTTACGTTGTGTGGCATGGCCCTGAATTTGCGGACACAGAATTCCCTTAATAAGGTATGGAAGAAGCTAAAAAGAGAAAAACGGAAAAAGGGGTTGTTGTTGGGAAACGCCAACAGTACGACTCCGAGTTC
>JBGAWE010000425.1:0-2083 GCA_044227705.1 Saprospiraceae bacterium
ACGGCATCGAACATGACCGGCGACCCCTCGAACGACTCCGACCCCAACGGCACGACCGGCAACTCGAACATCATCGTCTTGACCGGAGACCAGTGCGATTTGAGCATCGACGCGGGCCTGAAGCTGGTCGTCACAAACCCGGCGACCATCAAGGGCACTGTCTGGAGCGACTGCAACGGGGCAGCCATGGACGGCATCCGCGGCGGTGTCGAAGCGCTCCTGGCAAACGTCGAAGTGGTGCTTTTGAACAGTTCCGGCGTGCCCGTGGCCACGACCTACACCGATGGGACGGGGCGCTACGAGTTTGCCCTGCTGCCCCCGGGCGTGGCCTACCAGGTCTGGTTCACCAAAAGCTCGACGACGTCGTTCACCCTGAAGGACCAGGGCGGCAACGACCTCTTGGACAGCGACGCCGACCTGACCACCGGCCTTGCGCCCTCCGTTACGCCGACAAACAACCAGACCATCGACAACATCGACGCAGGCCTTTGCATCCCGCCCAAAATCGGGGACCGGGTCTGGAAGGACGCGAACATCGACGGGCTGCAGACCAGCGGCGAAGCCAACATAGCTGGCGTTACCGTCACGCTGCACGACATGGCGGCCGGCGGGTCGAAGGATGGCCAAGAGGTCACAAACACGGCCGGCCTCTATTATTTCGGGGGGTACGACAACACGAACATGACGCCGATCCCCACCACGGGCACCGTCACCGTCGCCTCCACCATAACCGCCGACGCGGACGACGTGGAGGAGAACGCGCTGGGCACGTTCACCGCCACAAGCTCCGACCTCGACCTCGGTTTCGACGGGGCAAACTCGAACCTCGTCGGGCTGCGCTTCAACGAGTTGAACATTCCAAAAGGCGCGACGATTACGAGCGCGACCATCCAGTTTTCGACGAACAACTCCACCAGCTCCAGCGGCACGCCGACGCTCGTCATCAAGGCCGACGATGCCGACAACTCGGCATCGTTCAGCTCAACGGCCAAGCCCTCGCTGCGCAGCCTGACCACGCAATCGGCCAGCTGGACCGTGTCGACCGCATGGACGACGGCCGGCCTGCGAGGAGCGGCGCAGTTGTCGCCCAACATCTCCTCGGTGGTTCAAGAGGTGGTCGACCGGGCGGGCTGGACGAGCGGGAACTCCATGTCCTTCGTCATATCGACCTCGTCCGCGAGCGGCACCCGCAGCGCGGAAGCGTTTGGCGATGTGCCCGCGGGGGCCGCGACGCTGTCGGTGACCTATTCGATGACCGGCGGCGCGCCCCGCGCACTGGCGGCTTCGAACAGCTACGAGGTCAGGGTGGCCACGACCCAGGACGTCATCACCCCCATGACGCTGACGGCGACGAACGCTGGCGGTGTCACCTCCGACAGCCCGACGGGCGACAACACGGACTCGGACGCCGCCACCTCCGGCTCCAATGCGGTAAAGGCATTGACCAGCCCCGCCGCCGGCGGCGTGAACTTGAGCTACGACTTTGGGTTCATAACCTCCTGCACCGAACCTTCAGGGGTGACCTTTGGGCAGACCGCCGCGACCTGTTCGGGCGGCACCCCCCAAAACAACGGGGGCCTTTCTTTTGCCTCCGCTGCGAACGTGACCAATTTTGGCATCAGCACGGCCAATGCCGCCAGCTACAACGGGCCCGCCTACCCCGCAACCACCTTCACCGGGATTGGGCAGAGCGTGTCGACGACCATAGCGAACACCGGAGGCACCTACATCGTCCGGGCGTTCAACGGCTCGGCGACCTGCTATGTCGACTTCACCGTCACGGTCGGGGAAGTGGAGTGCAACAGTTGCGCCGGCAACGCCGTCGCCGTCACCTCACAAACGGGCGTGGCCAACCCCACAAATGCCGTTGGGGCCAACAATGCCACCTATGCCCAGTTGTTCGAGACCAACGATGTTATCGTTCTCGACCTCGGTGTGTACCTCAAGACGGGGGCGACGTACAGCATCCGCTGGAAGAAGAACGCGGGGGCGACAAACCCCTCCATGCTGGTGGAGGAGAGTTTTGACGGAAGCGCCTTTGCCGCCAACGGTGCCGCCACAACGATTTCGAGCACCACCTATG
>JBGAWE010000426.1:0-2070 GCA_044227705.1 Saprospiraceae bacterium
GAACTCAAGGAAGAGCCGCCGCCCTACGGTGGGGGAGGAAAGTGATGCTCTACTTCGCCTACGGTTCCAACATGGACTGGTCGCGCATGAGCAAACGATGTCCGTCCGCTCGTTTCCTGTTTGCTGCGAAGGCAACAGGGTTTCGGCTCGATTTCACCCGCTACTCGACCACCAATCGCTGCGGGGTTGCCGATCTTGTGTTCGACCCGCCGTCAGTCGTTTGGGGTGTCGTCTATCACATCCTCGATCAAGACAAACCAGCCTTGGACAAGGCCGAAGGGGTCGCCTCGAAAGCCTACAAACCCTTCACGGTGGACGTTCACCCGGATGGCGACCGCGCCCAGCGCATCAACGTCCCCACTTACGTCGTCGTGAACAAGGAAGACCCCAAACCAAAGCCAAGCGTTGAATACAAGAAGCTGCTTGTGAACGGGGCCACTCACTGGCGTCTGCCGAAGGACTACATCGAGGCACTCAAACGCATCGAAACCGCCTGAGCCACGAATGAACCCAATGCACATGAATAGTCTCTGCGCTGTCCCTCGCTCTCAGGTCAACTCCGACTGCAATTACGCCGATAGCAGCATTGACATTGCGCAAGCGGTTGCGTATAAGAATAGCAGTGCGAGAGCACTAAGCTTTATCTACCCCCCGTTCGACACGCTGGAAACAGCCTCGGACGGGGTTATTCTTTTCCCCCATGCCCACTGAACCCGCAATCAAACGCGCGACCGTCTTTGTGGACGGTCAAAACCTGTTCTACGCTGCCAAGAACGCCTTCGGTCACGGCTTCCCGAATTACGATGTCGCTGCTCTCGCGGCGGCAGTCTGCCAGCAGCAGAATTGGAATCTCGGCCAAGTTCGCTTTTACACCGGCATCCCGGACGCTGCTGACGATGCGTTTTGGAATCACTTTTGGACGGCCAAGCTTGCACAGATGGGGCGGCAGGGCGTCCACGTCTTTTCTCGCACGCTCCGCTACCGCAATCAGACGGTCCGCCTTCCCAACGGGCAAACGCACACCTTCTTGGTCGGACAGGAAAAAGGCGTCGATGTCCGACTCGCTTTGGACATCGTGGGCTTGGCCTATCAGAAAGCCTACGACGTGGCGCTCGTGTTCAGCCAAGACCAAGACTTGTCCGAAGTAGCCGACGAAATCCGCCAGATTGGGAAACAGCAAATCCGCTGGATCAAAATGGCCTCCGCATTTC
The DNA here is from genome assembly GCA_044227705.1 of Saprospiraceae bacterium. Classification (GTDB taxonomy): domain Bacteria; phylum Bacteroidota; class Bacteroidia; order Chitinophagales; family Saprospiraceae; genus JANOQP01. Next base: position 1,212 of record JBGAWE010000426.1, read on the forward strand.
CGTTCAGCCCGGCCAGCCCGAATCGACGCGGCATCAACGGCACGGACTGGATTAAGATTGAGCGCACCACTTACGATGCCTGCCTCGACACTCGCGACTACCGGCCCAAACCTAAGAAATGATTCCCGCTTCCTGCAAACGGCTCATCGAAGTGGATTTTCCCATCGCGAAAGTCAGCGAGCACTCGGCGCGGGAGAAATCCATCCGGCATGGGCATCCGTCCACGCTGCACCTGTGGTGGGCGCGGCGTCCGCTGGCGGCGTGCCGGGCGGTCATGCTCGGCTTGCTCCTGCCCGCGCCGACCGAGGCGGACTGCCCGGCGGACTTCAAGCTGAAGGCGCGGGAACTGTTGCGGAAGCGCCACAGCAAAGCCCTCACCACCGACGCCGAGTTGCAGGACGATCTGCTCGCCTTCATCGCCGAGTTTGCAGACTGGAACCTCGCCGCCGATGCGACTTACCTGGACATCGGGCGTGGCCTCGTCAAAGCCGCTCATCCCGATGAGACGCCCGTCGTCGTGGACCCGTTCTCCGGCGGCGGTTCCATTCCGCTCGAAGCTCTGCGGCTCGGCTGCGAAGCCTTTGCCAGCGACCTCAACCCTGTTGCCTGCCTCATCCTGAAGACGCTGCTCGAAGACATCCCGCGCTACGGCAATGCGGAGTTCAAGCTGCCGGGCAAGGACGGCAAGGAAGTAGTGGTGCATGGGCTGGCGGACGCGCTCCGCCATGTGGGCCGGCAGGTAAAGGAAGCCGCCGAGAAGGAACTGGCCGAGTTCTATCCGCCCGACCTGGACGGCAGCCGGCCCATCGCCTACCTCTGGGCGCGGACGGTGCGCTGCGAAGGCATCGGCTGCGGCGCA
>JBGAWE010000427.1:0-2052 GCA_044227705.1 Saprospiraceae bacterium
GAACCGGTCGTTCATCCCGTCGCCGTTGGGCGAGATGCCGTTCCAGATGTCGACCTCGGGACAGAGCACCCAGATTTCCACGAAGGCCGAGTCGCAGCCCGCTGCCGTGCAGATTTTGTAGCCGATGCGCTCCGGTTTCTCCTCGTCGCAGAAGCCCGGGTTCGGAGTGAAAAGGAGCTGGTGGCCCGGCATGAAGAACGCCTTTCCGTGCTCCGGCTGCGCGAATACCGACAGGCTGGCGAGGTTCCCGCGCAGCGAGTCGTTTTCCAAAACAGCAATCTGGATTGGCTCGTCCATGAACGTCGAATCCGCGTCGGCCTCGGCCGTTGGCGGCGTTTGCGGCACCGCCGGGTGGCTCGGCACGACGAGGTAGAAGACCGTCAAATCGCAGGCCCCCGTGTTGTCGCAGGCCCAGAAACAGAGCGAGTCGAGGCCCGGCCCGACGGGTTTTATCATGAAACAGGTCGGCGACATCTGCTCGACGGAGGCCACCGACGGGTTGCCCGTGCAGCCCATCGAGCCGTCGAACGTGCTGCCGGTCAGCTCGTCGAGGTCGAGGCAGAGGTGGTACTGCTCGCCCATCGCCAGCGACATGTGCAGGGTGTCCGTCGTGAGCGGGGTGGGGCAGTCGACCGAGACGAAAAGCTCGTCGGCACAGCCGTTTTTCGTGAAAACGAGGTGGTTTTGCCCCACCGGCAGCCGCAAAAGGACGCCCCGCGGGTCGTATGCCGTGTTGATTTGAATCGTCGCCGTCGCGCCCGTCGAAATCTGAATGATGTCGAGCGAGCCGTATGTCTGGCCGGTCACGCCCCCCTCGATGGTGTGGTTGATGGCGTTGAGGTGCCAGTTCCCGGCCGGGTCGGCGGCGGCCATCCCGTTGGCGAGGTCGAGCAAGGTGTTGAACTGGAAACTCACGTTCACCGCGCCGACGGCCCAATCCGTCAGTTGGTAAGGCCCGACCTGCCCGCCGTTCGGGATGGTCAGGTAGAGGTAGCTGAAGGCCGTGTCGAAGTCGCAGCCGCCCGCGAAGCCGTAAGGGTAGGCGAGGCCGTTGAGCGTGATTTGGTAGTTCGGGATGTCGGCCGCCGGGATGGGGACGCAGACCTCGGCCAGCGAGCCGCAGTCGGGCGCGGCGGCCGTCAGGTTGTGTTCGACGAAGAACGGCTGGCACGGCACGGCCTTTTTCAGGATGATGACCGTCAGCGTGTCCGAGCAGCAGAGCATCGGGTCGAAGAAGACGATTTCTGTCTGCCCCGGCTTCCCGTCCGAGCGGATGAGGGTGCCGAGGTATTCTTTCACGAAATTGGGCTGGAGCGAGGCCGCCGCCCACGTCGGCATGCTCATCACATGGAGCGGGCCGTAGCTGCCGCCCGCCGCACTGCCCGAGATGGCCCCGGCGACCGGCGAGTCGAGCTGCCACGATGCCCCCGCGTCCCAGATGTTCATCGAGTCGACGAGCTGTTGCAGCGTGTTGAACATCCCGCCGGAAAAGACCTGGCTGCCGACCGCCCAATCCATCAGTTTGTACGGCGCGGGGCCGATGAGCGAGAGCGGGCCGTAGCTGTACGAGACGGTCACCTGTTCGTCGCAGTGCGCGAGCGGCCCCGTGTATGGCTGCCCGTTGACGAGGAGCTGGCCGCCCATCATCACCGTCGCAAGGTCGACGGGGAGGCAGAGGTCGATGGAATCCAGCCCGTTTTCTGTCAAAACCAGGGTGTCGGCGGGGAAAATGTCCTCGCAGTGGCTGCAGTCCGCTTTCACCAAAACCGAGGCGGAGGCCGTGCAGCCGTTCGCGTCGGTGACGGTCACGGTGTTCAAACCGGTGCTCAAAACTGGCGTCGCGCCCATCTGCCCGCCGCTCCAGGCGAAGCTGTAGCCGCCCGTTCCGCCGGTCGCCGAGGCGGTGCCGTGCGCGTTCTCCCCGCAGCAGTTGGCATCGGTCGCGGCGGCCGAGACCGACAGGAGCGGCGGGTTTTGAATCAAAACCGACTCGACATCGGAGCAGCCGCCCGCGTCCGTCAGCGTGACCGTATAGCTGCCCGCCGGGAGGTT
>JBGAWE010000076.1:0-18361 GCA_044227705.1 Saprospiraceae bacterium
AGTGATAGCGACCGACGGCGAGGTTGCCCTTTTTTGACAAGCCCCTGAAAATCAAATCCTTGTGCTCGATTTCGATGGGCGTGGCGATGCCGTGGAAGACCGAATCAAGCTGTTTGAGCCGCGCCCCGAACGCCTCGCCGATGGCCTGATGGCCGAGGCAGACGCCAAGAATGGGCTTTTTCCCCGAGAAATTTCGGACGACTTCGAGCAGGATGCCCGCCTCCGACGGCAGTCCCGGGCCGGGCGAGAGGACAATTTTGTCGAACCGCTCGATTTCGGCGAGGCCAATTTCGTCGTTTTTGAAAACCTCAACCGACGCGTCCGGCGCGACCCGGCGTAGGCCGTGGGCGAGATTGTGGGTGAACGAGTCGTGGTTGTCGAGGAGGAGGATGTTCATTTTGGGCCGAAAAAACGGTGTGGATGTGGAGACGCGAGGCATCGCGGCCCTACTCGACCATCAGGTTGCAGCCGCGCGCCTCCGCCACGTCGAGCCGCCCGAGCACCTCGAAGCGGCCGTCGGCATGGGCGCGGCCGAGGTCCTCGGTGGCGATGAACGAGCAGGTGTCGAGGTTGGCGAGGTCGATGACGCAGAGCTGGCCGCTGCGGCCGGTCGGCTGCGGGGCGAACGGGTCGGTCACCTCCTTTATTAAAACGCGCATCGTCGAGGCGGGCGCGAACGGCTGACCATCGACCGACCAAGCCTGCGAGAAAAGCTCGGTCATGCCGTACTCGGAGTGCAAGTGCTTGATGTTCAGCGTGTTGCGCAGCTCGGCGTGAAGTTCGTCGCGGGTCAGCTCGCGGCGGCGGCCTTTCATCCCGCCCGTCTCGACGACGTGGATTTTTGACAAATCGAGCCGCCCGGCGAACCGTTCCGCGAAGTCGAGGAGCGCGAAACTGACCCCGAGGAGCATCGTTTTTTGCCCGGTTTTGGAAAGCCGTTCAAGCGTCGCGGCGAGCTTTTCAAAGTCGTTGAGGTAGAAACCCGACCCGGCCCGGCCGCTCTTTTTGATGAAATGGTCGGCCATCGCCACGAGCGACGAGTTCTGCCTTTCGAGGTAGCCAGGCAGCAGGGCGAGCAGCGTCCAGTCCTCGATTTTTCCGAAAAAGGGGAGGAAGCCGCGCTCTGTGTTCGTCAGGTAAAAGGGGAAATCGCGGACGGCCGCGCGGCTCGGCACCTGACCCGTCGTGCCGCTCGACTCGAAAAAACGTGCTGGTTCCCAGCGGCCGGTTTTGACCTCGTGGGTTTTGAAAAAAGAGATGGGCAGGAAAGTGATTTCATCCAAGTCGTTGATTTTCAGTGGGTTGCGACCCAATTGATTCAGCCATCTGTTGAACAACGGGTTGCGCACGGCCTGAAATCGAAAGACCTCAATGGCCAACTCCTCGAAGCTGGCCGGGCTGGCCTCGGCTATTTTTTTCAACAACTTGACGCGGGTCTGGCCGTTCATCCTGAAGATTTGGGGGCAAAATTGCGAGAGAGTTGTTGGCGAGGACGTCGACAACGGCCATTTCCTCCAGCCATCCAGTCAAAAATTCAGTCCATGAAAATCAAGTTCCTCCTCGCCGCCGGCCTCGGCCTCTTGGTTTTAGCCGCCTGCGTCCAGCCGAAAAAGTACCCCGTCGAGCCGGTCATCACCTTCAAGGGCCTGTCGCGCAGCGTTCTCAAGCAAGGCCAAGGGCCTATAGACTCGACCTTCGTGACCATCACCTTCACCGACGGCGACGGCGACCTCGGCGACAAACAGGGCATCGACGCCTACTTCATCGACAAGCGCGACAACAACATAAAGGGCAGTTTCCGTATCCCCTTCATCCCCGAGGAAGGCGTCGGCAATGGCATCTCGGGCGAAATCACCTTCCGGCTCAACACCACCTGCTGCATCTTCCCGAACATGGAGGAGCCGCCCTGCACCCCATCGACGAAGTATCCGACCGACACGCTGCGCTACATCATCTACATAAAGGACCGAGCGGGCCACGAGAGCAATCGCGTCGAGACGAGCGACATCGTGCTGCTCTGCAACTAATGGTGCGCTCGGCCGTCATCCGTCGGTTTTTGAGTGGATCTCGCCGTCGGCCACGACCGTCCGAAGCTCCTCGCCCGGCTGGACGGAGGCGGCGGATTTGACGAGTTTATCACCCAAAAATGTCATCGAAAAGCCCCGGGCCAGCAGCCGTTGCGGGTCGAGCGAAGCGGTGAGAGAGGCGGCGTTTCCCAAAAAGGTGCGCTGCCGGTCGATGAGACGGGCGATCAAATCGGGCAGGCTGGCTTCCCCAAAGCGCAGGTTTTCGGCTGTTTTCGACAGGATTTGGCTGGATTTCCATTGCAACTCTCGCCCGGCGCGGTCGAGCCGCAAGTTTTCGAACTGGAGTTTTTGAAAAACCTCCGCGGCAATATGACTGGCTGTTTCCTCGATCTCTTCCTCGAACAAAAGGTTGTGGTTTATCAAAAAATCGGCGGCCGCAGTCGGCGTCTTTTGGGCGGAAAAAGCCACGAGGTCGGCCACTGATTCGTCGATGTCGTGGCCGATGCCGGTGATGACGGGGAGCGGGCAGGCGGCCACTTTTTTGCAAACCTCGAGCCGGTCGAAAGCTGCCAGGTCGAGCCGCGAGCCGCCCCCCCGGAGGATGGCCGCGCAGTCGAAGTCGGCGGCGCGGGTGGCGATTTTCTCGAGCGCCTCGACCAGGTCGGCCTCCGCGTTCTTGCCCTGGACGGCGGCGTTGAAAACGGTGAGGTGGAACCTGAAACCAGCCTGATTTTCAGCCAGTTGCTGCCGGAAATCCTGCCAACCGGCGGCCGTCTGCGCGGTGACGACGGCGACGCGCTGCACGGCCGGCGGGAGTTTGCGGAGCTTGTTTTTTTCCAAAAGCCCCGCGCTTTTCAGCTTCAAAAGCACGGCCCGCCGCTCCAGTTCGAGCTGCCCGAGGGTGAATGCCGGGTCGATTTCCTTTATCAAAAGCCGCAGCCCGTACCGCTCGTGGAACTCGACCCAGACGCGCAGCCGCAGCTCCACGCCCTCCTGCCAAAGCTCGTCGAGGACGGGGCCGACCTGCCGCCGGATTTCCTCCCAGTCGTTCTTCCAGACGACTGCCGACGACTTCGCCACGACCTCGTCCGACTCCTCGCCCTTTTCCACAAGCTCGACATAGTGGATGCCCCGGTTGAGGCCGAGCTGTGCGACCTCCGCCCGAATCCACAGCGACTCGGGGAAATTCAGGGCGAGCACCCGGCGCAGGTACTCGTTCAGCTCGAAAAGGGAATGCGTGGCCGTCGCGCTCAAAACGGGCTTTGGATGTCGGGGTTGTTGACGAAGGTCGTGTCGGTCAACGTCTTGAGGAACTTGAGGAGGTACGCCTTTTCCTTTGGTTTCAAGCCGCCGAAGTTGGGCGGGTAGCCAAGCTGATCGGCGAACTGGCCCAAATTGAGGGCAGGTTGCACGTTGTCAGAATAGTGGTCGATGACCTCCTCCAAGGTCTTGAACCGCCCGTCGTGCATGTATGGCGCGCTCATCTCGATGTTGCGCAGCGTCGGGGCGCGGAAGGTGCCGTTGTCGGCCTTCACTCCCGTGAACTGGCCGCGCCCGAGGTCGGCAAACTCGGTGAGATTGGGCGCCGAGTCGAGGCCGTTGTTGAAAAACTGGTTCTGCGTAAAGAGGGCCGGGTTGTTGTGGCAGTGGAAGCATTGCCCGTCGGGCAGCGCGGGGTCGAGGTTGAAGTAAATCTTATAGCCGTTCTCCTCGTCGGGCGTGAGCACGTCAAGCTCTTTGTCGCAATAGAAGCGGTCGAACCTCGACTTGCCAGAGCTAATGAGGATGCGCTCGAACTGGGAGAGGGCCTTTGCCGCCAGTTCCTTCGTGATTTCCGACTTGTTGGTGATGCCAAAAGCCTGGCGGAAGAGCACCGGGTAGGTTGGGTGTTTTTTCAGCCGCTCGACCACGTTGGGCCAGGTGGCGTGCATCTCGATTGGGTCCTCGACCGGGCGCAGAGCCTGTTCCTCGAGGGTGTTGACGCGCCCGTCCCAGAAGAGCGGCGAGACGTAGGCTATGTTGAGGAGCGACATCGCGCTGCGCTTGCCGTTGATGCCGTCGATGCCCTTGCTCGTGGCGAGGTTGTCGGTGAAACTGCCTTTCGGCAAGTGGCACGACGAGCAACTTTGGGTGCTGTCGCCCGAGAGGATGGGGTCGTAAAAGAGCCGCCGCCCGAGCTGAACGCCCGCCACCGTCTGCGGGTTGTCAACCGGGACGGGCACCTCGGGGAAGCAGGCCGGCTTCGCGATGGTGTAGGCCTGCGGCAAGTACGGGGTGCCAGTCAGGTCGCCGTTGTCGCCGTCCGGGCCGTTGTTCTTGCAATGGTCGCAGGAGGCGATGAACAAGCTCAAAAGACTGAAAATCCACAACTTGCGCATGGCTTACTTGGCTTGAAAGGCGTTCGAGAAGTTGTCGACGAGCTTTGTGGCGACCACAACATCTCCCGTGCTGTCGCTCGTCCTCGGGTTGAGGACAAGGTCGAGCGGCTGACCGGCCTCCATCAAAATCTTCTGCACGTCGACTGTCACCGGCACATGGTGGTCGTGGCCTGCATGGTTCTCGACGTCGATGGTCACCGGCAGCGTCACCGTTCGGTAGACGGCATCGGAGCCGCAGTGGTAGGTCAGAGAGGTCTCAAAGGCACCGCCGTCGCCGTTAGCGTCGTACTGGCCCTCGATTTTCATGAAGATGTAGCTCTGCCACCCTGACCAGAACTCGCCACGCCCGTTGACGCAGCGCGGGTCGGTCTCGGGCAGGGTGTTCGGATTGACGTTGTTCATAGCCGCCGGGACGCCCACGCCGAAGCGGATGCCGGTGTACTCGCCCACGGGGATGTCGGCGAATGTGAGCGTCCGCCCGGCCGCAGCGGCGGTCTCGTCGGTGAGGTTTAGGTCGACGAAGCCGATGTCTACCAGTTTTTGGGTCGTTCCGTTGGCCTTCAAAAGCTCGACGTCGCCGACGAAGAACTGGAAGCGGTTGAACAAGGCCTGCTTGCCCGAGAGGTAGTCGTACTTTTTGAGGATGACGAGCGGCTGGTCGCCAAATGTGGCCTTGAACACAACGTTGACCGGCGCGACGGAGGTCGGGTCTCCTCCGTCCTTGCAGCCGGAGCAAGCGAGGCCGCCGAACAAGATGGCAAGAAGGGCGGGGAAAAACAGTTTTTTCATGGAAAAAGAACTGGTTTGGTTAAAACTAGCCTGTCGAAGTCGAATGCAAAGCTACCCAGCCTCGCCTATTTAAGCCGGAAGCTCCCTCCCATGTTCCCCCTGATTTTTGTCAAAATGTCAGCATCGGACGCTTTCACGTCCACGCCCTCGAACCACTTCGCGTAGTCCACCACCATCAGCGCGACGGGCGAGATGCCGCGCTTCCAGCTCTTCTTCCCCGGGAAGTCGAGCACGACCTCGACCGGCGGCTCCTTCGCGGGCCATGTCAAAACCGTCGCGGCTGTCGCGCTCGCCGTGTCGCTGCGGAGCTTCATTTTCAAAAAGAAAAACTGCTGGCTTGTCGAGTCCCACATCACCTCCGGTTGCGGGCGGAGCGGGTAGCCGGACGGGGCGCGCGTCGGAATCGCTGAAGTCGCCGGGGGTAGCAGCCCGACCTTGAAGCGCAGCCGGTCGTACTCGCCTTTGACGAGCATCGAGCCGATGTTGTAGGTCGTCACGGTCGGGCGGACGATGGCGACGTCGCGCCGCGTCCACCGGCCCGTTGTGTCGGGGAAAATGACGAGGCGGACGGAGTCCATTACCCCCGTCGCGGTGCCGGTCGATGAATTAACTAATTGAAAATCAGACAAATAGAACGCCACCGTGTCGATTCGGAAAGGCTGGCCAAGCGCGTCTGTCCATGTTTTTGAATAGGAGAAGGCGGTCGCCTCGTCGCCCCAAATCGCGCCGATGTTGACCTGCAAGAGCGGGTAGCGGCAGCAAGAATCACAGCTTTTGTCGACCTCGACGGCGAAGTTGGTGGCCTCGGGGTCGAGGCAGCCCTTCGTCTTTTGACAGTTGGAAAAAAGGGCGGCCAAGCAGGCCAGCCAGACGCAGTTTTTGAGAAAGCTCACTTTTTCGACTTGATGTAATCGCGGATGAACGCCTTGACCTGGACGCTGAATTCCTTGTCGAGGATCCAGTTGAAATAGCCGCGCTCCTGCCGCCAAACGTCGTCGAGCTTTTGGTTCGCGTACTTGCCGAAGGTGAAAACGACCGTGCCGTCCGGCTGGCGGCGCAGCTTTTGAGTCACGTCGATGAAGTGCAGGTCGTTCGTGAAATCGTGCAAGGCCTGGATGTCGTTGCGGACGGGCGCCGCCACCACCTCGCCGTCCTCGCCGACCATGTCGACGCCGTCGTATCGAGCAAGCTGCCCCTCGAAGACGGCCAGCGTCGCCCGGACGTCGGCGAGCGCGTCGTGCGCGTCGGTCATCTCCGAGCCGACGTAAAGCCGGTGGGCGGCCCGCAGGGTTCGCGGCTCCATCTTGTAAAAAATCCGCTGCACGTCGACCAGCCGCCGCCGGTTCAGGTCAAAATCAATCCCGGTCCGGTCGAACTCCTCCATCAGCATCGGCACGTCGAAGCGGGCGTGGTTGTAGCCCGCGAGGTCGGCGTCGCCGATGAAATCGCGGATTTTCTGCGCGACCTGCTGGAAGGTGGGCTTGTTGGCAAGGTCGCTCGGCATGATGCCATGCACTGCCATCGCCTCTTCCGAAATCGGGATGCCGGGGTTGATGAGCATCTCCAGTTCGGCGTTCGGGCTTCCGTTGCGGTGGATTTTGAGCATCCCGATCTGGACGATTCGGTCGCGGATTACGTTGAGGCCGGTCGTCTCCACGTCGATAAAAACGAGGTCGCGGTCGAGGTTGAGTGTCATGTACAGGCTGTTTTTGGGGCAAAACTCAACAAAAAGCGGCTTCAAAGTATCCGAAGGGACACTGGTTTGGACACGGCCAGGGCAATGTCAGGCTCTGATTTTGCATCAAAACCCAATCTTCCGCTTGCCCTCGCCGGTCGCCCCGGCGTTTTTCAGGGCAATCATTCTAATGGCGGTAATGGCACATTCGGTGCCCTTGTTGCCGTGGCGGCCGCCCGCGCGGTCGAGGGCCTGCTGCTCGTTTTCGACGGTCAGGAGGCCGAAGACGAACGGCTTGGCGGCCATCAGGCCGAGCTGCATGATGCCGTTGGCGACGGCCGTGTTGATGTACTCGTCGTGCCGCGTCTCGCCCTTTATCACACAGCCGAGGCAGATGACGGCGTCGGGGTTGTGGTGGCCGTTGAGGATGCGCGCGCCGAGCGGCAGCTCGAAACTGCCCGGCACGCGGCTGACGTGAATTTTTTCGGGGGCCGCGCCGTGCTTGACGAGCGTCTCGTGGCAGGCTGCGAGGAGCGCGTCTGTGACGTGCGCGTTCCACTCCGCCACGACGATGCCGAAGCTCATGTCGGAGGCGGCGGGGATGAGGGCGGGGTCGTACTTCGAGAGGTCTTTAAGCGAGGATGCCATGTTTGTCTGGGCTTGAGTTAAGGGAAAATCGGCCGTCGGGCCGAGCGCGGAAAAAAGACAACTGCGCGACGGTTTGGGTTTTTTCGAGGGGCGAAAAAAATTTTTTCTACCCGAATTCGGGCATCAACGACCTATTTCATTTTCACAACTTGACGTTTTCAAAAAGGCCTTTTATTGCTGAAAATCAATCTTTTAGCTCATCGTCGGTTGATATGCTCGGAAACGACATTTTCACAACCGCCAAAAAATGTTGTTGGTCAGGTTTTTGGTTGTTCGGATGTTTGTGACACCAAACCAAGGGTACGGTCTAAAACTTGGACGACCGGCGGCCGCGAGAAGTGATTCCAAAGCCTTGGCAATTTTCCCCCGAAAACCTCCGTTTGGCTTATATCATGAGATTATAATTGGTAAGTCGTGTGGCAAACGTGCCATACGGCTTATTTTTTTTGCGGCAACTGGCAACCGACCTGTCCCGGGTATTTCTCGCCGAGAAGCGCGAATTACCTTTGTTCAACCTCATCATCGCCCGCCGAAGCTTAGGCCAAGGCAGGCCGCCAGCCCCGAAGGCCCGCATTTTCTCACCAAACGGGTTCTTCAAATGAAAAAAATCCTGCTGCTCGCCGCGCTCGCGGCCTCGTTCCTCTCCTCCTGCGACCTGTTCGACGACTCGCCCTGCGGGCCGAAACAGACGCTCGACATCTACCTGCTCGGCTCCTCCATCGTCGACTCGACGACCGGCGTCTACTACTCCTACATGGACGGCACGAACCGTGTCTTCCAATGGAGCCAGCTCGTCGAGAACGTCTGCACCGACGAGCACGTCAAAATAGAGGCCCGCACCGCGCTGCTCGACGAGACGACGACCGGCATCAGCGCACGAGCAGGTGCCAACTGGCTTTTCCTCTGGGAGGAACAGTTCGAGCTGAACAAGAACGGCTCCGACCTGAAAGGCAATGGCCAGGCGGGCCTCAAACAGGCCTTTGACAAGGACGCGGCATGGCTCGTGCCGAAAATCGAGGTCTACTTCCCGACGAAGGGGAGCTACGCGGCCGACACGGCTTTCCTGAAAGCGAACGTCATCTCCATCGAGCTTCAGGCCAAGTACCGGAAGTTCTGAAGGCAACGAAAAAGGGCGGCCCCGCAATGGAGCCGCCCTTTCTTCTTGCCGATCAACTCGGTTTTCAGTTCCTGACGTACATCACCTCCTTGACCGCCTTCACCACCCGCGAAACATTGGGCAAAAAAGCATCGACATAAGACTTCGAGTAGCCGAGGTTCACGTCCTGCGAATTGATGCGGACGACGGGCGCATCGAGGAAGTCAAAAGCGTTCCGCTGCACCCGATAGGCAATCTCGGCCGAGATGCCGCCATACGGCCAGCTCTCGTCGATGACGACGAGCCGGTTTGTCTTCTTTACGGATTCGATGATGGTGTCGATATCGAGTGGGCGGATGGTCCGCAGGTCGATGACTTCCGCTGAGATTCCCTCCTTTTCAAGCTCCGTCGCCGCGTTTTGGGCGACGATGACCATCTTGTTGAAGCTGACGAGGGTCACATCGGTGCCTTCCCTTTTGACCGCCGCCTTTCCAATCGGCACAAGGTGCTCGCCGTCCGGCACCTCGCCTTTTATTCCGTAGAGCTGCTCGCTCTCAAAAAAGCAGACGGGGTCGTTGTCGCGGATGGCGGATTTCATGAGGCCCTTCGCGTCGGCCGGGTCGACGGTCGAAATCACTTTCAGACCCGGCACGTTGGCCATCCAGTTCTCAAAACTCTGGCTGTGCTGCTGCGCCAACTGACCCGCGCTGCCCGAAGGACCGCGAAAAACGACCGGGCAATTGAAATGCCCGGCTGACATCGAGAGCGTCTTCGCCGCGTTGTTCACGATTTGGTCGAAGGCCAGCACGGCGAAGTTCCACGTCATGAACTCGACGATGGGCCGCAGCCCGTTCATCGCCGCGCCCACGCCGACGGCGGCGAAGCCAAGCTCCGAAATCGGCGTGTCGATGACGCGCTTAGGGCCGAATTTGGCCAGCATCCCCTCCGTCACCTTGTAGGCGCCGTTGTACTCGGCGACCTCCTCGCCCATGATGAAGACGCGCTCGTCGCGTTCCATTTCCTCGGTCATCGCCTCCCGGAGGGCGAGGCGCAGCTCGATGTTTCTGCTCATTTTATTGGAAAATTTTAGCCCGGTTTAGGGCGGCGAAAGTAGCAGAAGCCCCCGTCGGCCGGGCAAATCGTTTGCATTTAGGCCGAAAAAGTCTCGGCAGGCCGCTTTTACCTTCGCCGCCGAATCAAAGGGGCAACAACAATCCACCGCCGCCCCCCGTTTTCCCGACGAACGCATCCTTTTTGTCACCTTCTTATTTTCACGACAATGAAAAGCACTCAGATCAAGAAATCGCTGGCCACTTTGCTGCTTGCCGCCGCATTCCTCGGCTTCGCCTCCTCCTGCCATCGGGGGTACGGCTGCCCCACCAACCTGAAAGCCGTGGGCGTCAAGGCCGCCGTCGAGGTTGTCAAGTCCATCTGATTTGACCTGAACGAAACGCCCGAGGCTGGAACTTCGGGACACAAAGGCTGCTGGGAGACCGGCGGCTTTTTTTGTGCAAACATCCGCCGGCGGACCTTTTGGTCCGATGGCCGCAAACAAACCCGGCCGTCGGCTGTTCATTCGCCGCAACTTTTCACCATCAAAAAAAGGAACCAGAAATGGCACTCGAAATCACGGACGGCAACTTCGCCGAGACCATTGCCAAAGACCAAGTGACCCTCATCGACCTCTGGGCCGAGTGGTGCGGCCCGTGCCGCCAGATGACGCCGGTCATCGACGAGCTTTCGGTGGAATACGCCGGAAAAGTCCAAATCGGCAAGCTCAACGTCGACCACAACCCCGTCGTGCCGAGCAACTACAACGTTCGCGGCATCCCGACCTTCCTCCTCTTCAAAAAGGGGGAATTGGTGGACAAGGTCGTCGGAGCGGTGCAGAAGAAGGCCCTCGTCGAGGCCATCGAGAAATACAAGTGAGGTCTTTTGGCCCGTTTTTAAAAAAGAAACAGCCAGCCCGGTCGCCCAGGCTGGCTGTTCTTTTTTTGATTGAAAACCGGGTCAGAACGGCTGAAACTGCCCGACGCGGACGACCATCCCATAGGGGTTGATGGTCCAGATGATGCCCTGATGGTCGACGCTGCACCACCAGTTCATGGAAAAAACAAAGTAGGCCCAGGCAAAACGCGGGTCGTTGGAGGGGTAGCGGGCGGCCACCGGAAACGGCGCGCGGGTCGCCGGGTCGAGCCGGGCAATCTGGCCTGCCGTGTTGAGGTAGTATTCGAACGGGTCGCCGTCCACCCACAGGCGGCCGATGTAGCCTTGCTCTTTCAGGTTCGGCGAACGCGGCGGCTCGACTGGCGGCTGCACAGGCCCGACGATCGGTGGGTCGAAGTTGGGCGGCGGGGCCTTCGGCGGGCGCTCGGCCAGTTTGAGCAGGTCGAGGGCGGCCATGACGATTTCGTTCTGTTCCGACGCATCGAAGCGCAAACCGAGCCTGCGGTCGCGCTCCAGCTTGCTGAAGCGGCCTTTCAGGACGGTGACGCGGTCGCGCAGGTCGCCGTTGCCCGATGCGGCGAAGAGGTGGTCGAGCGCGTCGAGCGCGGCCTCTGCCTCGCCCTCGCCAATCAGGTTTCGGATTTGTTCGAGTTGTTCTTTCATCGCGGCGGTGGTCGTTCGGGAGCCACAAAAGAAGGGCGCGACCGGCTGGCTTTTCGGCAATTTCACTTAAAAAATCGCGGCCACGCCGGTCATCTGTCAGCCAGAAGCCCCTTTCGGAGCGGCCCCCGAGAGCAGCACGGCGTCAATCCGCGCCCGCGTCTCGCGCATGAGGAACTGCCAGTCGGCGGACTCGATTTTTTCGCAAAACGTCACGTCGACAAACTTGCGCCGCTCGCCGAAGGTGCGGAAGAAGTGGCCGACGAAGCTCTCCTTGCCCACCCAAAAATCCCGCGCGTCGCGGTAGTCGATGGCGACGGGGACGACGGGGATGCCGTTGCGGGCGGCGAGTTGGAAGCTCCCTTTTTTGAACTCGATGGTGGTCGGCACTGCGCTCGTCGTGCCCTCGGGGAAGAGGATGACGCGGTGGCCCTCTTTCACCTTGTCTGCGATGGCCTGCATGGTGTCGGCGCGGCTTTTCAGGCTTTCTCTTTTCAAAAAAATCACGCCCGTCGCTGCCGCGCCCGCGCCCAAAACCGGCCATTTCCGAGCCTCGGCTTTTGAAACAGGGAAGGCCTCTGTCACTGCGAGGATGAGAATCGGGTCGAGGTAGGAACGGTGGTTTGCCAGCAAAAGGCAGGGGAAATCGGGGACATTCCCATGAAACCGCGCTCGGATTCCGACTTTGTGGGTGATGAGCGCGGCCCACTCGCGGCGCGTCCGCAGCGCATGGCCGAGGTCGTAGCCGCGCCGGGTGAGGACGGGCAGCAGGGCCTTCCCCGTCTTCCAAATCGTGAAAGTGGAGAGCAAGAGCAGGCGGCGGGCGGCGCGGAGTCTTTTCATTTTGGGGGCGAAATTGGCCAAAATCCCGGCCCGGCGCGGCTCTGTTTTTTCAAAAAACCAAAACCGCCGACGGGTGGAAAACAGGGTGGAAAACTTCCATCCGCTCGCCGGAAAAAGCACCTGCCCGACATTCCACATTTGTCCTTGAAAGGCGACAAGCTTTTCAAAGCCACGGCCCGCAAGCGTTATCATTGTCCGCCTCCGGCAAAACAACAGGTAAAACTGCAGGGACGCTCGCACTCCAATGGCGGGCCTCAACCCGAGCAATCGGGACCGCGAAAGCGCAAGGGGATTACAGAGGCGGTGCGGCTCACCTTACCGTGATTACGAGGGATGGCAGAGACTCTCCCGGTGCTTGCGGGCTTTTTTCGATGCCCCGGTCGTCGTTCCGACGGCCGGGGCATCGTGTTTTCGGGCGGGAGATTTGGGCGGCGCCCGGCTATTTTCACCCAAAATTGAACGATGATGCTCGTCCCGCGACTTGCCCGAAAAGCCTGTTTTTTGCTGACAACAACCCTTTTTTGGGTCAATTTCAGCCAAGTTTCCGCCCAGAACTTGCCGATGGAACTGCTCAAAGGGCAGCACGCCCGCGCCATCGGCCCGGCGGCCATGTCCGGGCGGGTGACGGCCAACGCGGTCTCGGGCAACGACCCGAACCTCATCTACGTCAGAACGGCCAGCGGCGGGCTTTGGAAGTCGAGCTCGGGCGGGGCGGGCTGGCAGCCGATTTTTGACAAGGCGCCGACGCAGAGCATCGGCTCGATTGCCTTGAACCCGAGGAACCCCGATGAAATCTGGGTCGGGACCGGCGAGGGCAACCCCCGCAACTCACAGAATTTTGGAAAGGGGATTTTCAAAACCATCGACGGCGGGAAGAACTGGAAGTTCATGGGCCTCGCCAGCCGCGCCGTCCACCGGTTGGTTTTGAACCCGACCAATCCCGAAGAAGTGGTCGCGGCGGTTCTCGGCGCACCGGCTGGCGGGACGAGCGAGCGCGGCGTTTTCAAAACCTCCGACGGCGGGAAGACTTGGCGTAAAACATTGTACGTCAACGATTTAACGGGCTGCGCCGATCTCGCTGCCGACCCGAAGAACCCGCAAAAACTCGTCGCCGCGATGTGGGAATACCAGCGGAAGCCTTGGATTTTCAACAGCGGCGGACGCGGGTCGGGCATCTATGTCAGCTTCGACGGCGGCGAAACTTGGGAGCGGCGAACCGAGAAGGACGGCCTCCCCGAGGGGAACCTCGGCCGCTGCGGCGTCGCCATCTCGCCCGCCAATCCAAGCTACGCCTATGCGCTCGTCGAGGCGAAGGAGAACGCGCTCTATCGCTCGACCGACGGCGGCTTCAAGTGGCAGAAAGCCGGGACGAAGGGCATCGGCGACCGGCCGTTCTACTTCGGCGAAATCCACTGCGACCCCTCGGACGAGCTGCGGCTCTACACGATTTTCACGACGGTCAACAAGTCGGAGGACGGCGGGAAGAACTTCGAGCAGTTCGCCGGCTGGGGCATCCACCCCGACCACCATGCCTTTTGGATTTCGCCCACCGACCCCGATTTCATCATCGACGGCAACGACGGCGGCCTCAACATCACCCACGACCGGGGCCGAACGTGGCACTTCGCCGAGAACCTGCCGGTCGGCCAGTTCTACCACGTCAATGTCGACGGCGACACTCCTTATAATGTGTACGGCGGCTTGCAGGACAACGGCTCGTGGGTCGGCCCGTCGTCCGTGTGGAAGGCGGGTGGCATCCGCAACGGCGACTGGCGCGAGCTGCTTTTCGGTGACGGGTTCGACATGATGCCCCGGCCTTCGAACAACCGCTTCGTCTATGCCGCCAGTCAGGGCGGGCACGTCAACTATGTCGACAAATTGACGGGCGAGACGCGGTCGGTTCAGCCCGTTTCGCCCGACCCGAAGACCAAGCTGCGTTTCAACTGGAACGCGGCGATGGCGCAGGACCCGTTCGCCGATTGCGGGGTCTATTACGGCAGCCAGTTTTTGCACAAGACATCGGACTGCGGCTCGTCGTGGCAAATCATCAGCCCGGATTTGACGACGAACGATACGTCGAAGCTCCATCAAGACCAGTCCGGCGGGCTGACCCCCGACGCGACGAGCGCCGAGAACCATTGCACCATCATCTCGATAACGCCGTCAGCCATCGACCCAGGCGAGGTCTGGGTCGGGACGGACGACGGCCGCCTCTCGCTCACCACGGACGGCGGGAAATCATGGGTCGATTTGATCCAAAACATGAAGGATTTCCCCAAAAACGGCTGGATTCCGCACATCGAGGTCTCCTCGAAAAGGCGCGGCGAGGCGTGGGTCTCGGTCAACAACTACCGGCAGGGCGACTGGAAGCCCTATCTTTTCCACACGACGGACCACGGGCGGAAATGGGAGAACCTCGCCTCGCCGAGGGAAATCGGCAGCTACGTCCTCTGTTGCGTCGCCGACCCGGAGGTGCCGAGCCTCCTCTTCCTCGGGGCGGACGACGGGCTATATTTTTCACTGAACGCTGGCGAAAACTGGCAGAAGTGGACGTCCGAGGACTTCCCCTCGGTCAATGTGATGGACATGAAAATCAAGCAGCCGGAGGGCGACCTCGTGATGGGGACGTTCGGCCGGGCCTTCCTCGTGATGGACGACATCGAGCCGCTGCGCGAGGCGGCGCGGACGGGCGGAAAGGTTTTCGAGCAGCCTTTCAAAATATTCAAACCGGCGGACGCGGTGCTGGCCAGTTACCGCTCGTTCGACGGGCCGAGGTTCAACGCGGGGGACATTTGGGAGGGGGAGAATTTGAACGCGAACGCGCATTTTGCCTTTTGGCTAAAGCCTGAAACGAAGGTCGAAAAGAAGAAAGAGGAGGTCAAAAAGGAAGAGGGCAGGCCTGATGCGGCTTCCGAGAGGAAAGACGAAAAGGGCGGCAAGGCCGACAAAAAGGACAAAAAAGAGGAGGGCAAAGCCATCATCCGCATCATCGCGGCCAGCGGCGACACCATCCGAACCTTGAAATGGGAACTCGACAGCGGCCTCACCCGCCGCGACTGGGGTCTCGAAATGAAAGGCACCCGTTTCCCCTCGAAAGAGGAGCCGAAGCCCGATGCCGACGAGCCGCGCGGGCCGAGGGTCTTGCCGGGCGAGTACAAAGTCGTGGCGACGTGGAAAGGCTGGAAGGACTCGACGGCCATCCTCGTCAAAGCCGACCCGCGCTCGACAGCGACCCTCGCCGAGCGGGAGGCGAAGCTGGCGGCGCGGCGCGGTTTTGAGAAGACAATCGGCCGGGCGACGGCGGCCTACAACCGGCTGCGCGAGATGGAGAAGGCCATCCGCTTCGTCGAGGACAGTTGGGCAAACGTGCCGGACTCGCTCAAAAAGGACCTTTTGAAAGAGGCGGGCGGGCTGAAGGACACGGTTCAAGTTTTCAAAAAACTGTTCATGTCGCAGGCCGTCGAGCCGAAGGGGATTCAGGCGGAGGGGGATTTTCTCGTCGGAAGGCTCTGGGAGACGGGCGACCGCCTCGACGACGAACCGGGCGCGCCGGGCGAGAACGCCCAGATTTTGCTGCGCCAGACGGAGGCGCGGGTCGAGGAGGCGATTTCGAAAATCAACGCCTTCATCGAAAAGGACTACTTAGGATGGCGGGCGAAAGCCGAGAAGGTGCCGGTCGCTCTTTTCAAAGAAATCAAGAAAGTCGAATGAGCCGCGAAGCGAAACAGAAGTTCAAGCTCGGCCTCGAGCTGCCGACCGACCCCCGATGGGTCAACCTCGCCGAGATGGACTTGGGCGAAATCCTGACCGACCACGCCTATTGCGAGCAGAAGGCGGCCTCGTCGGGCATCTCTTTGATCCAATCCTACCCGGAAAAGGCGGAGCTGGTCAGGAGGCTCGCGCCGGTCGTGGCGGAGGAGTGGTCGCACTTCGAGCGGGTCTTCGCCGAGCTTGACCGGCGCGGGCTGCCGCTCGGGAAGCAGCGGCGCGACGAGTACGTCAACCGGCTGCAGGCGTTTTCGGCCAAAGGTTTGAGCCGCGAGGACGCGCTGTTGGAAAGGCTGATGGTCTTCGCGCTCATCGAGGCGCGGTCTTGCGAGCGGTTCCGGCTGCTGTCGCTGCACATCTCGGAGGAGGGGCTGCGCGATTTCTACCACGACTTCATGGTCTCTGAGGCGGGGCACTACCGGATGTTCCTCGAACTGGCGGAGCTTTATTTCGGCAAGGAAAGGGCGCGGGCACGGTGGGCGGAGTACCTCGCCTTCGAGGCGGAGATGCTGCCGACGCTGGAGGTGCGGGGGGACAGGATGCATTGACGGAAATTCAAGCTCTGCTTGCGCCCGTCTCAGACCGGTGCGCCTTGCATGGCGACTCTGTCGACCGAGCGTACATGCGTTGGAGACGCTTGACAACAGACGCTCGTCGGAAATGGGCGCGGGCGTGGGCGGGCGGCTGACAGCCGTTTTACCGGCGACCGGGCGCGGGCGTGGGCGGGCGGCAGACAGCCGATTTACCGGCGACCCGCTGCTGTCCATCATCATCAGCAAGGCAATTTTGCTGGCGGAGGACGACAAAATCCGCGACGAGTCAATTTTGCGGCAGCTTTGAGCCTTTTTTGAACCAAAATCAGCAACCGAACAGAACATGGAAATCATCCTTGAAGTCCTCAAGTACACCATCCCCGCGCTCATCGTCTTCGCGACGGCCTATTTCATGATGAAGGCGCACCTCGAAGACCATGCGCAGACCCTCCGCGCCAGCCTGCGCAACGAGCAAGTCCGCATCACCACGCCCATCAAGATGCAGGCCTACGAGCGGCTGGCCATCATGGTCGACCGCATCGGCGTCGCGGGCCTCATCAAGCGGCTGCGCACGCCGGGCATGACCGTCGGCGACCTCCAACTCGTTCTGATGATGGGCGTGCAGCAGGAGTACGAGTACAATGCGGCACAACAGATTTACGTCTCGGGCGACGTGTGGAAAATCACACAGTTTGTCCGCGATGGCACCATCGCGCTCATCGACCGGGCGGGCGAGGGGCTTGACCAGTCGGCCCCTGCCGATGCGGTGGTCGCCAACCTCCTCGCACTCCTTCCGCAGCAGGAGGCTATGACGGCGAAAGCCCTGCAAGCCCTCCGCTCGGAGGCGGCCTCGGTTTTCGGAGCTTGAAATGTCGGGCGTCCGACGCAGTGGGATGGGTTCGGGAAAATCAAATTTTGGGACCAAATATTACCAAATGGCGTTTTTGGTTGATGGTGTCGCCATGTGCGGCTTTTTAGAAACTAATTTTTGTAATAAAAACATTTTAAAAAATAAATGGCCATTTTATGTAGTTTTTTCAAAAAATCAAAAAAATAAAAATTTTTCAACTTCAATTAAAAAATCTGTTGACAATCGGAGCATTCGTAACCCGCTGTGATTGTCTACTAAAACAGATGCAGGTTTTTGTTAAATCAAAATTCCGCCCGCAGGTTGGTCGAAAAGGGCGGCCAATTTGAAACCCGGCCCGGCCCACGCTCAATATTTGCAGCCCACACTATCGAGACACCTTCAGGAATCAAAACACCCTATTTGGTCTTACTTTTTAGAAAACTTACTAATCTTTGGAGTTATGCAAAGAGATTGCCTAACCGTATGGGACAGCTGTCTGCGGAACATCCGCAAAAACGTCAGCCCCCAGAGTTTCAAGACGTGGTTCGAGCCGGTGAAAGCGGTCAAGCTCGACACCTCGGCCCTCACCATTCAGGTGCCGAACAAGTTCTTTTATGAGTGGCTCGAGGAGCACTACGTCACCCTCCTCAAATCGACCATCCGGCAGGAACTCGGCGAGAAGGGGCGCCTCGAGTACCAGATTTTGGTCAACTCAGCCTCCGAAAAACCGGTCTCCGCGAACAAGATGGCTATGGCCCGGGTCAGCGCGGGCGGCTCTGACAAGGACTCGGAACCCGTCCCCGGCGCGTTCGAGGTGGAGAACATCAAGAACCCGTTCGTCATCCCCGGAATCCGGCGGGTGAAAATCGACCCGCAGCTCAACCCGAACTACCGCTTCGACAACTATATAGAAGGTGACTGCAACCGGCTGGCGCGCAACGCCGGCATCGCCATCGCCAAGAAGCCGGGCGGCACGGCGTTCAACCCGCTGTTCGTCTTCGGCGCGGTCGGCCTCGGGAAGACGCACCTCGCGCAGGCCATCGGCAACGACGTCGTCGAGCGGCATCCGAACAAGGCCGTGCTTTATGTCTCGGCCGAGAAGTTCACCAACCAGATTATTCAGGCGATTCGGAACAACGCCATCAAC
>JBGAWE010000077.1:0-18773 GCA_044227705.1 Saprospiraceae bacterium
GTCGGTGTTTTTATAGAGAAAGTAGTTGTGGCCGCTGCCGACGTAGCTGTCGAGGTTGACGAAAAGATTGTGCGCCGCCCAATAGCTGAACCAGCTTTCGAGGTTGAGGTTGGCGGCGAGCGAGTCGGGGAGGGCGGCGGCGGGCGTGTTGTTGAGCGCGCTCAAAAACCTTATCAAATCGCTCCAGTCGTTGGCCGTTTCGTTGGTTTTCAGCTCGTAGTCGCCCGCGTAGCTCGACTGGTCGGGGCCTTTCCAGCGGAGGTCGCCGTGCGGGTCGCCTTTGAAAAGGTTCCCCTTTTTGTTGTCGAAGCGGTCTTTCAAAAAAGTCTTGTTCACGTCCTCGACGACGGAGTAGAGGCCCCAATAGCGGTCGTTCAAAAACAACTTGGCGAACGTGGCCCGGGGCGCGGCGATGCCGTGCGCGTTGAGGAAGTCGAGCATGAGCTTCTCGCGGAGGAAGGTCGGGTCTTTGAAACCGTTGTTGAGGACGAGCTTTTTCAGGCCGTTGTGGGCTTGGTCGGGGGCGAACTCGGCGAGGTCGATGCGAAAGGGCTTCTTTTTCGAGGGGTTGTTGTAGGACGAGTTGCCTTTGTACTTCGCCGCGCTCGTCGGGTATTTCTGGCCGTCGATGGTGATGTCGCACTGGAGCCAGGCGTCGAGCGGATAGTTGGCCTTCAGACTGTCGAGGAAGCCGGGCTGCTGGAAGTCGAGGCGGATTTCGTGGACTTGGAGAGGGGTGAAAAACTGGTCGCCCTCGGTCTGGCTTTTTAAAGCAAAAGCGAAAAGGCAAAGGGCGGAAGTTGTGGCGAGATGCTTCATGCGAAGGATGGTTTGTCTGGTCTTTGACGGCGAAACAGAGGGAAAGTTTGCACACCGCTGTCGAACCAATTGGGTAATTTTCAAAGGAAGCCGGAGCGATTGCCGTCGCTCCGGCTTCCTCGTTCCAACACGGCTTTTCTACATTCACCCCCGGACAATTTTTCACCAACCAACTTTTTTCAACCATGAAGCAACATCTCCTCACAGCGTGGCTCTGCCTCGCCGTCGCCGCCTGCGCACTGGGGCAACGGACGGTCTCGGGCAGGGTCACGACGGGCGACGGCTCGGCGCTCATCGGCGCGACCGTCCTTTTGAAAGGCAGCCAGTCGGGCACCGTCACCGACGGCGAAGGGCACTATTCGCTCCCCTCTCCGGGGGCCGACGGGGTGCTCATCTTTTCGTTTTCGGGTTTCACGACCGTCGAAATCCCGGTCGGCGGTCGGGCGACGGTCGATGCCGTCTTGCAGGAAAACCAGAACCTCATCAACGAGGTCGTCGTCATCGGCTACGGGAAGCAAATCCGCTCGACCTTGACGGGCAACATCGCCAAGCTGGGCAGCGAGAACGTCCGCTCGATGCCCGTCGTCTCGGTCGAGCAGGCGATTCAGGGGCAGGCCGCCGGGGTCAGCGTCGAGTCGGTGAACGGAAAACTCGGGGGGGCGGCCCGCGTCCGGGTGCGCGGCGTAGGCTCCATCAATGCGGGGACGGAGCCGCTCTTCGTCGTCGACGGCATCCCCCTCTCGAAGAGCGCGCGCAACACCTACGGGGCACCGCTCAACCCACTGGCCGACATCGATTTCAACAACATCGAGTCCATCGAGGTGCTCAAAGACGCCTCGGCGAAGGCCATCTACGGCTCGCGCGGCTCCAACGGTGTGGTCATCATCACCACGAAGAGCGGCAAGGCGGGCAAGGGAAAAATCGAGATCGACCTCCAATCGGGCTTCAGCCAGCCGACCCATAAGCGGAAGTTTCTCAACGCGAAGGAGTACGTCGAGCTTTTCACCGAGGCGGCCCACAACTCCGACGACATCGAAGGGCTGACTTACGACGACCCGAACTCGTGGACGACGTATGTTTTGGACAAGTTCAACAGCTTTTCGGGCTATTCCGACAACTGGAAGGAAGGCGTTGACCGGACAAACTGGCAGGACGAGGCCTTCCGAAAAGGCGCGATGCGCAACGCGGAAATCTCCTTTTCGGGCGGCAGCGAGCGGTTGCGGTACTACGTCTCGGCGAACGCGGGGCAGAATTTTGGCATCCTCAAATCGAACGACCTCGACAAGAACGGCGGGCGAATCAACCTCGACTTCGACGCGACCTCGCGGCTCAAAATGGGTGCGGGCGTCGCCGTTTCGCGGACAAAGACGCGGCAGGTGAGCGACGACAACCAATTTTCCACGCCGTTGCAGCTCGTCGCCCTTTCGCCCATCACGCCGCTGCGCGATGCCGACGGGCAGCTCAACGACCGGCCGGTGACGACCTACTACAACGGCCTCATCGACGTGGAGGACGCGCGGCGAAACATCTTTTCCAACCGGACGCTGGCCAACGCCTTCGGCCGCTATGAGTTCACCAAAAACCTCTCGCTTCGGGCGGAGGCGGCGGCCAACCTCTATTCGCTGCGCGAGGAGGCCCGCTTCGGTGCACGCACCGACCAGGGCATCTCGACGAACGGCTACGGGGAGTCCGTGTTCAGCGGCGCGACGGATTACAACACGAACGCCGTCCTTTCGTGGATGAACGAGTTCGGGAAGAACAGCCTCGGCCTCGACCTCGGGACGGAGTATTTCCAGTCGGAAAACACCCTCACCTCGGTCGAGGGGACGGAGTTCCCGAACGACGACTTGAAGACCCTGAACAGCGCGGCCAAAATCATCGGCGGCAAGGGGACGCTGGAGAACTACAGCTTCCTCTCCTATTTCGGCCGGGCGCGGTGGGATTTTTCGAGGAAGTACCTGCTCAACGCCTCGGCGCGCGTCGACGGCTCGTCGCGCTTCGGCGCCGACAACCGCTACGCCTTCTTCCCCGCCGCGAGCGCGGGCTGGGTGGCGAGCGAGGAGCCGTTTTTCAACTCGTCGGCCGTCAGTTTCCTAAAAGTCCGGGCCTCGTGGGGGCAGAGCGGCAACGCGGACATCGGGGAGTTCAAGGCTCTCGGGCTGTACAAACCGGGCAGCTACAGCGGCGGCTCGACCCTCGCACCGGAGCAGATCGCCAACCCGAAACTGACCTGGGAGAAAAGCTCGGAGGTTGACTTCGGCATCGACTGGGGCCTCTTTAAGAACAGAATCAGCGGCGAAATCGACTATTATTTCAAAACGACGAGCGACCTCTTGCAGAACGTCCCCGTCCCGGCGACGTCGGGTTTCAGGACGCAGTGGCAGAACGTGGGCGAATTGCAAAACAAGGGCTGGGAGTTCGTCGTCAACTCGACGAACGTGACCGGACGGTTCGGCTGGCGCACGTCGCTCAACCTCGCCTTCAACAAAAACAAGGTGACGAAACTGGCGGGCGACCAGGAAATCATTGACGGCGGCTCGTTCAACGTCGTGAAAGAGGGGCAGCCCATCGGCTCCTTCTACGGCGCGGAGTTCGCGGGCGCCGACCCGGCCAACGGCGACGCCCTTTGGTACGTCAACGACCCCGCTGGAGACCCGAAGGCGACGACCAACGACTACTCGACGGCCAACTGGGTCGTCCTCGGCTCGCCGCTGCCGGACGTGATTGGCGGCATCACCAACAGCTTTTCGTGGGACAACTGGTCGCTCGACGTACGCTTTCAGGGGCAGGCGGGCAACAAGATCGCCAATTCGGGCGGCCTTTTCATGTCGTGCAACGCCTGCTGGTTCGACAACCAGACGGCCGACCAGCTCGACCGCTGGCAGCAGCCGGGCGACGTGACCGACGTGCCGCAGGCCCGTCTCGGCTACTCCAACGGCGACAACGACCGCAGCTCGCGCTACCTCTCCGACGGCTCCTACCTGCGGTTGAAGAACGTGACGCTCGCCTATGACCTGCCCAAAAAGTGGTTCGGCCGCAGCGGCCCGAGCAGCCTGCGCCTCTACCTGACGGCGACCAACCTGCTGACCTTCACGAAGTACGACGGCTGGGACCCCGAGGTGACGGCCGACTACGTCGCCGACCCGGCTGCCGGGGGGAACACGGCCTACGGGATTGATTTCTACTCGGCGCCGCAGCCGAAGAGCATCGTGGGCGGCGTGCGGGTCGGGTTTTGAGCCGAGGCCCCAGTTTTTTCAAAAGAACCAGCGGCCAACCGCCGCTCCAATCTTTCAAGAACATGAAATTTCAAAAAATAGCCGCCCTTTCCGTCTGCCTCCTCGCAGCGGCGGCCTGCAACAAGAACCTCGACATCGAGCCGCAGCAGAGCATGAGCGAGACTGTCGCGCTCGACACGGACGCCAACGTGAAGCTCACGCTCCTCGGCGCCTACGACCTCATCAGCAAACGCGGCCTCTACGGCGGTGACCTCTGGCGCGATGCGGAACTCGCCGGGGCCGACGGCGAGATCCGCTGGGTCGGGACGTACAGCGACCCGCGCGAGATTTTCAACCACGCGATGGTCGCCACGAATTTTGACGTGGAAAGGACGTGGGCAGAGGCCTACGCCTGCATAAACGCCTGCAACAACGTCCTCTCGGCCCTCGCCGTCGTCAACGCGGCCGACCGCGACCGGGTGGAAGGGGAGGCCAGGTTCCTGCGGGCGGCCTGCTATTTCGAGCTGAACAGGCTTTACGGGAAGCCCTACAAGGTGAACGAGATCAACGACCAGCCCGGCGTTCCGCTCGTGACGGAGCCGACGCGCGGCATCACGGAGGCGAGCTTCGTGGCCCGAAGCACGGTCGGCGAGGTGTTCGAGTTCTGCCACGACGAGCTGCACCAAGCCATCGCCATCCTGCCCGACGACAACGGGGTTTTTGCCAACAAGTACACGGCGATGGCCCTCGTGGCGCGGCTGCACCTGCTGCTGGGCGAGTACGGCGAGGCGCTCGAGTACGCCGAGAAGGTCATCGACTCGGGCAAGTGGTCGCTCGAGCCGAGCTACGCCGACCTGTGGAACCGCGACGACGACTCGGGGGAGGCCATCTTCTCGATGCAGGTCTCCGACCAGGACGGCGACAACGAGCTGGTCACCTTCTTTTCCATCCCCGACTACGGCGGGCGCGACGGCGACATCGAGATCGAGCAAAAGCACCTCGACCTCTACGACCCGGCCGACGCGCGGCTTGCCCTTTTCTACGACGGGAACGGTGCCACGCGGTGCGGAAAATGGCGCGACCAGTACAAGAACATCCCCATCATCCGGCTGGCGGAGATGCACCTCATCCGTGCCGAGTGCCTCGTGCGCGACGGGAAGGACGGCGACGCGGACTACAACGCCGTCCACGAGCGGGCGGGGCTGCCCGCAAAGACCGGCGCTACACTCGACGACATCCTGTTGGAAAGAAGGCTCGAACTGGCCTTCGAGGGGCAGCGCATCCACGACGTCCGGCGGGCGAAAAGCTCCGTCGACGGGCTGGCGTGGGACGACGACAAGCTCGTCTTCCCCATCCCGGCGCGGGAGATCGAGGCGAACCCGAAGCTGGAACAGAACGCGGGGTATTGATTCGCAACAGGTTTTTTTCAGGGCCGCGAAGCTGTCGGAGTACGGCTTCGCGGCTTTTTTGTTTTCACCGTGCGGTGTGGCCGAATGCGTTTGGGCGGTACTCGCATGAAACAAAACTTCCACAGTACGCGATTCACTCAAAAGGCTGGACGGCCCGAAAATAGGCCCCGCCCGGCCATGCTCCGAATGTCGGGCCGCTGCTACTTATGCCTCGCGGTTCGTGCTCGGGCCGCGTCCTTCCTTTCTTTTTGGCGCGTCCTTTTTTTAATGAAAACAGAGCTTGGCCGCGCCGTATCCCGGTATTCTCCTTTTCAATCCCCCGCTCGTGAAAGCCGCGCCGCTCGGCGTGCCATACCTGACCAACAAGCACTGACCGCGCCGCCCGACACGAGGCGCAACACAAACACGCCATCGTTTTCCACAAAAAATTGCAACAGGCCGACCGCGCTGCCTGCCCAAAACGGCGGACGCAAACTCAATTCTTTCACCAATTTCCAACACAACAGACAGATGCGTAGATTTTACCTCCTGGCAGCTTTGTGGGCTTTGATGCTCTCGCTGCCGACCACACTGGCCCGGGCCGAGGGGAGCCCCTCGACGGGCAAGAAGCTGACCGGCACCATCGGCGACTTCGTGTGGCGCGACCTCAACTCGAACGGCATTCAGGACGGGGGTGAACCCGGCCTGTCGAACGTCTATGTCGAGCTGCAAACCTCGGCCGGCGGCTGGGTCAACGCAGTTTTCACCGACGGGAACGGGGCCTATTCGTTCACCGGCGTGGCGCCGGGGACGTACAAAATCAAGTTCGCCAACCCGGGCGGCTTCTTCCAAAGCCCGCAGGACGCGACGACCGACAACCTCGACAGCGATGCCGACATCAATGGTTTCACGGGGACGTTCTCCGTGGCAGCCGGGCAGGTCATATCGAACATCGACGCTGGCTTCAAGCCGCAGACCACCTCGACCTGCTCGCTGACCCTGACCGGTGCGGCGGCCAACAAGCTCTGCAACGACAACGGGACGCCCAACGCCGCCTCCGACGACGTGTACACCTTCGACTTCACGGCCGACGTGACCTCGAACCCGAACGGCCTGCCGGTCTGGGGCTACAAGCTCCAAATCAACGGAATGACCTTCTACGGGATGTACGGCATGCCGCTCACTGTCGGCCCGCTCGCCATCTCGCTCGGCTCGCAGACGTGGACCGTCAGCGACGACGACAACCCGACCTGCTCCGTCAGCGGCACCGTCACGCCGCCAACGACCTGCTCGCCGGGCGGCAACTGCCCGACCTCTGCCGTGCGCAACATCATCAACACGCCCCTCAACTGCGGCGTGGCGGGCAATCTGTACGGCTTCTGGTTCGCCAATCTGAACTCGAATTTGAGCAACGAATGGCTCTGGGAAAGCGGCGCACAGATGATTGAAAACTCCGACGGCACGGCCTCGCTCATCGGCGTCATCTACAACAAGACGAAGGTGAACGCCAAGTTCGCCGTCGACATCAAGCTGACGGGACGCACGTTTGTCGCGCCGTCGGGCAGCCCGAAGACCGACGGGGCCTGCTCGGGAACGGCCACGACCTCGTGGTACTACTACACCGGTTTCAGCGGCAACCTCACGGGCATCAACACCCCGACGTCCAACGAGCTTGCGGGCGCGATGCTCTCCATCTCGGGCTACGGGCCGAAGCCGCAGTTCGGCACCGGCGCCAGCCTCCACAACACCTCGGCCAATGGCGGCTCGGCGTGGCTCTCCTATGTCATCAAGATGCAGCCGGTCAACACGAGCCTGAAGTTCAACGCCTGCCCGACCAACTCGCAGGGCGGCGACATCAACATCGAGCTGGGCGGCTCGCCGCTGACCAACTGCCCGACCGGCACGCTGACGATGAACTGCACGAACAACATCACCGTCACCGCCGCCTCGGGCGCGACCTCGGCAGTCGTCAATTACACCGCCCCGACGGCCACCTCGACCTGTACGACCGGCGCGGTTTCTGTGGTGAAAACCAGCGGCTCGGCCAGCGGCTCTGCCTTCCCGGTTGGCACGACGACGGTCGTCTACACGGCGACCGATGGTTGCGGCAACGTGAAGACCTGCTCTTTCACCGTGACCGTCAACCCCGGCACGCCCACCTGCAACGACGTGACGACCCCCGGCTCCATCGGCTACGACGAGATCGGCTGCCCGAGCTACGACCCGGCGGCCATCGTCGAGACGGCGGCTCCGACGGGCGGCTCCGGTGCTTTTGAATACGTCTGGCTCAGCTCGACGACGGGCTGCCCGACCTCTTCCAGCCAGGCCGTCGCGGGCGCGACCGGGCCGACCTACGACCCCGGTCCCGTCTCGCAGACGACTTGGTTCATGCGCTGCATCCGCCGCGCGGGCTGCACGAGCTACACAGGCCCGGCCCACGAGTCGAACTGCATCAAAAAAGAGGTGAAAACCACCGGCTGCGGCGGCGGCACGCCCGACTGCAACGCCATCACCATCACCCCGAGCGCGGGGACTTTGACCATCGGCGGTCTAACGGCTCCCATCACGATGGTTCAGGTTTTCAACGCCTCGTGGGCGCAAGTCTTCGCGCAGAACTACACCTCGCCCGCCCCGGTCGGCGGCGTTGTCTCGATTCCGAGCCTCCCGGCCGGCGTCTACTATGTGAAAGTGAACTTCCTCAACGCCTCGTGGGTCGCCATCTGCGCGAAGGACGGCTACTTCACCGTCCCCGGCGGCGGCAACCCGAGCACTTTGACGATGACCTGCACGGCCGACATGACCGTGACGGCGGCGACCGGCGCGTCCTCGGCGGTCGTCAACTACCCGACCCCGACGGCCAGCTCGACCTGCACGACCGGCTCCGTTACTGTGGTGAAAACCAGCGGCCCGGCCAGCGGCTCGGCCTTCCCGGTCGGCACGACGCAGGTCTGCTATCAAGCCACGGACGGCTGCGGCAACGTGAAAAACTGCTGTTTCAACGTCACCGTCAACCCCGGCACGCCCTCCTGCAACATAAGCATCGCCGTCAGCAACATCCAGTGCGACGGCAAGGGCACGGCCTCGACGGCCGACGACACCTACACGTTCAACATGACCGTCAACGGCACCGGCACCGGCGCGACGTGGTCGGGCAGCTTCGACAACGCCTACCTCGGCACGTTCGCCTTCGGGCCTACGGCCTACGGCACGACTGTTCCGATGGGGCCGTTCCCGGCGGGCGCGTTCACGTCGAGCAACACCAACCCGCCCGTCACGCTGACGAACGGCCTGAACATCAACATCCACGTCAACGACTCGCAGAACACCGCCTGCGCGGCCAGCACGACGGTCAACTCGCCTGGCCCGTGCAGCTCGACCGGCGGCCCCGACTGCACCGCCATCACCATCACCCCGAGCGCGGGCAAGATTGACATCGGCGGCCTGACCGCGCCCATCACGATGGTGCAGGTCTTCAACGCATCTTGGGCGCAGGTCTTCTCGCAGACCTACACCGCGCCCGCCCCGGTTGGCGGCACGGTCTCCATCCCGAGCCTCGCGGCGGGCACCTATTATGTAAAGGTGAACTTCCTCAACGCCTCGTGGGTCGCCATCTGCCAGAAGGACGGCTACTTCACCGTTCCCGGCGGCTCGACCAGCCTGACCATGACCTGCACGGCCGACATCACCGTGACGGCGGCGCAGGGCGCGACCTCGGCTGTCGTCAATTACGCCACGCCGACGGCCACCTCGACCTGCACGACCGGCTCCGTGACCCTCATGCGCACCAGCGGCCCGGCCAGCGGCTCGGCCTTCCCGGTCGGCACGACGCAGGTCTGCTATCAGGCCACCGACGGCTGCGGCAACGTGAAAAACTGCTGCTTCAACGTCACCGTCAACCCGACAGCCGCCTCTGTGCTGACATTGACCTGCACGAACAACATCGTCGTCACCGCGCCCGCCGGGCAGAACTCGATGGTGGTCAACTACGCGCTGCCGACGGCCACGACGACCTGCTCGACCCCCGGTGTGACCATCACACGCATCAGCGGCCCGGCCAGCGGCTCCGTCGTCACCGGCACCGTGACCGTGACGCACCAGGCGACCGATTTCTGCGGGAACACGAAGTCCTGCTCGTTCACCATCACCGTGAACCCGGGACCGAGCTGCAACCCGACCTTCTCGAACTGCCCGGCCAACGTCGTCGTGAACGCCGCCTGTGGTGCCTCTTCGGCCTCCGCCTCGTGGACGGCCCCGACGGCCTCCTCCGCCTGCGGCACCCCGACCGTCACCTCGAGCCACAACTCGGGCGCGAGCTTCAACGTCGGCACGACGACCGTGACCTATACGGCCACCATCAACGGCCTGACGGCCACCTGCTCGTTCACCGTCACGGTCAACTCGGCCGCGCCGGGGCTGTCGTCGCAGGTCGCCTATTACAGCCTCGACGCCTGCGTCAGCACGACTTCCAACCCGAACACCTACACGGAGTTCACGGCCTCCACGGGCCTGATGGTCACGGGTTCCATCGTCTCGAACAACGCCAACGCGATGCACTCCTGCACGCCCGGCCAGTCGTCGCTCGGCATGTGCACGATGGGCGTCAACTCCTGCACAGGCAACAGCTCGCTGTTCGGCAGTGCCCTCGCGTTCACCTTGACCGGGACGGCGAGCGGCTATCTGACGAGCCTTTCTTTCTATCAAAGAAGCTCGAACCCTGCGCTCATCTACAACGCCGCGAGCAAGGCGAACAACATCCTGACGAAGATGGCCGTCCGCGCCAGCATCGGCTCGAACGTCTTGTATGAAAACTACGCCGTCGCCACGACGACCTCGTGGGGCCTCGTCACACTGAACCTGCCCAACATCCCCGTCGCCAGCGGGACGCAGGTGAAGTTTGAAATCGTCGGCTTCTGCCCGTCGTCGACCAACCAGCCGAACTACATCTTCGACATCGACGAGATCAAGGTCAACGGCGCGCCCTGCGGCTGCTCGACGTTCAGCATCACCGCCGACAACGGCACTTCTTGCACAACCGGCACGGCGACGAACACCTACATCGTCAACAACACCAACGCGACGGTTAAGCTGTACAACAGCTCCGGCACGTTCCTCGCCGACGTCCTCCCCGGCACGACGCGCACGCAAGCCACGACGAAGGGTGCCACGCTCATCCTGAAGAACACCGCCGGGACGACGCTGAAAACTTGGACGGTCGGCGGCTGCAACCAGACCGTCACCATCACCTGCACGCAGGGCAAGTACGCCCCGGCGCACGAGCTGACTTTCAACGCCTACCGCAAGGGCTACGACGCAGAACTGAAATGGCTCAACAACACGGGCGACAAGAATGAATTCTTCGACATCGAGCGCAGCCTCGACGGGCAGTTCTTCGAGCAAATCGGCCGCGTCGACGGCAAGGGCGGGCAAGCCGGTGAACAGCTCTACTTCCAGGCCTTCGACCGCAACCCGGCCATCGGCGACAACATCTACCGCCTGAAAATGGTGTGGAAAGACGGCACTGTGAGCTACTCCAGCGAGCAGACCGTCCGCTTCGACGCAATCCCGGCCATCGGCCTCTACCCGAACCCGGCCGCCGACGAGCTTTTCGTCGACCTGTCGAAGTTCGCCGGACAGAAGGTTGAGCTTTCGCTGATGAACAACCTCGGCCAGCGCGTCCTCGCCGAGACCGTCCAAAAGGCGGGCGACGGGGCGCACCGCATCGACCTCTCGACCATTCACAGCGGCTCCTACCGGGTGTTCATCCAGCCGGAAACGAGCCGTCCGGAGGTCCGGCAGGTGGTCGTCGAGAAGTTCTAAAAGAGGAAAATCTTACGACATCGTGTTTTTTGTCTCGGGCGCATCCACAAGGGTGCGCCCGTTTTTTGTGCCCTGAAGTGCCAGCTCCGGGCGGGTGGCGGGTGGCTCGCGGGCGGGCAGGCCCGGGCCGTTTCCCATCGCTTTACCATCGGAGAGGCGCGGGACGGCACCGGCAAAAAGGGCCAGGCCTGCGCTTTTTTCAAATGACCGGCCCCGGCGGCAACGGGCAGGCGGCCCGTGCGCGATTCGGTCTTGAAAAAGGGCGGGCGGCAGGCCGTGCCGCGTCCGTGTTTTTTCGAAAAAAATGGGCAGCCGCGCTATTCGAGTGCTCGGCGGCAATGCTGGAGGCGCGTCCACGCCGTCCAGTTGGCGAGGACGGCGAGGATTTTCAGCGGCGTGGTAAAAATGGAGATGTTCTCGAAAAGGGTCACGTTGGTGCCGGGGAAGACGAAGCGGAAATGCGTCCAGTAGGCCGTCACCAGCCCGCATACTATTGCCGAGACGCCTATCAGAAGGATGCGCTCGGGCCGCTGCATTAGACCGTCGGCGCACTCGATGCCCAGCCCCTCGGCCCGGGCGCGGACGTAGCTGACCATCACCGAGCCGATCATCGCCAGGAAGGTGAAGACGGCGCTCTCGAAGTAATTTTGCCGGGCGAGGTAGAAACAGATTCCGAGGAACATGAACAGCTCGGAGTAGCGGTCGAGCACCGAGTCGTAGAGGGCGCCGAACTTGGAGGTCTGCCCCGTGACGCGGGCCAGCCGCCCGTCGATCATGTCGAAAAGCCCGGCGAAGAGGATGAGCGCGCCGCCCCAGCCGATGATGTCGAGGTCGGAGCGCGGCTGCTTCGAGCCGACGATGAACAGGACGGCGACCGCCAAGTTGAGCACGAAACCGGTCGAGGTGATCATGTTGGGCGTCACGCCCGCCCGCGCCAGCCCCCGGATGAGCGGCTCGATGACGCGGTAGACGATGGGCTGGCCGACCTCTTTGAGTAAATTTGACATCTTATCTGGCTGAAAAGCAGGCCCGAAGGTAGATGCTTTCGCCACTTAGGTTGCTGTGGCCCGGGCCTAAAGCTGTTCGGCCGCCTCACGCCGCGCTAACTGCGCACCCGCGAGGGCGCAGCACCGGCCCATCTTTTAAATGCCTTCGAAAAACTCGCCCCATCCGCGAAGCCCGTCCGCGAAGCCACTTCGCCGACCGGCACCCCCTTTTTTTCGAGCAGGAACCGGGCGTGCTCGAGCCTCTTTTCGGTCAAATAGCGGTGCGGGCTGCGGCCGTGGATTTTTTGAACAGTCTGAAAATGAAACTCCGAGACCTGTGCGGCCCGCGCCACCGCCGCCACGTCGAGCGGCTCGGCGAAATGCGCGTCGATGAACGAGCGGCCCTGCTCGATGCGGCGGAAAAGGTGCTTTCGCGTCGCCGTCTTCACCGTTTTCACCTCGCGCAGCTGGCGGAAGATGGGCCGGTGGTCGTCCACCAGTGCCTCGGCCATGTCGAGGAGGAGGCCGTCGGGGAGCGGGGCTTCCGCGCCCCAGTCGAGGTTTTCCAGCAGCCGCCCGAGCCGCGTCCGCGCCGCCGGATACTGGTTTTCCAAAAAATCGGGCGAGTCGAAAAACAGGTCGAGGCCGGGGTCGGCCTCCGTCGCGCCGGGTTGCCGGAAGCTCGACACGGCCTCCGCCAAAAGGCTCGGGGCCAGCTCGATGCAGATGCCGCGAACCGGTGCGCGCGGGCTGTCTATTTCAACAAAACCCTCCGAAAAGCGGCTGGAAAGGAGGTACTCGCCCGCCCCGACCTCGAACCGCTGGCCGTTGAGGCAATAGCTTTCCGTCCCAGAGACGACGTGCTTTATGGAAAAAAGGCGCGGCGTGAGGTCGGCCTGCACCTCCGTGATCTCGGAAAAATCGATGATGCCGCAGTGGCAGCTGCCGAGTGAGGAAGAATGGTTGCATGGTCGGTCAAAAACTCGCCCCGAAGCTGCGGGCGGGCGGGCGAGGCGGGCCGCGATTTTCGTCCGACGCGGGCCGCGGGGCGGGTTTCGACCGGTTTGTGCCACTGGGTCATTTCAGGATTTTCACCGTCCACGGGGCCGAGCCCTCGGTCGAGATGGTCAGCGCGTAGAGGCCGGGCGGAAGGTCGTCGAGGCCTTTCATTTCAAAAAAGCCGCCCGCCGCCGGGCCGGGTAGCGAAATCGAGCGCACCTCCCGGCCCGTCGCATCTGCCAGCCGCAGCCTCAGATCGCCCGCCGCGAGCCGGGTTTTCACCCGGATTTCACCCGAAAATGGGTTCGGGAAGACCCCAACGGCCGGTTCCGAGGCCGTCGCCTCTGGGCTGTCGAGGGTCATTTCAAAGTCGGTGCAGGCTTTCAAAAGCGCGGTGACGACGGGGATGAGCGTCCACGAGTTTTTCTTCCCGTCGTTCGTGGAGACGGCGATGCCCACGTCCTTCATCGGGAAGTGCCACGCGCTCGAGGCATAGGCGAGGTCGCCGCCGTGCCCGTAGCCGGTCTGGCCGAGGAAGGTCTTTTTCATCAGGCCGAGGCCGTAGGTGATGGGCTGGCCGGGGGCGGTGATGGTCTTTTTCGCCTCGTCCATAAGGGCAGGGGAGACGAGGTCGCCGCGCATGTGGGCGCGGATCCAGCGGGCCTCGTCGGCTGGGGTGGCGTAGAAGCCGCCCGCCGCGCCGGCCGTCGAGTTGAGCGAGGTCCAGCTGTTGTAAAAATCGAAGGCGTCGTCGGCCGCGCCGTCGCCCGTGATGTCGAACCAGACGTGGGCGATGGGGACGGAATTGCTCTCGAAAGCCGGGATGTGGAAGGTTTCGAGGCCAAGCGGCCCCCAAAAACGCTCTTTGTAGGCCTCGTAAAAAGGCTTGCCCGTCGCCTTCTCGATGATCATGCCGAGGAGGAAATAGTTGGTGTTGCAATAGTTCCAGGTGCCGCCGGGGGTGCCGGTCGGGGCGAGCATGAACTTTTTGACCAGCTCCTCGGCCGTCCAGGCCTTTGATGGGTCGAGCAGCAGCGAGTCCTGTTGGCCGGGGTAGGCGAGCACATCGAACAGGCCGCTCTGGTGGCGCAGCAGGTGCCGGATTTTGATGTTCGGGTCGATGAACGGGAAGGTGTCGAGCCATTTGTGGAGCGAGTCGTCGAGGCTCAAAACGCCCTCGTCGACCAGTTGCAGGACGCAGGCAGAGGTGACGGTCTTCGTGACGGAACCGATGAGAAAAGCGTCGGTCGGCGCGACTTTGACCAACGGGTCGACGGACGAGATGCCCGTGCCGCCCGCCCAGAGGGAGCCGTCGGCCCGCTGGAGAGCGGCGCCGAGGCCGAGGTGGCCGAGCTTTTTTTGCATCGAGTCGAGGACGAAATCGAGGCGGTCGGCCAGTTTTTGCGGGACGGGAGTCGGCTGCGCCCGGAGGCCGGAGGCGAAAAGGAGCGCGGCGGCGAGGAGCCTGAAATTGATCTTCATGGACATGATGGAAAAGATTTGTCCGGCAAAGCTCCGGCCATAGGGTGGGCTAGGGGTTGTCGAATCCTGCTTTTTCCGGTTCGGCCGGTGCCCCCCATTTCATTGACGGACTGCATGGTTGATGATTGTTGATGGATATGGCCGAATTCAGAATTCCATATCTCCATCAGCAATCATCAACCATGCAGTCCGTCAATGAAAAGGGCTTCCCGCGTCGTGCGCGGAAAGCCCTCATAAAAGTTGGTTTGAAAACAAAGCTGTCCGATGCGGTTCAGGCCTTTTTGAACATCCCGCCGAGGAGCGAGCCCGCCCCGCCGCCGAGGACGGAGGAGAGGATGGTCGACATCATCGAGTGGCCGCCTCCGTCCATGCCGCCGCCCATGAGCGCGGGCATGACCATGCCTAGGATGGTGGGCAGGGCGTTGCCGCCGACGGCACCCGCCACGAGGTTGCCGATGGTGCCGAGGCCGTTTGCCTTGAGCATGTTGCCCAGCCAGCCGCCGCCGGCGCCGAGGAGGGTCTGAACGAGGTACATTGTGATTCCTGACATCATAGCTGATAAAGTTGGTTTGATGAAAAAAAGGGACGGCCACCTCCAAAATCGCGGTTTCGCGGGCAAGCCCGCTTGTCTCCGTTTCCTTTGGTCGATGGCCGTCCCGTTAGAATTCCGTTCGGTCAAATGTATACACGGTTTTGAGATTGGGCAGGGAGCGTGTTTTTTTTTGAAAATATTTCAGGCCTCGCCCGGCCTGTCTTTCCCGAAAAAGTTTGCCCCGCGCCGGGTGGGGCTAATTTCGCCAGCCAATCCAGCATGGGAAACTTCAATCGCATCGACCGCCGCTCCATCGCCGTCTGGCTCCTCGGCTCGGCTCTTTATTTCGCTTGGTTCGGCTGCGCGGTCGGATTGCGCGGCGAGCATATCGGGCTATGGGCAGTCGCCGTTTTTCTCTGGTTTTTCAATGAAAGGAGCCGCTTCTGGGCGCGGATGCTCGCTGTCTGGGCCGTCTACTGGATGCTCTACGATTCGATGCGCGTGGCCCCGAACTGGGCCGTCTCGCCCGTCCACATCCGCGACCTGTACGAGTTCGACAAGCGCACCTTCGGCATCGGCGGCCAGACGCTCAACGAATGGTGCGCCGCCCACACCTCGCCCTTGCTCGACCTCGCCGCCGGGCTTTTCTACTTGAGCTGGGTGCCGCTGCCGCTCGCGTTCGCCTTCTGGACCTTCCGCCGCGACCCGGGGCTTTACCTGCGCTTCTCGTGGTGTTTCTTGCTGGTCAACCTCATCGGCTTTGCCATTTACTACCTCTTTCCGGCCGCGCCGCCGTGGTACGTCGCCGATGTCGGATTTGATTTCAAGCACGACGTCGTGCGCTCCGCCGCCGGACTGAACCGGGTGGACAAGCTGCTCGGCTTCGAACTTTTTGACCGGATTTATACGCGAAACGCCAATGTCTTCGCTGCCGTCCCGTCGCTGCACTCGGCCTATCCGCTCGTCGGTTGGTTCTATGCGCGGCGGTCGGGCAGTCGAGCCTGGGCATGGGTTTTTGGCCTCTCCGCCGTCGGGATCTGGCTGGCAGCCGTCTACCTCGGGCACCATTATGTCCTCGACGTCGTGGCCGGGATTTCGGTGGCGGTGGCCGGGCAATGGGCATTCGAGCGGCTCCTCGCCCACAATTTCCTCCAGTAGCCGCTGGCAGGAAGTTCCAATGTTAGGTCGAACTTGAGGTTCGGGCCCGCACTTCCAACCTATCTTCACCCTCGAAGGCGGCCCGTCCGCCAACCCAAGTCATCTTTTCATCAAACCATTTTTTCGCATGAAAAAGCACTCCATTCTACTCGCGCTCGTCCTCGGCGGCGCGTTCTCGCTCAACGCCCAGACCGGGCAGGGCGGCATCATCCTCGGCGGAACGGCCGGTTTCAACACCCAGGATTCCGGCGACGACAAGGTCACGACCGTAGACCTCAACCCGACCATCCACTATTTCCTCGTCGATCGGCTGGCCGTTGGCGCGGCGTTCAACATCAGTAGCTTGAAGCTGGGCGAGGACAAACAGTCCTCTTTCGGCTTCGGCCCGAGCGTGCGCTACTACCTGCTGCCGCACGGCCCGGCGGCCATCTTCGCACAGGCCGGCTTCGAGTACCTGAACATCAACTACCACTCCGACCTCATCGACAACGCCTCCGCGACGGGCTTCGGCGGCGGCCTCGGTGCCGACATCTTCCTCGGCGACCACGTCGCGGTGGAGGGCATCCTCGCCTACAACTCCCAGAAGGTCAAGGACGCCGCCGACCGCACCAACGGTTTTGGCCTCAAGGTCGGCCTCGTCGCCTTCATCGGCGGCGGCAAGGATTGAGAGGTTCCTCTTTTTTGACCAAACATGGAAGGGTCGCGGGCCATGCTCGCGGCCCTTCCTTTTGGGTGAGGAAGCTGATAGAACGGCTTTGAATTTGACCTTTGGCCCGAATTCGAGCCGTTTGAAAGATATGTCCAAAAAGCGAACCCTCCTCGTCGAGTCCACCGAGATAGCCGTGCTCGCCGAGGCGGGCAGCGAGTTCATCTCCCTGACCGACATCGCCCGCCGCTTTGGCGAGCCGCGCATCGTCATCCAAAACTGGATTCGCGGCCGCTCGGCCATCGAGCTGCTGGGTGCCTGGGAGATGCTGCACAACCCTGGTTTTAACCGCATCGCTTTCGATGCCTTTATGTTCGAGTCGGGCGGAAACGCCTTCACGCTCTCGCCGACCAAATGGGTCGAGGCGACGGGCGCCATCGGCATCTCGTCGAAGGCCGGGCGCTATGGCGGCGGCACCTTCGCCCACAGCGACATCGCCATGAGCTTCTGCCACTGGCTCTCGCCCGTCTTCCACCTCTATACAATAAAGGAGTTCCAGCGGATGAAGGAGGCCGAGGCGGCAGAGGCCGGTTCGCGGCTCGGCTGGAGCGTCCGCCGCGAGCTGGCCCGCGTCAACTACCGCCTCCACGCCGACGCCGTGCGCACGCACCTCATCCCCGATCGGCTCGTGCGGACCAAGATGGAGGGCCTCTTTTTTGCCTCCGAGGCCGACCTCTTGAATGCCGCGCTGTTCGGCCAGACCGCCCGCGACTGGGCGCTTGCCAACCCAGATTTGAAAGGAAACCAGCGCGACCACGCCAGCATCGAGCAGCTCTTGGTGCTGGCCAACCTTGAAAGCCTCAACTCCGTCTACATCCGCATGGGCCTCGCGGCCGAGGAGCGCCTCCAGATGCTAAATGAGGAGGCCATCCACCAGCTCGGCCTGCTCATCGACTCGGCCGCCGCCCGCCGGCTCGACTCGACACGCAACGATCGCGGTCCCGACTCTCCGGGAATCAAGAGTTGACAAAAATCAAGGCCGCTCGATGCGCCGGCCAGCAGCGGACGAACTTGGGCGGTCAACCTTTCGCCCGTTTTTTTTACGAAAAGCAAGGGACAGACCATGAAACACCAGTTTTTCAACAAAAAGGAGCGGCTCCCTGCCTTGCTATCGGCGGTTGCCGTCGTCGCCTCCCTCGGCATGATGTGGTTTTCCGAGAAACGATTTTCGCCTGTCGACGACGAGCTGGCCAACGTCCCATCGGCCCTCAACTTCGTCAAAACCGGCCGCTACACCGACCCCACGCACCCCATCCTGCTGCGCCACCTCATCGACGCGCCGCTCTGGGCAACGGGTGTCGATGCGCTCCCGCAAGACTCGGCTGGGGTGATGCGCTGGGAGCAGTACGGCCGCGATTTTTTGTTCAAAAACAACCGGCCGTGGCGCGAGACACTGACCGCGACTCGCTGCGTGACGATGACCCTCACCATCGCCATGCTGGCCCTCGGGTGGCACTGGGCGCGGCGGCTATGGGGCGCATGGGGCGGGGCGGCGACGGCGGTCTTTCTTGCCTTCGAGCCGAACATCCTCGCGCACGGCCAACTCGCCACGCTTGACGGGGGCTTCGCGGCGGCCTATTTCGCGGCGGCTTTTTTCCTCTGGAAATACATAGAGCGGCCGTCGTGGGCCAACTTCTGGTGGATAAACCTCGCCCTCGGGGCGGCCCTGTT
>JBGAWE010000428.1:0-2036 GCA_044227705.1 Saprospiraceae bacterium
ACGGTGGGCCTCGACGGAAAGCTCGCCGTCACCCGCGACCTCATCCTCGACTACACCGTCAACCCCGATTTCGGGCAGGTCGAGGCCGACCCGGGTGCCGTCCGGCTCGACGGCTATCAGGTCTTTTTCAACGAGCGGCGGCCTTTTTTCATGGAGAGCCGCAACCTGTTCAACTACTCGCTGACCGGCTCGGCGACCGATTTCGACTTCGACAGCGACCTCCTTTTCTATTCCCGAAGAATCGGCGGCGCGCCGCACGCAAGCCCCGACCTCGAGCCGGGCGAGTTCGCCCACGTGCCTCCGGCGACCTCGATTCTCGGCGCGGCCAAGTTCTCGGGCAAGACGAAAAAGGGCTGGTCAATCGGCCTTTTGGAGAGCGTCACGCAGCGCGAAAAGGCCCAAATCGACCTCAACGGCGAGCGGCGCAGCCAGCTCGTGGAGCCTCGGACGAGCTATTTCGTCGGGCGGCTTTTGAAGGATTTTGACGAGGGGAACACGATTGTCGGCGCCGCGCTGACCTCCGTCAACCGCGAAAAAGGGCTGGACTGGCTCCACCGGAACGCCTACTCGGGCGGCCTCGACTTCCAGCATTTTTGGAAAAAAAGATGGTGGAACGCCTCGGGAAAGCTCCTTTTCAGCCGCGTCGACGGCACGCCCGAGGCCATCGAGGAGACGCAGCGCAGCTTCGAGCACCTCTTTCAGCGGCCGGACGCGGCGCACGTCAAGCTCGACCCGGCGCGCACCTCGCTGACGGGGACGAGCGGCAACTTTTCCATCGGAAAATTTGGCGGCAAAGAGGACCGGCGTGGCGGCATCAAGACCTTTCAGGTCGGCCTCACGTGGCGGTCGCCGGAGTTCGACGTGAACGACATCGGCTTCATGCAGACGGCCGACGAAATCAACCAATATGCTTGGGCCGGGTACCGGATCCTGCGGCCGTTCTCTGTTTTCCGCAGCTTTCGGGTCAACTACAACCACTGGTTCAAATGGGACTTCGGCGGACGGCACCTGTTCACCCTCTACAACACGAACGCCCACGCCCAACTGAAGAACAACTGGGAACTCGGCACCGGCCTCAACCTCAACTCGCACGACATCTCCAACAACGCCCTGCGCGGGGCCTCGCCCATGCGGCGGCCGAACGCCTTCGGGGGCTTTGCGTACTTCAACTCCGACAACCGGAAGCGGGTGAGCTTCTTTGCGAACGGCAACCAGTTCTGGGGCTACGGAGGGGTCATCGGGTTTCGCGGCCTGGAGGGCGGCGTGAACCTCCAGGCGACCGACGCGCTCCGCTTGACCATCGCGCCCGGCTGGGACGACTCGCACAGAAAGCAGGACCAGTTCGTGGAAAACGTCGCGGTCGGCGGCGAGACGCGGACGGTCGTCAGCGGCGTGACCCAAAAGAGTTTCTC
Organism: Saprospiraceae bacterium; assembly: GCA_044227705.1. Lineage (GTDB taxonomy): Bacteria > Bacteroidota > Bacteroidia > Chitinophagales > Saprospiraceae > JANOQP01. The sequence continues at coordinate 1,413 of JBGAWE010000428.1, forward strand.
GCTCACCGGCCGCCTTACCTACAACCTCACGCCCGACCTGACGATTCAATACTACGGCCAGCCGTTCATCTACCGCGCCACCTACAAAGACTACGGCCTCGTGACCGACCCGCTGGCGCGGAAATACGACGCGCGCTTCCACCGCTTCTCCCCCTCGGAAATCTCGGAGAACACCGACGGCGGCTTCGACATCGACGAGAACGGCGACGGCAAGCGCGACTACAGCTTCTCGAAGCCGGACTTCAACCTCGTCCAGTTCCGCTCCAACCTTGTCATCCGCTGGGAGTATGTGCCGGGGTCGGAGTTCTACCTCGTCTGGTCGCAGGGCGCATCGCCCGACGCGTGGGGCGACCTCAACACGCCGGTCGTGCGGAGCCTCTTTGAGAACGTGTTCGACTCGCAGCCGGTGAACATCTTTTTGGTGAAGGCGACCTATCGGTTTTTGAGGTGAGGGGTCTTTAAGCGGTCTCCCCCTCCAAAATCTCCACCCGCTTCTTGAACAAAAACTGCGGCGTCTCCTCAAAGAGAACCCGGTAAAGTGCCAGTGCAACTTCCCGATGGAGCCCCGGCTCGTCGGCCAGTTCGCGCAGCTCGAAATGGAGCGCGGCCTCCTCGCGCGGCGCG
>JBGAWE010000078.1:0-18745 GCA_044227705.1 Saprospiraceae bacterium
CCTGAAATGGGCCAAAATGGCTTCCGGTAAATGGAGTCGGCCGGGCTTTCGGGCTTTTTTCAAAAAACACACACAAACTAGGGTGACATGATTTTCTCCAACTACTCAAAACCGGCCTGGTGGCGGTCGGGCAGCTTTATGGCCGCTGGACTGGCCGGTTCGCCGGGGGACTTGTTCTCTCAAAAAAGGGCGGGCGGAAAGGGCGTTTTCACCTTTCTCATGGTGATGGCCGGGCTGTTGGCCGTCCGCCAAAATGTCACAGCACAGACGAACTACGACAACACCACCTCCGGTGCCATCACCGACAACGGCTGCTCGTCGAACAGCAACCTCACGCGCACCTTCACCGTCACCGGCAACACACAGGTGACGGACGTCAACCTCGGCATCAACATCACGCACGCCAACCGGGGCGACATCACCGTCAAGCTCACATCACCCGCCGGATCGACGGTCTCGCTCGTCTTGCCAGCCAACGACGCCAACGACAATTATGACGTGCTGCTCGACAGCGACGTGGCCACCGCCCTCAACGACGGCTCCAACGACGACGTCGCCGCGCCGCTCTACGACCGTTCGGCCAAACCCAGCAACTCGCTCGACGCCTTCGACGGGCAGGCCGCCGCCGGGACCTGGACGCTGACCATCTGCGACGACATCGCGGGCTTCACCGGCACTTTCAACAGCGCGAGGCTGCAACTGACCACTGTCGCCTCCAGCGGCGCGAGCTGCACGAACTACTCGATATTCGCCCTCAACTACACCAACAGCACCATCTCGCGCTTCAACGACGCGGGCACCTACATCAACTCGCCCATCGCCTCGGGCCTCTCCAACCCCAACGGCGCCTACCAGCTCAACACCGGCGAGGTGCTCATCTGCAACGGCGGCAACAACACCGTCCTCAAGTACAACCCCTATACCGGAGCCTCGCTCGGGACCTTCATCTCGGCTGCCGCGGGCGGACTCCAGTTTCCAGAGCAGATAAAAAGGGGCCCCGACGGCTACCTATACATCACGGCGCAGACCAACAGTGTCGTTAAAAAATTCGACTACACGACCGGTGCGCTCATCGGCGGCTTCACCTGCGGCTCGGCACAGGGCGTCGACAAGCCAATCGGCCTCGCTTTCATCGGGACGGACATGTACGTTTCCAACTCGAGCACGACGGCCGGGGCGACCAACCAAATCCGGAAGTACAACTACTCGACTGGTGCCTACGTCTCCACCCTCTACACCTACCCATCGGGCGAAATCCCGCGGGGCATGGACACGGGGACGGACGGGAACCTCTACGTCGTCGTGAAGACCTCGACCGGTGCGCGCATCGACAAGTTCACCATGCCCGCCGGGGTGAGGACGACCTTCGTCACGATGGACAGCGGCTCCGGCCCCTATGCAGGCATCAAATGGGGCCCCGACGGCGAGTTGTACATCGCCGACTACCTCGAAAACGAGGTGCAGCGGTACAGCGCACTTGGCATACAAGACCTGGCGATAAGCACCAACTTGAGCGGGCCGCACTTTGTCGTCTTCGTAGGCTGTTCGGCACTGGCCACCAACTTCCTTATCAGCAGCTCGGGCTGCACGCTGCCCACCGGTGGGGTGCAGACGACCGTCACGGGCGGCGTGCCACCGTACAGCTACCTGTGGTCGAACGGGGCCACCACGAAGGACATCTCCTTGCTCTCGCCCGGCACCTACACCCTCACCGTGACCGACTGGAGCGGCGTGACGAGCATCTCTTCGGCGGTGATTGCGGACAACAACATCACGTCCATCACGCAGAGCAATGTCGTCTGCTCTGACAACGGAACGCCCCACAACAAGAACGACGACTACTACACGGCCGACATCACCGTCGCCTTCAACGGCAAGCCGTCGAGCGGGTACCTCAACCTCTCCGGTGCGGCCACCGCGACCATCCCCGTGACGGCCACGACGACCAACACCTCGCACACCTTCACTGGGGTGCAAGTGCCAGCCAACGGCACTGCCCAGTCGATAACCGCCACTTGGTCGGCGCAGGTGACCTGCACCCTGACCAGCGCGATGACCCCCGTCGCAGCCTGCAGCTCGTGCCCGCTCGGCGCGAACGCAGGGGCCGACGCGACCATCTGCAGCGGCGCGGGCACCACCATCGGCTCGGCCTCGGTCGTGGGCTACACCTATGCATGGTCGCCGACGACGGGCCTTTCCTCCTCGACCGTCTCCAACCCGACCGCCAGCCCGACTGCCACGACGACGTACACGGTCACCGTCAGCAACTCGCTCGGCTGCACCCAAACCGATGTCGTCATCGTCACGGTCAACCCCACGCCGACGGCCTCGGCGAGCAGCAACTCGCCCTGCCTCCCCGGCACGGTCAGCCTTAAAGGCGGTGCCTCGGGCGCCAATCCTCCCTACTCCTATTCGTGGACAGGTCCGCTGAACTACACGAGCAGCAACAAGAACCCCTCGTTCACGGCATATTCGACAGCCTATGCGGGGACTTATTCGGTCGTGGCGACCTCGTCCAACGGCTGCTCCTCGGCGGCGGCGGCCACAACCGTTTCGTTCTCATCCACTCCGGCCAACCCCGGCACCATCAACTATTGACCGGCCCCTTTCGGGGAAATGAAAAAAGCCAACACGTTGATTTTCAGCGTGTTGGCTTTTTCTTTTTCAGGCAGTTTGAGTGCTAACAGGGCATCACTTGTGCATCTTTTTCAACAGCAGCATGGCCGAATCCTCCGAAATCTCAACCGGGCAGAGGAAGTTGTGCAGGTAGCCGTTGCGCTGCACGAGGAAGACGTACTTCCGCTCGCCCGGCCCCACTTGGATGCGGGTGTCGGCAATCTTGGCCTTCTTCTTTTTGCCGTATGCCTGGACGGAAAAGACGTGCTCGCCAGCCGCCACCTTCCGGGCGACGACGCGGTTGTTGCGGATTTTGCAGGCCAGTTCGTCGTCCAAAAAAGCCTTGTAGCGGATGCCGCTCCCCGCGAAACCGGTGCAGCGGATGAAGACCACCTCGCCCTGCGCGTCGGTCGCCGACAGCGGTTTTTCGGAAAAGGCGTCCTGAGAAAAGGCCATCGAGGCGAGCAGCGAAAAGAGGGCGAGCAAACCTGATTTCTTCATGGGAAAATTTGGTTGGTGAATGAACGCCGCCCAGAACGAGGCACAACAAGGGCGATTTCCGCCCGCTGAAAAATTAACGGCCCGCCCGCCCGCGCCTCTAAATTCGCCGCCGACAAGCCCAACGCGCCCATGACCTTCCACTTCGGCCTCGACTTTGACGGCCCCGTCCATCGGGGAATTGGCGACGAGACCGCCCCCTTTTTCGGCCCGAAATCGCTCATCTGCTGGCTCGAAACCGCGCTCGGCCTCGGCTCGCGGCCCGACAACACCGACTATCTGCGGATCGAGCTTTTCCGCCAGTCGCTCAAAAGGTGCCTCGCCGAGCGGCCGACGGCTTTTTTCGCGATGAGCTTCGAGGCCGACCGCTTCGCCACCGCCCAGCACCTGCTCGAGTGGCGAGACGAGCTTTTGTCCGCCGGCTGGGATTTTGAGTTCGATGACGATGGCCCGAGCCGTCTCGCCGACCTCGCCGCGGCCGAGGTTTTCTTCCGTGAAAAAATCAACGACGCCGGCCTCAACCCGCAAGCCTTCGGCTGGGCCGACAGGCTCGATCAAATTGCGCAAGCCCTTGATAATCAGCAAGTTGGGATTGATAGAATCTTGCTGCACGAACCGTTCGACCTCCTCCCCCTCGGCTTGCAGCGGTTGTTCTCCATCTTGAGAAAAGGAGGCACGTCCATCGGGCCAGCCGAAATCGGGTCGGGCGAGAAGGCCGTCGCCGCGCTGGATTTTCTACAAAAAAAACTGCTGAACCCGGCTGCCGCGACGGCTCCCGGCCAATTCGCAGTCCGCAATCCCGAATCTGTAATTTTCATTTTGAAGGCCTCCCGCGAGGCCGACCTCGCTGCCTTCTTCGCCGGGTTTTTGAGAAAGAACCCGCCGCTGTCGCCCGTATTCCTCGTCCCCGAGCGGTCGCGGCTGCTCGACGAGGCCTGCGCTCGCGAGGGCCTGCCGTCTATGGGCGTGCTATCCGCCTCGCTTGCCCGGCCGTCGCTGCAACTTTTGAAACTCGCCACCGCCTTCCTCTGGGAGCCTATCGACGTGGCGAAGGTTTTGGAGTTCGCCACGCTGCCGATAAAGCCGCTCGACGACGGCCTTGCGCTCCTCGTCGCGCGGCTGCTGGCCGAGAAACCAGGATTGAACAACGACCGCTGGCTGGCCGCGACGGCCGAGTTTTTCGAGAAGAACCCAGAAGCCGTCAACGCGAAAACCCAGTTCAACTTCTGGTTCAACCGCCGCCGCCACCGCTGGACGGACGACGTGCCGAAACGGGAGGTCTCCGCCATTTTTGAATTCCTAAACAACTGGGCATCAACAGCTTACGAGGAAACCGGCGGTCGGCACCCGTCGCTGCTCGTCCTCGCCGACCAGTCGCGGCGCATCCGTGAGCTGCTCGACGCGCTGCCCGAGGCGCGGCTCGGCTTCCTCGAAATCGAGCGCATCGTGCGGACGATTTACCAGCCCGCGCCGCTCTCCGTCGGGTCGGCGGAGTTGGGGCATTTCCCGTTCGTCCACGCGCCGGGCGCGATGGCTGGAGAGGCGGACGATCTCGTCTGGTGGAATTTTTCGCACAGCGAACCGACCCGTTTTCCGAACCGGTGGACGGCGGCCGAGCGCGGCTTTTTGGAAGAAAAAGGCATCAGGCTGGCGACGGCCGAGCAGCAGAACCGGCTCAACCGGCTGCGCCAAATCCGCCCAATCCTGCGGGCGAGGCGGCGCGTCTTTTTGATCTCACCCGAAAAAGTGGCGGGCGAGGCGATGCAGCCGCACCTGTTGATGGGCGACCTCGAGGCCATCTTCGGCCATGAGTTTCACTCGCTGATTTACGACCTCGAAAAGCCCGAGGACCGCGCTCGGCTTGGCCACAATTTCAATTTGCCGGAGGAGGTCTTTTTGGAAAAAACGCACCGCCGCCGCCCCGGCCCGTTCGTCGAAATCCGTCGCCCCGAGGCTTTGCGGCAGCCGCCGCACGAGACGCCGACCGCGCTGGAAAAGCTATTCTACTATCCGCATCAATGGTTTTTCGACGGCAAGGCGCGGCTGCGACCAGCCTCCATCCTCTCCGTCTCGGGCGAGACGACCTTGATGGGCAACCTCGCCCACCGGTTTTTCGAGGACTTGTTGCGCGAGGAATTCCATCAAATGGACCAAAAGACCGTCGATGAATGGGTCAACCGCGTCGCCGCCCGCCTGTTCGAGCGCGAGGGCGCGACGATGCTCCTTTATGGTCGGGAGCCAGAACGGGCAGCGTTTTTGACCAAAATCCGCCGGGCGGCATGGTCGCTGATTTCTTTGATAAGGGAAAACCACTGGCGCGTCGAGGCGACGGAGCAGGAGCTGAACGGCCTTTTCTGCGGCCTCCCGATTCGCGGCAAGGCCGACCTCGTGCTCCTGCGAGGCGACGAGCGGGCGGTCGTCGACCTGAAGTGGAGCGGCTTCAACCGCCGCCGCGAGCTCATCCGAAACCGGGAGGATTTGCAGCTTGTCTTCTATTCAAAGCTCGCCGACCCGCCGCAGGTCTGGGCGCACACGGCCTATTTCATCATCGAGGACGCGAAGATGGTGGCGCGAAACACGCGAGCTTTTGCCCGCGCCATCGCCGTCGAGGAGGATGGCGACCACGAGGCGGCAGCGGCCGAGATTTTTGAAAAAATGGAGAAGACGTTCCGCTGGCGAATGGCCCAAATCGAGGACGGACGGCTCGAAATCCGCACGAAAGAGGCGGCAGCGCTGCTCGAGACCTTTTATGAGGGGCAGCTTTTCGAGCTTTTGGAGATGCGGACGGAGTCGGCGAGGTGGGACGATTTCCGGGTTTTGATCGGGTGATGATGGCACACGGATAAACACGGATGGGACATGGATTCAGTATCCGCGCCCCATCCGTGTTTATCCGTGTGCCATGAAAATCAGGCCGCGGTCGCCCCCGGCACCCCTTGCCGCAACCGCCCGATGGCCAGCTCCAACACCTGCTCCATCCGGTCCACGAAGTGGAACTTCAGCCCGGCGATGTACTCCTTCTCGATATCCTCGATATGCTTCTGGTTCTCTCGGCAGAGGATGATTTCGGTCAGGCCCGCCCGCTTTGCGGCGAGGATCTTCTCTTTGATGCCGCCGACAGGCAGGACTTTTCCGCGCAGCGTGATTTCCCCCGTCATGGCGATGAAGGGCTTGAGCGGCCGCTTCGTGAAAGCCGAGGCCAGCGCGGTCATCATCGTCACGCCCGCCGACGGGCCGTCCTTCGGGATGGCGCCCTCGGGGATGTGGATGTGGATGTCGAACTTCTCGAATATTTCCACGTCCACGCCGATCATCTCGGCGTTCGATTTTAAAAAGGAGAGGGCGGTGGAGGCCGATTCCTTCATAACCTCGCCGAGGTTGCCGGTCAAAGTGAGGCGGCCGCTGCCCTTCGAGAGGCTGACCTCGATGAAAAGAATCTCGCCGCCGACTGCCGTCCACGCGAGGCCGATGGCGACGCCCGCCGGTTGCTGCTCGGAATATGTGTCCTTGGAGGTGACGGTGGGGCCGAGGATGGCGCGGAGCTGCTCGGGCTTGGTCGTCGTCTCGACGGCCTCGTCCATCGCCACGCGCTTGGCGATGTTGCGCATCACCGCGCCGATTTGGCGCGAGAGGCTGCGCACGCCGCTCTCGACGGTGTAGTCCTCGATGATTTTCACGAGGGTTTTGTCCGAGATCTTGCCCTGATTCGGCTTGAGGCCGTGCTCCTTCCGAAGCTCGGGAAGGAGGTGCCGCTTTGCGATTTCCAGTTTTTCCTCTAATGAATAACCGCTCAACTCGATGATCTCCATCCGGTCGAGGAGCGCGGGCTGGATGGTCGACAGCGAGTTTGCCGTGGCGATGAACAGGACTTTCGACAGGTCGAACTCGAGTTCGAGGTAGTTGTCCTGAAAGGTCGTGTTCTGCTCGGGGTCGAGCACCTCGAGCAGCGCGGAGGACGGGTCGCCCCGGAAATCCTTGCCCACTTTGTCGATCTCGTCGAGGATGAACACGGCGTTGGCCGACTTCGCCTTCTTCAAACTCTGCACGATTCGCCCCGGCATCGCGCCGATGTAGGTCTTCCGGTGGCCCCGGATTTCGGCCTCGTCGTGCAGGCCGCCGAGCGACATTCGGATGTACTTCCTTTTCAAAGCCTTCGCCACCGACTGCCCGAGCGAGGTCTTGCCGACGCCCGGCGGGCCGACGAGGCAGAGGATCGGTGCCTTCATGTCGCCCTTCAGTTTCAAGACCGCAAGGTGTTCGAGGATGCGCTCCTTCACCTTCGTGAGGCCGAAATGGTCTTTGTCGAGCACGTCCTTCACCTTCCGCAGGTCGAAGTTGTCCTTCGTGAACTCGTTCCACGGCAGGTCGAGGACGGTCTCCAGGTAGTTTACCCCGATGGCGTACTCGGCCATCTGGGGGTTGATGCGCCGGATTTTGGCCAGCTCTTTTTCAAAGGCTTCGGCGACGGCTTTCGGGAACTTCTTCTTCTGCGCCCGCTTGACCAGCGCGGCGATTTCCTCCTCCTGCGGGTTCGAGCCAAGCTCGTCCTGAATCGTTTTCAGTTGCTGGTTGAGGAAGTAGTCGCGCTGCTGCTTCTCGATGTCGGTGCGCGTTTTCGACTCGATTTGGTCCTTCAGTTCGAGCAATTGCAGCTCGCCCTCCATGTGGGTGAAGATGCGCTGCGCCTTCTCCGAGAGGGAGCTGGTCTCGAGGATTGCCTGCTTGTCCTCCATGCCGATGCCGAGGTTGGAGGCGATGAAGTTGAGCAGGAAGTTGTCGTTCTGGATGTTCTTGAGCATCACGACCGCCTCGCTCGGGATCTGCGGCGACAGCTCGATTATCTGCTTGGCCGAGTCGCGGATGCTCGAAAGGAGCGCCTTGAACTCCATCTTCTTCTTCGGCACCTCGTACTCGAGTGTGTGGATTTGGCCGACCATGTAAGGGTCCTCCTGCAGCATCGCGTCGAGGAAGAACCTTTTGCGGCCCTGCAAAATGGCGGTCGTAGAGCCGTCGGGCATCTTCAACAGCTTCAAGATCCGGGCGATGGTGCCGATGGAGTACATGTCCCGCGCCTCCGGGTTCTCGATGGTGTCGTCCTTTTGGGAAAGCACGCCGACGAGCCGGTTGGTCTCGTAGGCGCGCTGGACAGCGCGGATGCTCTTGTCGCGCCCGATGGTGATGGGCGTGACGATGCCGGGAAAGAGGACGGTGTTCTTGAGCGGCAGGATGGGAAGCTCGGTCGGGAAGACCTCGGAGGGCTTGGCTTCTTCGTCGTCGTCGAGTGAGAACAGGGGGACGAATTCAGGCTCGTCTTCGCTGTCGTGGTGCTGGAGGAATGGTTCGAACATGTTATTGTCGTGGTTGACCGAGGCGGCGTAGTTGACCCTGTTTGATTAAAAAATCGATGGGGCAAAGGTCGAAAAAGAAACCGGATGGCCGTCGGAGGAAAAAACGGTTTGTGTCAAACTGGCAGCAAAAACGGCCTATGGCGGACGGCCGACGATGAACGGCAGGCGGCTCGCGATTGTGATCTTTGCAGGCAAACTTTGGTCAAAGACTTTGCCAGCGGCCGCTCGCCGCCACATCGGCTGACATTCTGGCAGGGACGGCCGCCCGGCGGGATTATCATTCTGTTTGCCGTTGGCCGTCTACCGCCCAGCGTCGGCCGCCGTCTACTTTTGCCGCCCGATTTCTCATCTAAACTGAAAGTTGATTTCATGAACAAAGCCCACTTTTTGCTGGCAACCCTGCTTTTGACCGCCGCCTCGACGGCCATCTCCCAATCGAAAAAAGCGGGCGGCGCCGACCTCCTGCTGGCCGAGACGACCGTCGGCGAAAGCGTCGGTTTTCAATATCAGTCGCGCATCGACGGCCGGCTGGCCCCCATTTTCAAAACGGCGAACGAGCCTGGCGGCTTGATGAACTGGAACGCTTTCGTCGTCGTCCCGAGCATCGAAAAGACGGGCGAAAAGGCCGTCGATTCGCTCCCCGGCTCGACGGAGGCAACGTTGCGGCTGCGTTTTTCAGTAAAAAATGCCGTGACCAACCGCGTGATCTCGACCCGCGACGTGATGCTGCGCGGCACTGGGAGGCAAAAGGAGGAGTCGCTTGCCCGCGCCCTCGCCGCCATCCGGCCGACCAATTTCGAGCTGCGCCTCGCCGCCGACCGCATCCGGCAAGACATCCGCGACCACTTCCTCGTCAAATCCGACTCGGTCATGCTCGACGTGCAAAAGCTGCTGGCCGGAAAGCAGTTCGGTGAGGCGTTCGTTTTGGCGAACTCCGTCCCGGCCGACGCGCCGAAGGCCGCCGAGTTTGCGAAGCTGAAAGAGACGGCTTTCAACGGCTACGAGGAAGGCCTCTGCCAGTCGCTGAACAGCCGCGTCGAGACGGCTTTGGCTTCCGAAACGCCGAGCCGGGCGATGCAAGTCCTGGCGACGGCCGCGCCCGCCGGGCCTTGTGCAGCCGATATGAAACCGCGGCTCGCGGCAATCCAGTCGCGACTACCGGAGGACGCGGCGGCGGCTTATGGCTGGTTTTTCAAAAACTTTTCGGGTGAAAACGGTGCGGCTTCGAGCCGCGAAATGACCGAGGCAGCCATCACTGCGGAGGTTTTGACGGGCGAGGGGGCACGGCTGCGGTATGTGAAGTGATGAATCTGGCCGTAAAGCGAAAGGGCCGCCTCCCATCGGGAAGCGGCCCTATTCTTTTGCTCAATCCCCGAGCGTCTCGACGGCGGACTTGAGGTTCTGGACATCTTTTTTGTGCCGCTGCTGGAGCTTTCCCCGCGTCGCCCAAAAAAGCAGGTGGGCGAGCCAGGTTTTCGGCGCGTACTCGAAGGTTATTTTCAACTCCGTCCGCCGGTCGCCTTTTGCCCGAAGCTCGCTCCGCTGGCGGATGTCGACCTGTTCGTGGCGCAGGGTGTGCTCGTAAAGCTCGCCTTCGCGGGCGGAGGTGATTTCCTCCATGAGGGCGAACTGGCGGCCGCTCTCGCGGAAAAACTGGCGGCTAATCGAGCCGACCTTCCCGTCCGCGCCTTTGATGCGCTCCTGGCGGACGAAATTGGTGAGCCAAAGGGGCTTGTTCTCATCGTCTGTGAGGAAGTCGTAGACCACTGAAGGAGGCTGCTCAATGTCCACGACAGTGCTTAATCGATCCATCAAATAGGTGATTCGTGAAACCATCCCGGCCGTTTCGGGGGGCGTTTTCCCGGCGGCCGGATTTCAATTGTTCAACAAAAATAGAGCCTCGGCCGAGATTTGTCAACCCCGGCGACGGGCTACGCATCTCGCCAGGATTCCATCCGACGGCCTAAACGATTGAGAATCAGCGGCTTGCCCAGCGGGATTTTTCTAGAACAATTTATCGGGCGGCGCGGCTGGCGGCTATTCTTTGGTGAGTTCTTGGAAGATGTTCTCGACGCCGACCGTCTCTTTCCGCATCTCCAGAAGGGTCAGTTTTTGCGCGACGGCGAACTGGAAGACATCGGCCCGGATGTCGCGCTCGGCGGGCGAGAGAAGCTGCCAAGAGTTCTTGCCGGCCTTTTTCACGGAGTTGACCCCGGCTATTTTTTCGAGCAGCCCGGCCGTCGCCTCCTCTTTGAACTCAACGGTGACGACGGAGTGGTCTTTTATCCGGTTTTGCAGCTCGCCGATGGGCGAGTCGGCTATGATTTGCCCCTTTTTGATGATGAGGACGCGGTCGCAGATGGCCTGCACCTCCTGCATGATGTGGGTGGAGAAGATGACCGTTTTCTCTTTTCCAAAAGCGCGGATGAGCGAGCGGATTTCGAGCAATTGGTTGGGGTCAAGGCCGCTCGTCGGCTCGTCGAGGATGAGGACGTCGGGGTTGTGCATCATCGCCATCGCCAGCCCGACGCGCTGCTGGTAGCCCTTCGAGAGGGAGCCGATGTGCTTGTGCCGCTCGGGGCCGAGGCCGGTCATGTCGATGAGTTCCGCGATGCGCTTGGCCGGGTTGGCCAATCTGTGCGTGCCCGCCACGAAGGCGAGGAACTCGCGGACGTACATATCGGCGTAGAGGGGGTTACGCTCGGGCAGGTAGCCGATGCGCTGGCGGACGGCGATGGGGTCGACCGTCGTGTCGAAGCCGCAGACCTCCACCTTTCCGCTCGACTGTGGCAGGTAGCAGGTGATGATTTTCATGGTCGTGCTCTTGCCCGCGCCGTTGGGGCCGAGGAAGCCGAGCACCTCGCCGGGCCGCACCTCGAAGCTGACGTTGTCGAGGGCTTTCTGTGGGCCGTAGGTCTTGGAGATTTCGTGAAGTTTTACGCTCATGTCGGGTCGATTCTGGGGCGAAAGTAGAATTTGGCGGCATGGCCCTGCCTTTCCAACCACCCTCCAAAAATCTTCTGCGAAAAAAAATCTGGGCAAAAAACCCGGCCCCCGCCTCGCTTTGTGGGAGGTGCTTCTACTTTTGCCCCGCGTTTCGACGAAGCGCACCTTGACATCCTCGGAGCATAGCTCAGTTGGTTAGAGCGCTACGTTGACATCGTAGAGGTCACTGGTTCGAATCCAGTTGCCCCGACACCCATCGACTTCGGATTTTGGATATCCCGTCCAAAATCCGATTTAGTTTTCGGAGATTAGCTCAGCTGGTTAGAGCGCACGGTTCACATCCGTGAGGTCGCTGGTTCGAATCCAGCATTTCCGACCGCCATCGGGGCGTAGCTCAGCCCGGTAGAGTACACGTCTGGGGGGCGTGTGGTCGCTGGTTCGAATCCAGTCGCCCCGACTTTCGAAAGCCAATCCTTGCGGGTTGGCTTTTTTAGTTGTGGCACTTTGGAAAACTTTGCGGCCCATATCCTCTGGAGCGAAACGTTGGCCCGTTGCTGAAGTAGCGCGCCTGGCAGTTTGCCTCAAAACAGCCGCAGCTCCTCCGCCACCTTTTCATGCAACCCCGCGCCGTTCGCCCCCAGTGCGTTCAATTTTTCCGAAACACGATAGTGGGCCAGCAGCCCGTCCGGCGGCTTGGCCAGCATCGGCAGAACCTCTGCCATCGGCAGCGGCGACAGCCACTTTCTCCTTTCCGCCGCGTCTGTGAAAATGAGCGGCATCCGGTTGTGCAGCGCCGACATTTCGAGGTTCGGCTCGGTCGTGATGATGGAAAAGCTTCTGACTGCCGCGCCGCCCGCCGCCCGCCACTCGTCCCAGACACCGGCCATGAAAAGGAGGTTCTCGTCTTTCAAAAAAATCCGGTTCGGCACCCGCCGCCCGCCGGGCAGCTTCGACCATTCGTAAAAACTGTCGGCCACGACGAGGCACCGCTGGCTGCGCAACGGCTCGCGGTACGTCGGCCGCTCCTCGATGCCCTCGGCTCGGGCGTTGATGGTCTTGCCGGTGTTCTTCCCGTCCGCGCTCCATCGAGGGACGAGGCCGAAGACCATCTTTTGCAGCTCCCCCGGCCTGTCGCTGGCGATGACGTGCGCCGTCTGCGTCGGGGCGATGTTGAAGCTGATTTCGATTTGCTCGGGCAGCTCGACCTCTTCTTTGAGCTTTTCGAGCTGCCGCTTTTTAGGGGCGAGCGAGAATCTTCCGCACATGGCTCTGTTTTTTTTGATGATGAAAACACCGGCTCACCCCCCGCCCATCCGCACGGCCGTGCCTCCGAAGCGGCGGCGGATTTTGTCCATCGCCTCCAAAAGCCGCGTCTCGCGGGGCGTGTCGTCGAACAGGTCGAGCTGGACGAGGCCGCCGGTCAATCCGCCCAGCCGCAGGCCGACGAGCCGAACGAGTTGCCGCCGCTCGAAAAGCCGCTCGAAAAGGCCGATGGCCGTCTGCCGGATGACGGAATCGCTGGCCGTCGGGCTGATTTTGAGCTGCCGGGTGTAGGTCTGGAAATCCGAGTACCGGATTTTGACCGTGACCACCGAGGCCAGTTTTTGCCTGCTCCGCAGGTCGAAGGCGAGGCGAGAGGCCATTTTCCGAAGCTCGTTTTCGAGGAAAACGGGGTCGATGGAGTCGGTTTGAAAGGTCGTCTCCGTCGAGACGGATTCTTGCTCGCGGTGGGGCACGACGGGGCTTTTGTCCTCCCCGTTCGCCTTTTTCCAAAGGTCGATGCCGTGCTTGCCGAACTCTCTTTCCAAAAAGACCGGGGGGATTTCGGCCAGCGTCCTGATTTGCCGCACGCCCATGAAGTTGAGCCGCCGCCCGGTTTCCGGCCCCACGCCCGGCAGCTTCCCGACGGCGAGCGGGGCAAGAAAGGCCCGCTCCTCGCCCGTCGGGATGAGCTTCCAGCCGTTCGGCTTGGCCTCGCCCGTGCCGACCTTCGAGACGGTTTTGTTCGTCGAAAGCCCCTGCGAGATGGGCAGGCCGGTCTCGCGCATGATTTTCTCGCGCAGTTCGAGCGACCACTTTTGGCAGCCAAAGTAGCGGTCGAGGCCGGTGAGGTCGAGGTAGAATTCGTCGATGGACGCTTGCTCGAAAAGCGGGGCCTCCTCCTCGATGATTTGCCGAACCTCGCCCGACTTCTTTTCGTAAGCCTCGAAATCCCCTTTCACCACCACCGCGTCCGGGCAGAGCATCAAAGCCCGCTGCATCGGCATGGCAGAGCGAACGCCGAAGGCCCGCGCCTCATAAGAGCAGGAAGCGACGACCCCCCGGCGGCTCTGCCCGCCGACGATGAGCGGGCGGCCGCGCCACGCGCTGTTTTTCTGAACCTCGACCGAAGCGAAAAACGCGTCGAGGTCGAGGTGGAGGACGGAGTTTTGCATGAAAAACTGTTGATTTTGAGGTTAAACATTACCCATTTCGCCCGTCGGGCCGATAGGCCAGCCGCTCGACATACTCTGCCTCGACGCTCGGGAAGCCGAAGTCGAGCGTGACCTTTCCCCAAATCCGATAGACACCCTTGCCGCGAAAGGGCGAGCGGTTTTGCCCGTCGGGGAAATGGGTCGTGTCGAAAAACCGGCCCTCCGCGTCGAGCCAGGTGCCGAAGTGCATCGGCTTGCCGTGCTTCGTGCGGATGTCCTTTCGGGCGACGTAGTAGCCGAGCAGCTCGACCGTCCGCCCGGCGTTTTCGAGCAGGTTTTTGGAGAAAACCCGGGGAAACCCTTTCGTTTTTGGCTCCGAGACGGGCAAAACCGTCAGCTCAAAAGGCGAGCGCAACGGGAAGCCGAGCAGTTCCATCTCGTCGAAGGCTTGGTCGAACTCGCCCTCTTCGAGCGCGGGCAGTTGCCAGTTTTTGTTCTCGTCTTCAAAAAGAACGCCGTTTCGGCAGCCCGTCGAGGCGGGGGCGAGCGCGGCGTTTTTCTCCCACATGAGGGCGCACTTGCCCAGCCCGGTGAACCGCATCGCGCCGATCCTTATCAAAATCGCCATTTGCTCGGCCGTTGCCGCGACGCGCCGGGCGAAGTCCCCGAGGTCGCGGAACGGGCCGAAGTCCTCGCGCTGCCGGATGATTTCGAGCGCGGTTTTTTGCTCCAAACCTTTGAGGTGGACGAAGCCCAGCCAGACCGTCTCGCCCTCGATGCGGGTGAGGTACGCGCTGTTTTGGACGCACGGCGGGCGCACGTCGGCCCCGGCCATCCGCAGTTCGTGGACGTAGAACTCTGTTGAATAAAACCCGCCGAAGTTGTTGATGACCGCCACCATGAACTCGCGGGGGAAGTGCGCTTTGAGGTAAAGACTTTGGAAAGATTCGACCGCGAAGCTGGCCGAGTGCGCCTTGCAAAACGAGTAGCCCGCGAAGCTCTCGACCTGCCGCCAGACCTCGGCCGCCAGCTCGTCGGGGTGGCCGAGCGAGCGGCAATTGTCGAAATACTTTTGTTTGAGCCTCGAAAACGCCTCGCTCGACCGCTTCTTTCCGGTCATCATCCGCCGCAGCACGTCCGACTCGTCGAGGCCGAGGCCCGCGAAGTGGTGGACAATCTTCATCACGTCCTCCTGATAGACCATCACGCCGAAGGTTTCCGCCAGTTGCTCCTCGAAAACGGGGTGGAGATATTTGAAGCCGCCCGGCTGGTGGAACCGCTCGATGTAGGCCCGCATCATCCCCGACTGCGCCACGCCCGGCCGGATGATGCTGCTGGCCGCGACGAGGTGGACGTAGTCCTCGCATTTGAGCTTCGAGAGGAGGCCGCGCATGGCGGGGCTTTCGACGTAAAAACAGCCGATGCAGTGCGCCGAGCGCAGTTGCGAGCGGGTGGCCGGGTCGTTTTTGAGCCGCTCTATGTCGTGGATGTCCACCGCTTGGCCCCGGTTTTTTTTGACCAAATCCACTGCGTCCTTGATGTGGCCGAGGCCGCGCTGGCTCAAGATGTCGAACTTGTGGAAGCCCCAATCCTCCGCCGCGTACATGTCAAACTGGACAATCGGGAAACCCTTTGGCATCATTTGCAGGGCCGTCGAGCAGGCCAGCGGCTCCTCCGAAATGAGGATGCCGCCCGAGTGGATGCTCAAATAGTTGGGGAAATCTTGCAGCGCGGTGGCGTATTTCAGGATGGGCCGCGCCCAGGGGTGGAGGCGGGCGAGGGCGGCCTCGGCGCGGTTTTCGGGCGAACCGGGCGCGTTTTCGACAGTTTTTGCGGGCAAAAGCTCGTCGCCCGACCGCTTGCCCCAGCTCCACCGCCATTCGCCGCCGCCGCCGAGCAGCTCGGGCAGCGCGTCGGAAATCGCGTCGATGTCGGCCTTCGGCAGGCCGAAGACCTTCCCGATTTCGCGCACCGCCGCGCCCGCCTGAAAGGTCGAGTAGGTGGCGAGCAGGGCGGTGTGCTCGCGGCCGTACCGCTTGAAGATGTAGTCGGTCACGTCGTCGCGCTCGTCCCATGAAAAGTCGATGTCGAAGTCGGGCGGCGAGGCGCGGTGCGGGTTGATGAACCGCTCGAAATAAAGGTCGAGTTCGAGCGGGTCAACGTCGGTGATGAACAGGCAGAAGGCCACCATCGAGTTGGCCCCCGACCCGCGCCCGACGTGGTGGAAGCCCGCCGACTGGGCGTAGCGGACGACATCCCAAGTGATGAGGAAATAGGCCATGAAGTCCATCTCCTGAATCACCCGAAGCTCTTTGAGCATCCGCTCGCGGGCCTTCTTGTGCGACGCGCCGTAGCGGCGGGCGAGGCCGCTCTCGGCCAGCTTGGCGAGGAGCTGGAAGTCGCCGTTTTTCGAGCCGGTGAAGGTCTGGCGGTTGAGTTTCAGGCCGGTTTCGAGTTCGATTTGGCAGTTTTCGGCGATGGAAGCCGCGTTTCCCGTCAATTTTGGAAAAAGCTGAAAGGCCGCCGTGGCTTCTTCTTCGGAAAGAAAAACCTCGTCGGGCTGCGCCAAATCCTCGGCTTTGAGCTTCGTGCCGAGGGTGTTCAGGTCGATGGCGCGAAGGATTTTGTGGAGCCGCCAGCCGTCGTCGCCCGCGAAGGTCGCAGGGCAAAACGCGGCCAGTTTTTGCTGCCAGTCTTTGGAAAAGGGGTGGTCGAACAGCCCGTTCACCTGCCCCGGCCGGATGGCGAGGAACTCGTTTTCCTCCAAAAGCTCGATGCCCTTCGGCAGCTTCGGGTAGATGATGAAGCAATCGGGCAACTGGTCGAGCGGCGCGGCCTCGGGCAGCGGTTTCCCGTCGGCCAGATGGGCAGTCAACAGGCGGTTGAGCTGGGCGAAGCCGTCGCGGTTTTTGGCGAGGCCCACGAAAAGCACTCGGCCCGCGCTGCGAAACTCCACGCCCAAAATGGGCCGGATGCCCGCTTCGCGGCAGGCCTGCCAGAATTCGAGCGCACCGCTGGTGGCGTTTATGTCGGCCAATGCGAGGGTGCGAAGCCCGTGTCTTTGGGCCTCGGCGACAAGCTCGCGGGGCGACAGAACGCCGAACCGCAGGCTGAACCATGAACGGGCGCAGAAGAGGGCCATGCCTCCGTGAAGTTTTCTCGTGTGATGCTGCGGCCCTGCTGAAAATGTTTTGAATTGGAGGGTTTCGGCGAGGAAAGGTGAGGTTTTTCCGTTTTAGGCGAGCTAAATAAAATACATTTTGTTTTGTTTTTTATAGAAAACCGCTCTCCCGCTGGCTCGGGATATTCGCCGCTGGTTCGAGGTGTTCCCTGTCGCGTCGCCGGTTCGGGTCTTGCAGGCGCAGGGCTTCACCAAAGTCAGCAGCGACCGCACCGGCTGCTGCACCTATGCCTTTCGCACAAACTCAGATTTCAGGCCCATCGCGCCGAATCCCTCGATTTTGCAGTCGATGTTGTGGTCGCCGTCGGTCAAACGGATGTTTTTGACTTTCGATGCCAAAGCTTTCACGGGCTTGAGCATGCCTTTTCCGCCGGCAGGTCTTTGATGACGATGACCGAGTCGCCGTCGTGCAGTTCGATTCGTTGCCGTTGGAGTCCAAGACCTTGGGGCTGGTTTCAATGAAGGTTTCCCCAGCTGCCGTGGCGTCCCACTCGTGAAAGCACTGCGAGCAGGCCATTAGGCCTCATTTTCGTAGGTCAGGTCGGATTGGCAAATCGGGCAATTGCTTAGTCTTGGCATTGTTTTGGATTTCCAGTTTGGGCGGCAAACCTACGGCTGGCGTGTTGCTTTCATCCGGGTCAGCTGTCCGGGTCTTTGCTGGCACGTGGCTGGCGCGACACTTTGCTCTGCGCTAGCCACGTCCGCGCCAGCAAGTTGGAGAGTTCGAACAAGCAAGGCGTTTCAGGCAAATATCGCTCACTTAACAGGGCCATGATGTCGCCTGCTTCAAATAAATGCGGCCTATCCTTTCTTTGCCTTGTCAGCGGCGTTTTCTGAAAAAATCGACCATTTTGCGGCAATTTGTTTCAAATTTGCTTCTCAAAACGCCTAATTGGTGCATGAAATCAGAATAGCACTGGCTTCTCAATGCCAATAGGGCCGAGGTGTTTGGCTTCCTCCAAACTCTTGTCCATTTCTCGTTTTACAAACAAATGGCTTCCACCAAATTCTTTACCAACGAAGGCGACAACACGCTCATCGCCAAGTTTCAAAATATCATCAAACGACTCAACATTTTCTACTTCGATGCGCTAGTGGGATATTTCAGGGCTTCCGGCTATTTTCAGGTACGCGAAATATTGAGGGAGGTACAACAAGTGCGCATCCTCGTTGGCATAGATGTGGACGACTTGACTGCCAAATACTTTGACAAAGGCAGCGAAATCCGCTTCTTGGCCGATGACGTGCGTGATGATTTTGAGAAATTCATCCGTGAGGACATCCAAAAATCCGAGTACAAACGTGAGGTGGAGGAAGGCATCCTCCAATTCGTTCATGACATCGCCTCCGGCAAAATCCAGATGCGCGCCCACCCCGACAAGCGCATCCATGCCAAAGTTTACATCTTCAAGGAAAAGGACAAGCACGACGAGGGTTATGGCAGAGTCATCACGGGCAGCAGCAACCTGACGGACAGCGGCCTTGCGGGCAATTTTGAGTTCAACGTCGAACTCCGTGAAAACACAGACGTGGACTTTGCCGTCGAAACCTTTGAAAAACTATGGAACGAAAGCGTCGAAATCCTGCCCACTCAAGCCATGGAAATCAAGCAAAAAACCTACCTCAAAGACGAGTTCACGCCCTATGAAATCTATCTGAAATTCCTGATTGAGTATTTTGGCAACCGTGTAGAATTCGATCCCTCGGTCGTGGACGATATGCCCGAAGGCATCAAGCGGTTG
>JBGAWE010000079.1:0-18225 GCA_044227705.1 Saprospiraceae bacterium
CAGGTGACGGTCGTCTGCATCGCCCCGAGGAACGTCTGCCGCACTTGGTTGACGAAGCCAGAGCCTCGGCAGGTGCCGCAGGTCTCGACGGCCGATTTGTCCTTCGCGCCTGTCCCGTCGCAGGTCTGGCAGGTGGTCTGCTTTCTGACCTTGATTTTCTTGTTGACCCCCGTCGCGATCTCGTTGAGCGTCATTTTCACCCGGATCCGCAGGTTCGAGCCGCGCTCGCCGCGAGGCCGCCCGCGCCTTCCCTGGTTGAAAAAGCTGTCGAACGGCGAGCCGCCGGCCTGGCCGCCCTGCTCGCCGAAGATGTCGGAGAAGCGCTCGAAGATGTCGTCCATCGACATGCCGCCCGAGCCGGGCCGGAAGCCGCCACCGCCGCCGCCCATGTTTGGGTCGACGCCCGCGTGGCCGTAGCGGTCGTAGCGGGCCTTTTTCTGCCCGTCGGAGAGGATTTCATAGGCCTCGGCGGCCTCCTTGAATTTTTCCTCCGCCGCCTTGTTGCCGGGGTTGCGGTCGGGGTGGTGCTCCATCGCGAGCTTGCGATAGGCCTTTTTGATGGCATCGGCATCGGCTGTTTTCGGCACGCCGAGGACCTCGTAATAGTCGCGTTTGGCCATTTTATAGTTTTGGGAACTCATCCCCGGGCGGTTTCAAGTTGTTGAAAATCAATCGGTTGCGGCTCACTTTCCGACGACAACCTTCGCAAATCGGATGATCTTGTCGTTGAGGAAATACCCCTTTTCGACCGTGTCGATGACCTTCCCACGCATCTCCTCCGACGGAGCCGGAATCTCGGTGATGGCCTCGTGCTGGTCGGGGTCGAAGTCGGCGCCTGTCGAGTCCATCGCCCGCAGGCCCCGGTGCTGGACGGTGGCGTTGAGCTTGTTGTAAATCAGCTCCACGCCGTCGCTCAACTTGCCATGTGCGGCGGCCCTGTCAAAGTCGTCGAGGATGGGGATGATGGCTGCCAAAATTTCACGTCCGGCCGTGAGGCGCACGTCGAGCGACTCGCGGGCCGAGCGTTTTTTGAAGTTGTCGAATTCGGCGGCCTGTCGCAGCATCTTGTCCTTCAGGTCCTTGACCTGGGCTTCAAGCTCGGCCACGCGGGCGGCCGACGGGTCGGCCTCGGGCTGGTTTTGGGCGGAATCGGGCTTTTTTTCGCCGTTGCCCGCGCCTTCGAGGAGGTCTTCGGCCATGTCGATGGTCTCGGTTTCGTTCATCCCAAATAAGTTTTTGAACGGGTTTTTCATGAAAGTTTCGGGCGTTCGGGTGTCGTTCGCCCTGTTTGCTCAATTATTAAGCCACCGGCCGACCGGCTGTCATTTTGGCAGCCGGGCCGCGAGGAGCCGCTCGATTTCAACCGGCTGGAGGTTCACGCCGATGATGGTGCCGGTCGCGTCGAGCAGGTAGGTTTGGGGTATCGAGTGGACTTTGTAGAGGTCGATGATGGGGCCTTTGAAGAACTTCAAATCCTCCGAAATCTCGACCGTGTGGTGCTTCCAAACAGCACCGTCGCGGGCGATGGCGGCCCGCCAAGCGGCCTCGCTCCGCTCGACTCCGATGGAGAAAATCTCGAATCCTTTCGGCCCGAATTTTTGAAAAAGCACGGCCAGTTCGGGGTTCTCGCGGCGGCACGGGCCGCACCAAGATGCCCAAAACTGGACGAGGACGACCTTGCCGCGCAGATCGGAGAGCTTGGCCGTCGAGCCGTCGAGCAGGGTGGCGGAGAAGTCGGGGGCCTTCGCGCCGAGGACGAAGCCGGGAGCTTGGTACAGGTTCTTCCCGAGTCTGAAAAGAGCTATTCCGGCAACGAGGGCGAGGGCGGCTATGAGGAGTTTTTTCATGTTCAGAGAAAAAAATGAGCGGCGAAGATGGCCAGCCGAACGGCAAAATCGTCGCAGCACATGAACCCGACGGCGGCCAATTGGACAAGCGCGAAGAACCCGACCAATGCCCAAATCTTCCATTTTTTCAAATAGACCAGCCCGTAAAGCAGCCCGCGATCGAACACAGGGAAGGCGATGACGGCCATTCCGAGCCACGCCAACTCGACCTCGACCCGACGGGCGAAAGGCCAGCCGACGGCGGTCAAAACCGAGGTGGCCGTCGCGGCGGCGAGCCACTTTTTCGGTCGCGGCGCGAGGTCGGTCTTTTTCAAAAAGAACAGGCAGACGGGCATGAACAGCCCGAAAACCGGCCAAAAGGGAAGTAGAAGCGGCTGGATTCGCGGCCAGTTCCAATCCCCTTTCGGCAATCCATGTTTCAAAAGGAAGGCGAAAAGCACGGCGGCCGTCGCGGCGAGAATTGCCAGCCGACCGAGTGGTCGCTGTGTTTTTTCAATAAGAAAAAGCCCGCAGCTGGCCAGCATTGCCCATTCGAAAACAGGGATTTCGAGACCGAGCCAAAACTGCGCCGCCGCCGCGACGGGCAAGAAAAGCGCGTCAGCCAGCTCGCCGTCCTCCAGAAACTTGACGGAAAAAAAGACCGCGACGGCGGCGAACGCGACCTCCCGAAGGTGGCCCGAATCCGCTCCGACGGCCTCGGTCAAAAACCTCGGGCAGAGCGCGACCGTCAGCCCGGCCCAGACCCATCGCGGCCAGCGGCGGCTGCCGTAATGGAGCGCACCGACGGTTTTTTCAAAAATCAGTGCGGTGAAAAGAAGCGAAGCCCACGCGAAAACCGGCGGCCCAATCATGGCACCCGCGTGCTCTGCCACGCGACGAGCTGCCAGCGGCCGTCGCGTTTTTGCCACACGTCGGTGTAGCGCAGCATCGACTCGACGACGCGCTCGCCCTGCTTCACGACGACCTCGCAAACGCCGGTGATGACAGCGGTCTTTTTGAAAACGCGCACGTCGATTTGCTGCGGGGCCATCTTCTGGTAGCGCAGCGTGCCGTCGTTTATCTCGGTTAGGAACTCGGCCTTCGTCTCGAACTTGGCATTCGAGTGCGTGTAGCGCAGGTCGTCGGCTAGGAGGTCGCGCAGTGTGGGGAAGTCGCGGTCGACCATCGCGGCGAAGCGGCGGCGTTCGAGGTCCGCCAGTTTTTGCTCCGTCCTCGTCTGCCCGAAACCGGCCAGCGGGAGGAGCAAAAGGGCGAGAAAGAGGCAGTTTTTCATTGAAAAGAAGCTCAAAGTGCCTGAATCTTCGTCAAAAGCTCCTGCGTCGCCGAGTAGTCCTCGCCCGATTTGCGGGCAAGTTCGATGGCCTTTTGGGCGGCGGCGAGGGCGGGCTTCTTCTTTTTCAGCTTGTAGTTGAGCGAGGCCAGCGTGTCGAAATTGTAAAAGGAGGGGGCCAGCTTCGTCGACTTCTTGGCCCATTTCTCCGCGATTTTCAGCTGCTTCGGGTCTTCGACGACCTGAAAAAAGGTCCACGCGACCTCGTTCAATTCCTCGGCATTCTTCGACGGGTACTTCTTGTAATGGTCGATGGCCGAGGCGGCGAAGTTGGCACGGTCGCCGCGCTGCCGGTAGAAGGAGAGGCGGTACCGCGAGGCCATCTCCTCGCCGCCCTCGGGGTAGGCGGACTTGAAAATCTGGGTTATCTCCTCGACGGTGATGTCCTTTTTCGCCTCGATCGACTGCGCGACGACGCCCTCGATGCGGTCGCTGACGTTCTGTTTTCCTTCCAAATTGGCGAAAAGCGTCTGGTTTTTGGTCAAAAACCGGAACATCTCCGAGTCCGCTTTGTCCGCGTGGAGGAAGATGAAATGGAGGTTGCGTTCGGTCGTCCAGTCCTTTTGGGTCTTGAGGTAGTCCTCGGCGATGGGGCCGTCGGTCCCGTCGTAGACGGCGGAGCGGGCGTTGGCGTAGTTGTAGAGGAACTCGGGGTCGCGGTCGCCCGTCTGATAGCGATGGTCGAGCGAGCGGAGGCGTTTGGCGGGGTCGAGCGCCGTCTTCCCGAGCTGCATGAACTCATCGACCGGCTGGTAGCCGACCGAGCGGTGGACGATGGAGCCGTCAACGGGGTCGACAAAAAGAAAGGTCGGGTAGGCCCGGACGCTGAACCGCGTGGCCAGCTCGACGCCCTCGCCCTTCTCCATGTCCATTTTGACGTTGACGAAAGAGGCGTTGTAGAGCTTGCTCACGTCCTCGTTCGGGAAGACCTGCGCGGACATCATCTTGCACGGCCCGCACCACGTCGTGAAGGCGTCGACGAAGATGAGCTTGTTCTCCTTTTTGGCCTGTTCGACGGCATCGCCCCATTCGCCGTTGTGGCGGAAAGAGATGCCTTCTTGGCTTTTTAAAGAAAATGGCAGAAGGAAGAAGGGGAGCAGTAACCGGTAGTGTTTCATGAAAAAGAGATGAGTTTTTGATTGGAAAAAGGGCAAAAATCAGTCGCCGGTCTCGCCGTCGATGCTTTTGAGGAAGACCTCAATCTGGTTTTTCACCGACGCCTCGGCCTCCTTCTCGGCGGCCAGCTTCTGGGCTTTGAGGGCGGCCGAGCGGGCGTCGGACTTCTTCTCGTTGTGCAGCAAAATCTTGGCGTATTGGAGCCAGCCTTCGGGCGTGTCGGCCGTTTCGGCGGCTGTTTTGAGCCATTTTTCAGCCTGTTTCGAGGCCTTCGGCTCCTGCGGGAAGTAGCTCATCAGGTCGCGGGCAAGCTGGGTGAGGCGGGCCGCGTCGCCCTTGGCGCCTTTCTTTTCGCAGTCGCGGCAGGCGGTGAGGTAGCCGTCGAAGTCTTTCAGGGCGGCGAAATACTGCATCTCCGATTCCCAAGTCCACTTCTCGGCGCGACCGGGCAGGTTCTTTTCCATCTTCTGCTGCGCCTCTTTCAACAGGTCGGGCGACTTGAACTCGATGGCCTTCCTGACTGTCCCGTCGCAGGCCTTTTGGATGCGGGCATCGACGTGCGCTGCGCCCTCCTGAGCCGCGACCTGCTCGCGGTTTTGAATCAACAGGTCGAAAATCCGGCTGTCCGCCTCGCTCGTCGCCTCCATCAGGAACTTGAGGTTGAACGGCGTGGTCAGGTCTTTCTGGGTCTTCAAGTAGTCGTTGACGATTTTCAGGCTCGGCTTGCCGGAGCGGATGAGGACTTTGACATATCCGAGAATCACTTCCGGCTCGCGCTTCCCCTCCTCGTAAAGCTTGGTGTAGTCGGAAAGCTGGTCGGTCTTCCCGATGACCTTCTTGGCCGCCTCGATGAGCGCGTCGGGCGACATCGCGCCGACCTTTTTCTGCATGATTTTCCCCTCCGTGTCGAGGAAAAGCAGGCTCGGGTACGACGTGATGACGAAGCGGTCGGCCAGCTCGGGGCCGTCCTCTTTCTCCATGTCCTTTTTGAGGCAGACGAAGTTCTCGTTGAAAAAGGCGCCCACCTCGGGGTCGGGGAAGGTCTGCGCGGCCATCCGTTTGCACGGCCCGCACCACGAGGTGAAGCAGTCCATGAAGACCAGTTTTTCCTCGGCCTTCGCCTTTCGGAGGGCTTCGTCGAGCGAGCCGTGGAAGAATTCGATGCCCTGCGCGAGGCCGATCGCCGAGGCGGAGAGGCCGACGAGGAGCGCGAGAAGGAGTTTTTTCATCAAAAAATTGGATGGATTTGAAGTCGGCATGCCCGACGAGGCAAAGGTAAATGCGGCAGCCGCCAATGTGTTCAACGCGGAACCGTGGCCGTTGTTGGCCTCTGGCCAACAACCCGCGCGAACTCCCCCGAGAGTTGCTGGCGAAGTCGCGAACAACGGCCAACGACCGGCCAGCGAATGGTTTGAAAATTCACGGCGCGGGCTGCGCCTCCGCTTTTTTGGAAAGAAAAGGAGCGGCCACCGCCGCCGCCGCGGCCGGCACCTCCGTCGGAACCGGCGCCGGCTCGGGTATGCAAAGCCTGTCTAGCTCGCCCGCCGAGCCTTTGAAGACGTTGAAGTCGACCGGCCCGCTCACGCCGGAGAGGCGGCCGTCGTTGGCGTATTGCCAGAAAAGCCAGTCGGCACCCATCGTCAAAACCGGTTTTTCATTCGAGAAACGGGCAATCCAGAGCGGATAGCGGTCGAAATGCCCGGCCAGCCATTTTTCGTAAAAATTCAGGTTGGTGTAAAGAATCGGCCGGACGCCGGTGCGCCTTTCGACTGTCCACAGCCAGACGCGGAGCTTGGCCACGAGCAGTCCTGGCGCGACCCCCTCCCGGTCTTCGACGTCGAGAACGGGCGGCAAATCGCCGGGCCGCAGCTCGACCAAGTTCAGAAAGTTCTCCGCCTGCAGCCGCGTGTTGAGCGAGGGGTTGAAGAAGTGGTAGGCCCCCCGGTGCATCCCGGCGTGACGCATCTTTTCCCAATTTTGACAGAAAAAAGAGTCCTGCCACGTCTCGCCCTCGGTCGCCTTGACGAAGGCGAAACGGGTGTCCGTCGAGGCCACGCTGTCCCAGTTGACCCGGTTTTGATAGTGGGAAACATCGATGCCGTGCACCTCGTATCCGGGCATCCGATCGAGGGTCGGGGCGGGTTTTTGGCTGCCGCAGCCGGGGCGTAGCATGGCGGCCAGCGAGGCGAACAAATATGGTGCGAACAAATATGGTATGGCGAGGGCGCGCACGGCGATGCTGGAAATTGTTGGCCCAAAATTAGGCGGCCATTTTTTCGTCGGCCGTCCGCTTTTGGTTTTCAGCCGACGTTTAACAGGATTTTGAAAAAAGGCGTGACGACCTTTGCCCCGCCGCCTCTCGGGCTTTCAAAACGGCCGACCATCGGCCGATCAAAACCAACTTCGCTATGCAAAAGCCGACCTTTTCGCACCACGTTTTTTTCTGGCTCAACAACCCCGACAGCACCTCCGACCGCGACGCGCTCCTCGCCGGGGTGAAAAAACTGGCGGCCATCTCGCAGATCCGCAGCCTCCAAATCGGGCTGCCCGCGCCGAGCGAGCGGGCGGTGGTCGACAGTTCGTGGTCGGTCTCGCTGCTCCTTTTCTTCGACGACGCGGCGGGCGAGGCGGCCTACCAGGCGCACCCCGTTCACCTCGAGTTCATCGAGAAGTGCCGCCATTTGTGGCAACGGGTGCTCATCTACGACGCTTTTTCCGCCGATGGGGGCAATTGAACGGCGCCCCGGGCACTCGGCGGCAAAACTTTTTTCCCGCGAAACGACCTCACAGCCGAACCCCTGTTTCGCGGAACAAGTACGCTTTTCCCGGATGAGCAACTGGCGATAGCTTCCACTTTAGTACGGTTTTCACGCTGTTTCGGCATAGGAAACCAATGCCGGAAAATTTCTATCGAAGACCGGGCTTCTGTCACAGCCCATCGAGTTGGCCGCCTCAAACACGCCTTTTGCGCAGTGTGACAGCCGCACCTTTGCCCTGTCCTTTTACGGCTCCCCGCCTTCCGTCCTTTTTCTACAACCTTTCTCACGCTTTTTCAAAACATGAAAAACACGCCTACTCGCAACGGGGCGCGGCTCCTTGCCGTGTGCCTCCAATTCCTTCCTTTAATCATTCTGGCCCAGTCGACGGGGAGCCGTGTCGCGCAATGGCTCGAAAAGCAGCCCGGCACCTTTCAACAAACCCCGCTCCTTGCCCTTTCCACAGAGGCCCATGACCGCTCGGGCGCACCGGAAAACGCCACCTTCCTCGAAATCGACCCTGCCATACTGCGCGGCATCGTCGAGGACGAGCCGGGTCAGATCTCCCTCACCATACCGTCGGCCGATGGCTTCGACCTCAAGTTGAACCTGGCCCGCGTCGAAATCCTTTCGCCCGATTTCAAGGTGACGTTGAACGACGGCTCCGAGGTCGCCACCGGCATCGAGCGCGGCATCTATTATAGAGGTGTGGTCGATGGCGATGACAACTCGCTGGCTTCCGTCGCCGTCTTCGGCAACGACATCCAGGCAATGGCCATCACGGGCGACGACAATTTCTTCCTCGAAAAAAATGGGCAGGGCAGCGGCGAGTTCATCCTCTTCCGCTCCGCCGATGCTGTCAACCCTGCCGCTCGGGCCTGCGAGGAGCTTGAGGCCCCGCACCCCTCCGGCTCTGGCGGCCAAGCGGGCGAGCGCGGCGTGGGCTGCAAAATGACGCAGATTTATTTCGAGACCGACTACCAGATGTTCCTCGACAAGGGGGGCAACGCGGCCAGCGTCTCGGCTTACGTCACCGGCCTGTTCAGCCAGATTGCGGCGCTCTACGCCAACGAGAGCATAGACGTTCAAATCTCTCAAATCAACGTCTGGACGACTGCCGACCCCTATCAGTCGCTGACCACGACGAGCGCCGTGCTCAACCAGTTCCTGGCCACTAAGGGGACGAACTGGACAGGCAACATCGCCCATTTCATGTCGACGCGCTCGCTCGGCGGCGGCATCGGCTACGTCGACGTGCTTTGCAACAAGGCCTACGCCTTCAGCGTGAGTCAGGTCTACAACACCTACTCGAACGTGCCGACCTACTCGTGGTCGGTCGAGGTCGTGACGCACGAGCTTGGGCACAACTTCGGCTCGTGGCACACCCACTCGTGCAACTGGCCCAACGGCCCGCTCGACAACTGCTACACCACCGAGGGAGGTTGTGCCGCAGGCCCCGCGCCGACGAACGGTGGCACCATCATGTCGTACTGCCACCTGACGGGCGTCGGCATCAACTTCGCCAACGGCTTTGGCACGGTGCCGGGCAACCAGATCCGTTCCCGGGTCGTCAGCGCCACCTGCCTCGCCACGACCGGCTCCGCGCCGACGACCTACTCGGCGACCAACGTCGGCGCGACAACCGCGACGCTCAACTGGGGCGCCGTCAGCGGCGCGACGAATTACTCCGTTCAATACAAGACGGCCGCCGCGACCACCTGGAACCTGCTGGCCTCCACGACCGCGCTGACCATCAACCTGACCGGACTCACCGCCTCGACCGCCTACCAATGGCAGGTGATGAGCGACTGCTCGGCATGGTCGGCCACGCAGAGCTTCTCGACGGGTGCCCCGGCTGGCTGCACCGCCCCGGCCGGCCTCGGCGCGACATCCATCACCAGCTCCTCGGCGACGGTGGGGTGGGGCGGCGTGGCCGGCGCGGCGAGCTACACCGTCCAGTACAAGACCAGCGCGGCGACCACTTGGACCACCGCCACCAGCACCACGCTCACCAGCCGCAGCCTGACCGGCCTGGCCGCCTCGACGACCTACAACTGCCAGGTGAAAGCCGACTGCTCGGCCTATTCGACCCAAATCAGTTTCACCACCGCCACCTCGGGCTGCACGGCGCCGGCGGGCCTTGCCACGACGGCCTTCACAGCCTCGACGGCGACGCTGGCATGGAACTCCGTGGCCGGCGCGACGAGCTACACTGTCCAATACAAGACCAGCTCCGCGACGACGTGGACGACCGCCGCGAGCGTCACCGGCACCAACCTCAACCTCTCCGGCCTCTCCGCCTCCACCACCTACAACTGGGCGGTGAAAGCCAACTGTTCGTCCTTTTCCGCTGCCGTCAACTTCACAACTTCGGCCGCCGCCCCGAGCTGCAAGGCCCCGACAGGATTGGCCACGACGGCAATACTAACCACCTCCGCCGCGCTGAAGTGGAACTCGGTGGCCGGCGCGACGAGCTACACCGTCAAGTACAAGCTCAAATCCGGCGGCTCCTACATCACGCTGCCCGCCGTCTCGACAACGACGCTAAACCTCACCGGCCTCACGAAAGGGAAATCCTACACGTGGCAGGTGAAGGACAACTGCTCCAACACTTGGTCGGCGACCATCAATTTCACCACCGCCTCGGCCATCCTCCTCTCCGACGACGGCGGCTTTGCCCCCTCTGGCCGCACCCTCGACCTCGCGCCCAACCCCATCGGCTCGGGCAGCGGCGACCTGCGCGTCACCTTCAACCTCGCCCTGCCGCCCGGCTGCCAACTGACCGTCTGCGACGCGATGGGCCGCGCCGTCCGCTCTATGCCCTTCCCCGACGTCGAGGCATGGATCCCGGTGGCCGACCTGCCCTACGGCATCTACGCTGTCCTCGTCACCGAGGGCGGCCACCGGCTGGCGGCGCAGCGTTTCGTGCGCATCGAGTGAGATTCTGCAATTGGTTTAGATAGTGTTTGCCCATAAAAAAGGGCGTTCCCGGTGCCGGGGACGTCCTTTTTTGCAAATGGTCGATGGGCTTCCTTTTGCCATTTGTCGAGAAGCCCATTCTTGCAGCCGCAATTATCCACGCATCAAAAACAGCCCATGACGCTCCCGACATCCGACAACTTTTTCCTCATCGCCGGCCCATGCGCCATCGAGGGGGAGGCGATGGCCTTCGAGATTGCCGAAAAAATCGCGGCGAGCTGCCAGCGGCTGGGCATTCCGTTCATCTTCAAAGGCTCGTACCGGAAGGCCAACCGCTCGCGGGCCGACTCTTTCACCGGCATCGGGGATGAAAAAGCCCTGCGAATCCTCCGCGCCGTCGGCGAGCAATTCAAAGTGCCGGTCACGACGGACATCCACGCCGACGAGGAAGCGGCGCGGGCGGCCGAGTTCGTCGATGTGCTGCAAATCCCGGCCTTCCTCTGCAGGCAGACATCCTTGCTGCAAGCCGCCGCCGCGACTGGCCGGTGGGTGAACATCAAAAAAGGCCAGTTCCTCGGCCCGGAAGCGATGCGGTTCGCCAAGCAAAAAGTGGAGGAGATGGGAAACCCAAACGTCATGCTCACCGAGCGCGGCACGACGTTCGGCTACACCGACCTCGTCGTCGACTTCCGTTCGATACCGGCCATGCAGGCGTTCGGCTCGCCCGTCGTGCTCGACTGCACGCACTCGCTTCAGCAGCCCAACCAAGCGAGCGGCGTGACCGGCGGGCGGCCCGACCTCATCGGGGCCATCGCCCGGGCGGGCGTCGCGGTGGGCGTGGACGGGCTTTTCATCGAGACCCACCCGCGCCCAGCCGAGGCAAAATCGGACGGCGCCAACATGCTGCCGCTCGACCAGCTCGACAGGCTTTTGGAGAAACTGGTGGCAATCCGCCGAGCGTCGTTTTAAAAAAATAGCCGCCAGCCGAGCCAGCGGATTCAAGCCCCGAGATACCTTCCGGCTGAAAATCTATCGGCCATGAAAAGACTCCTCCTCCTCCTTTTTTGTGCAGCCAACCTCGCCCCGCTCGCTGGACAGGACATCCACTGGTCGCAAGCCGCGCTCGCGCCCTTCCAGCAAAACCCAGCGATGGCGGGCATTTTCAGCGGCGACGTCCGCGCCGGGGCCAACTACCGGAAGCAATGGAAGGCCGTCCCCGTCCCCTATGAAACGCAGAGCCTTTTCGCCGACGCGAAGCTCGCCGACCTCGGCTCGGCCATCATCGGCGGCGGCATCAAAATCGACCACGACGAGGCGGGCGACGCGGCCATCTCATGGACGAACGCCACGCTTTTCGGCTCTATTTCGCGGATTTTGAACCCGACCTCGGCCCTCTCCTTCGGCATCGCGCTCGGCGGCGGGCAGCGCAGTTTCGACCTTTCCAAACTGAAATGGGGGAAGCAGTACGTCAGCGACAGCTACGTCCCGACCGCCTCAACGGGCGAGAGCCTCGACCGCTCGACCGGCCTCGTGCCGGAAATCGGCGCAGGCGTCAACTATCACGTTCAGGAGGCGAAGACGCGCACCCGCTTCGACCTCGGCCTCGGCGCGTTCCACCTGACGCGGCCGACGGTGAGCTTCCGCGACGAAAAAAAGAGCCGCCTCGCCTCGCGATTCAACCTCCACGCGGGCGGCGCCTTCGAAGCGGGCAAGCTGCGCGACTTCCTCGCCGAGGCCAATTTCCAGGCGCAGGGGCCGTACAAAGAGACCCTCCTCGCCATCGGGGTGCGCCGCTGGCTGGCACCGGAGCAGACGGCCGTATCGTTCATCCTCGGCACGCGGCTGAAGGACGCCATCATCCCGCAGGTGCGGCTCGAGTGGGGCGCGTGGCTCCTCGGCGCGAGCTACGACTGGAACTTCTCGCCCATCGCCGACGCGACGCGGGGGAAGGGCGGGCCTGAACTGCCGTTCAGTGGCGGTTCGTGCGGGTGCCGCCGGTGAAGGTGTTCAAGGTCTGCCCGATTTATTGATAAAAATTGCGGCCAGCCAGCCCCCGGCCGCTGTTGGCGCCCTCGCCGACAACCTGCCCGGAGTTGTTGGCGAGGACGCCAACAACGGCCAAAATGATCCGGATTTCCATTTCCATCCTCCTGACTGTTAACCTTTTAGGGCAAGTTTCCGCCCAAAGCCTCAAACAGTACGAGAAGGCTGCCGACCGCGCCTTCGAGCAGCGCGACTACAACGCGGCCATTGCCCACCTTGCCAAGGTTTTGGAAAAAGACCCCAAAAACTGGGACGCGCTTTGGAAGTACGCCGAGTGCGCCCGCCTCTTTTACGCTTACCCGATTGCAGAGAAGACCTACTCGAAAATAGCCGACGGGAAGAAGGCAAAGGGCTTCCCGCTCCTCGATTTCCGGCTCGGCGAGGTGAAAAAATCGGAAGGCGAGTACGCGGCGGCGAAGTCTTTTTTCAAAAAGTACATCGCGGAAAGCCCCGCTCCTGACGAGGCTTTCGTCGCCCGCGCAAAGGCCGAAATCGAGACCTGCGACTGGGCAATTCGGAGACTGACGGAGGCCGACAAGACCGAGGTGACGCACCTCGGCCGCGAGGTGAACAGCAGCTTCTCGGACTTCGCGCCCGCCCTGCGCGGCGACACCCTCTGGTTTTCGAGCTACCGGTTCGAGCTGGAAAAGTCGCGGAAGAAGCCGAAGCCGCGCACGACGAAGGCGCTGATTTCCGCCGCCGGACAGAAGGCGAAGCAGCCGCGCTTCTTCCCGGCGGACGACTCGACGCACGTCGCGCACACCGTCTTTTCCGAAAAATCGGCGCGGGCGTACTGTACTTTTTGCAAAAACTCGGGGCCGCAGGACATCCACTGCCAGATTTTCCTCCTCGAAAAGGAGAAGAAAGGGAAATGGGGCAAGCCCAAAATCCTCGGCGGCGGCGTGAACCCCACAGGCTCGACGGCGACGCAGCCGAGCCTTTTCATCGACAAAAAGACTGGGAAGGAAAACCTCCTCTTCGCCAGCGACCGGCCCGGCGGAAAGGGCAAGCTCGACATCTGGCAGGTCGCGCTCGACTCGGCCAGCGGGCAGCCCGTCGGCGAGCCGACGCCACTCGCGGCGGTCAACACGGCGGAGAACGACGGGACGCCCTTCTTTTCAGCGGTCGACGGGACGCTCTGGTTCGCCTCCGAAGGCTGGCAGGGCATGGGCGGCTGGGACATCTATTCCACAAGAATGGACGCAGCGGGCGGCTGGTCGGCCCCGCAGGACGCGCCGCCGCCGCTCAACACGAGCTACAACGACCTCTATTTCATCCTAAAAAAAGACGGCCGCAGCGGCTACCTAGCCAGCAACCGGCCCGGCTCGATGTTCCTCGACGCGGCGAACAAGGCTTGTTGCAACGACCTCTTCTCGGTCAAGCTCCCGCCGCCGCCGCCGCCGCCAAAACCGACCACGCCGCCGACGGCCGAGGTGCCGACCGAGCCGGTCAAGCCGGTGCCGCCCGTGCCGACGGAACCCGTCGTGCCGAAGCCCGTCGGCGACCCGAACCCGCCGAAGAAATTGGAGGACTTTGCCGGGCTGCCGCTCTATTTCGACAACGACGAACCCGACAAGCGCACCCGCCGCACGACCACGAAGAAGACCTACGAGGAGAGCTTTTGGGCCTACTACGAGCAGCTTGGCGACTACCGAGAGCAGTTCGCCAGCGGCCTTGCGGGGGCGCGGGGCGAGGAGGCGCGGGGCGAAATCGACCGGTTCTTCGAGACGGAGGTGAAGCGCGGCTACGACCGCCTTTTCCTGTTGACCGACATGCTTTTGACCCGTTTGCAAGACGGCGAGAAGGTCGAAATCATCATCAAGGGATTCACCAGCCCGAGGGCGGAGAGCGACTACAACGTGGCACTCGGGAAGCGGCGCATCAGCTCCATCCGCAACCATTTCGAGGCATACGGCGACGGGGTTTTGCAACCCTACATCCGCTCGGGCGCGCTGCGAATCACCGAGACGAGCTTCGGCGAGACGACCGCCCGAGCGGGCATCAGCGACCGGCTGGAGGACCGGCGCGGTTCCGTCTACGACCCGGCGGCGGCGCGGGAAAGGCGCGTCGAAATCGTCGAAATCAAGGCCAACTGACGGTCGGCACGATTTTTTTTAAAAATTCGGCCATCGGGCGGCTTGGAGTTTTCAACGGGGCCGCTCCACATTTGCCGCAAGAGATTCCGCAAAAAAGCAATTCGTAGAACCCACTCAAACTCCCTTCCCAACTGTGGCTGCACCGAAAAAAAGAGTCGTCAAAGATTACGAGGCCCTCTCCGAGGAGATTGTCCACGACCTGAAGATCAAGTACCCCACCGGCTACGAGACGCACCTCATCTCGTACACCGACGCGAAGGGCAACCGCGTGTCGGCCCTGCCGTTCGAGACGGACGACACCTATTATCTGATCCGTATGACCGTCGGCGACGCCAAGCGCATCGTCAAAGAGGACGATGATTTCGACGACGACGGCGTGCTCCGCGAGGGTTTCAGCGGCGCGGGCGACGCCCCATCCGCCCACGACGACGACGACGAGGCCGTCACCGAGGAGGACCAAGAGGAGTTCAACGACGACGACTCGGGCGAGGACGACCACATCATCGTCACTCGCCGTCGCGACAACGACGAGGAGGAAGGCGGGGACATGGGCGACGACTATTGATGGAGTGGTTGAGGAGCCTTTTCCTCACTCGTACCGCAGCGCCTCGATCGGGTCGAGCCGTGCGGCCTTCAGGGCCGGGTATAGCCCTGACACGATTCCCACCAGAAAGCAGAGCGAGAAGCCGAGGGCCATCCACGCCCAGGGGATGAGGAATTTTCCATGAAAAATGACGGTCACGATGTTGCCTATGGCGATGCCGAGCGCCACGCCGACCACGCCGCCGATGAGGCAGATGGCGACCGCCTCGGCAAGGAACTGGGTCATGATGGTGCGCCGCGTGGCGCCGATGGCCTTCGTGATGCCGATCTCCTTCGTCCGCTCGGTGACCGAGACGAGCATGATGTTCATCAAACCGATGGCCGCGCCGAGTAGCGTCATCAGGCCGATGGCGATGGTGGCGAGGCGCAGTTTCACGGTGTTCTCTTTCAAAACGGAGGCGATGGAGTCGCTCTTTTCGATGTCGAAGTCGTCCTCGTCGCCAGGACGGAGGCCGCGCATCTGGCGGAAAAGGCCCGTCGCCGAGCCGATGGCCGCGTCCATTTGGAGCGGGTCGTTGACGGAAATCAGCACATCGAAGCCCGATTCGTTCGTCCCAAAATCCGTTTTCACCGCGTCGAGCGTGCCGAGGACGCGCCGATCCTCGCTCGCGTTCATGCCCGAGCCTTTCGTTTTCAAGACCCCAACGACGCGGTACCGGGCGTTGTCGACCGAGATGTCCTGCCCGACGGCGCGGTCGTGGCCTTTCCCGAAGAGCTTCTCCGCCACGTCAGCGCCGAGCAGGCAGACGTGGCGGCCATCGTTGATTTCACCGTCTGAAAAAGCCCGGCCGAACTCGACCTCGAAGCCTTTCGCCGTCAGGTAGTTCTCGCCGATGCCGAACACGCCGATGTTCGGGTTGGTCTTTTTGTCGGCCCATTTGATGGTGTGGTTGTCGTCCGCCGAGAAGGAGACGCTGACGCGGGCCGGGAAGTCGAACCGCTCCTTGAAGCCCATCGCTTGGTCGTAGGTGATTCGCTCGCCGCGCTTCGACTTCTTGCCGCCCCGGTTGGCGTGGACGCTGCCCCACTTCCTTTCGAACGAGAAGCTGTTGGCCCCCAGCCCCGAAAAGCTGTCGTTGAGCGACCCCGCCAGCGCGTCGATGGCGGTCAAAATCCCGACGAGGGCCATGATCCCGAAGGCGATGATGAGCAGGGTGAGGACGCTGCGCAGGCGGTTGTTGCCGATGTTCTGCCACGCCATTTTGAATATCTCGGAGAAAGCCATCCTTTTTGTGGTGAGGGATGAATGATGAGGGATGAGTTCGGGCGGTTCTCGCGCATTCCTCTCCCCCGATTTTTTGTAAAAATAAAAATGCCCCGACCGCGGGGCCGGGGCATTTCGATGAAGGTTGGCAATCGCTCGATTGGAGCGCGCCCTCAATCTGCGTCGAAGACCACGCCCAGCTTAATGGTCAGCCCGCTGATGGTGTTCTTTGAGTCGTCGCCCGCGTTCTTCGTCACGTCGAACAGGCCGCCCTGATAATAGAGGCCGCCGACGAGGGCGATGCTCGGCCGGACGCTGTACTCCAGCCCGCCACCGATGGCCCACGAGAGGTTGAGCGCCTTCGAGGTCTCCTTTATTTCGATGTCCTCCTGGTTCTGCGAGTTGGTCTTGCGGATGTCGGCCAGCGCCTTCGTGCGGAAGGCCGGAACCAGCCCGGCCTCGATGTAGAAGCTGTAGTCCGAGTCCTCGTTCGAGCCGCCGCGCGCCTTCAGGCCGATGGGCACCTCGACGTAGTTCATCCGGTAGTGGATGTTGGCCCCCTTGACGAGGAGGCTGTCGTAACTGCCTTTCAGCCACGTCCCCGCCTGTTCGTAGCGCAGCGTGCCGCCGCTGTTGGCCGCAAGCCCCACGCCGACGGTCAGGCCGAGCTTGGGGCGGAAATAGTTCTCGACCGACGCTCCGAACTTGAACGCCGTGTTGGAGCCGTTGCCGCTGATGGTCTTCGGCTCCGACGAGCGCATCCACTGGAAAGACGGACTGGCCTGGATGCCGAAGCGCAGCTTGTTCTGCTCGTACCGGCTGCGACCTTGACCCCAGAGGCCGGTCGCGGCGAGGGCAGTGAGGAGGAAAATGCCTGCAATTTTTTTCATAAAAACGTGTTTTTGCGCGGTTTTGACCGGAACGGGGCCGGGCGGAGGTCTTCTCGAAAGTGGCTGCCCCGGTCAAAGCCCGACAGTTTGGGCGGCCGCCCGGCCGCTATTTTCGCCGCCGTAAAGTAGATTTTCAACGATGCGATTGATGAAAAAGGAATCGAAGAATTGAACAACCGAGGGATCGAGGCGTGGCCCCTGAAAGCTGTGGCCGCCTTGCTTTCCTTTTTCATCCTTTTCAATGCCTGCCGCTCGGGCGGCGGCGACGATTCGAGGCCCGTCCCCGACGTCTCCAAAATCAAGGTCAACATCCAGCTCGACCGCTTCGACCTCGACCTCTGGGCCGTCGACACGAACCGCCTCGCCGACGGCGTGGCCTTTTTGGAGAAGAAATACCCGGACTTCGCCCCGGTCCTTTTCAACCAAATCCTGAAAAACCCGCGCGACCCGAAGGAGAAGCCCGAGCAAATCCTCGCCTCGCTCGTACTGCCGCCCGAGATGCGCGGCCTGAAGGACTCGGTCGAGCGCGCGTTCGGCGATTTTTCAAAGGAGAAAAAGGAGCTGGCGCGGCTCTGCCAGTATTACAGACACTACTTCCCCGGCAAGCCGGTGCCGCGCTTCCTCGTCGTCAGCACGGGCTACGGCTACGGTGCCTTCCCGGTCAGCGACAGCCTGTTCTGCCTCTCGCCGGAGTTCTTTTTGGGCGAAAACCACCCGGCCTACCGCACAATGCTCGACCTGCCCGACTTCATCCGCCGCCGGATGGACCCGAAGTATTTGACCTCGCAGGTCGCCGAGTCGCTGGCTGCCGATGCCGTCGGGCCGCCGTCGGGAGGCCGGAAACTGCTCGATGAAATCTTTTGGAACGGGAAGGCTTGGTTCGCGAAGGACGCCCTCCTCCCCGAGGCGCCCGACTCGATAAAATGGGGCTTCACCCAAAAACAGATGGACTGGTGCCGCCAGAACGAGCTCGAAATCTGGTCGTACATCCTCGACAAAAAGCTCCTCTACTCGACCGAGCGCGACAAGTTCAAAAAGCTGACCGGCGAAAGCCCCAACGCCGGCGACGACCCGCCCGCCCTGCGCGAGGCCCCCGGCCGCGTCGCCAACTGGCTCGGCTACCGCATCTGCTGCGCGTGGATGCGCCGCCACCCGGGCATGAAGCTCGACGACCTGCTCGCGCAGCGCGACCCGCAGAAGTTTTTGGAAGAAGCCCGGTACAAGCCAGCGAAGTGATCTCAGGCTTCCTCGGCCTGCGGCTCGTGGGCAAAAAGCCGTTTTTCGAGCGCAGGCGGCGGCACGAGGTCGCTCCATTTCCCGCCCGAGAGGACGGAAAGCGCGGCAAACCGCTCGCCCGACCAAGTCCCGAAAAGAGGGATTGGCTGCCCTCCGCCGATGGTCTTCGCGGGCTTCCAGCCGAC
>JBGAWE010000429.1:0-2023 GCA_044227705.1 Saprospiraceae bacterium
GAACGCGCCGTTCGCCTCGGCCTGGGCCTTGAGCAAAATCACGCTCCCGACGGGCGGCATCATCGATGTCGTGTACGAATCGGACGACTACGCCTATGTGATGAACCGGAGGGCGGGGCAGCCAGTGTTCATCACGGGTTTCTCGGCGACGTCGGGCGGGGCGGCCTCAAGCGGCCTCTACTCGACGGGGCTGTCGCAGCCGCCGAACCTGTGGATGCACGTCAAGTTGCCCTACCCGGTCTCAGGGCCGGGCCTCGGCGAGTTCAACGCGAGGTACCTGGAGGGGGTGAGCAAAATCTATTTCAACTGCTCTGTCCGGCTGACACCGAGCGCGAGCTCGGACGAGTACGTGCAGGGCTACGCCGATTTCGATAAGTCGGCGACGGTCTTGAGCGGTCTGTCCAGCGGCAAGTACACGGTGGCCAAAATCCTTTTGACACAGGCGAAGGGCGACCGCGACGTGTCGCTCAACCCCATCACGAAGGCCGCCCTGCAAACGCTTCGGTCGAGCCTGCCCGACCTCGCCTATGGCGTGCAGCCGCCCGCCGGGTCGGTCAAGGCCAAGATAAAAGGGCTTTTCCCCATCCTGCAGGACATGGGCGACCTGCTCACGGGGTTCGACGGGAACCGCATCTCGCAGTCGTATTCCAAGCTCATCGACCAGAACAAGCCGACCGGCGTGTTCGCCCTGTCGTGGGCGCGGCTGGCCTGCCCAACGCTGAAAAAGTTCGGCGGCGGCTCGCGCGTCAAAAGGGTGACCATCAGCGACCGGTGGGCGACCATGGCCGCCAATGGTCACGCCGACTCGCAGTACGGGCAGGAATACGACTACACGATGGTGCAAAAGGTGAGCGGCCGGGACACCCTCGTCAGCAGCGGTGTGGCGAGCTGGGAGCCGACCATTGGCAACAACGAGAACCTTTGGCGTGAGCCGCTCGATTATCAGAACAAGAAGGTGCCGCTCGGCCCCAAGAACTATCTCTATCAAGAACTGCCGGTAGGCGAGGCCCTTTTCCCCGCCCCGAGCGTCGTGTACAGCCAAGTGACGGTGAGGAATCTGAAAAGGACGAACGTCTCGCGCACCGCGACGGGCTTCACCATCAGCCGCTTTTACACGGCAAAAGAATTCCCGACGCTCGCCTCGCGCACCGTGCTGCACTCCGAACAAGACAAGGGCAAGCCAATAACCAGAATCATCAAGATAAAGCAGAAAAAGAACCTCTCGCTCTCGCAGGGCTTCACCGTCGAGGTCAACGACATGCACGGCAAGCCGAAAGCGGAGGAGGCCTACAACCAGGACGGCGCGCTCGTCTCGTCGACCGTGTACAACTACCGAACCGACTCGCCGACCGCCGACCCGTTGCATTTGAACAACAAGGTGAACGTCGTCAAGCCCACCGGCCGCATCATGTACGACCAGCAACTCGGCGTCGACGTCGACGTGTGGCAGGACATGTCGGACGAGACGACGACGGCAAAAGGGGTGGGCATCCTCGCGGGGCTTGACGTGGGGTTCTATGGCATCTTCCCTGTGCCATTCCCCGTCGCGCTGCCGGTCTACCACAAGGAGACGCGGCGGCTGCGCACGTCGGCGACTACCAAGTTCATCAAACGGTTCGGCATCCTCGAAAAGGTCACAAAGACCGAGAACGGCTCCTCCATCACTACCGAGAACCTGCTTTGGGACAGCGAGACGGGCGAGCCGTTGCTGACGAAGGTCAACAACGAGTTCGACGAGCCGGTCTACCAGTTCCAGCACCCCGCCCAGTGGGCCTACGACGGGATGGGGCAGACGTACAAAAACCAGGATGTTTTCATCACGAACGTCAACGTCTCGTTTGGCGTGATGACGAACCTGCCAGCCAACATCGCCAAACTCCTGAACCACGGCGATGAGGTCATCGTCACCCGAACGCGGCTCGGCATCTTCGGCTTCGGCCCGCCGGTCATGAACACCTACCACGTGAGCAAGTCGGGCACGCAGTGGGCGCTCATCGACAACATCGGCAACCTCTTCCCAAAC
>JBGAWE010000430.1:0-2017 GCA_044227705.1 Saprospiraceae bacterium
GCGACGACGACCGTCGACCAGCCCGGCGACTACGCCGTCATCGTGACGAATCCGGCCAACGGCTGCACCTCGACAGCCTCCGCGCACGTCGAAGACCTCTCGACGCCGCCCGTTGCGAGCGCGGGGCCGGACGCCGTCTTGAACTGTTTCAACACCCTCCTCGCCCTCGACGGCAGCGGCTCCACCGGCATCGGAACCATAACGGTTTGGACGACGGCCGACGGCCACATCGTCGACTCGGACAGCACCCTCTACCCCACCATCGACGCGGCGGGGACGTATGTTCTGACCGTTTTTGACCCCGTTTCGCAATGCTCTGCCACCGACACGGCGGTCGTCACGCAGAACGCACCGGTCACCGCAAGCATCGTCGCCATCCAAAACGTCTCCTGCCACGGCGGGGCAGACGGCTACCTCGAGGCGGAGGCGACGGGCGGAACGGGCAGCTACTTTTTCGGCTGGTCGAACGGGAGCCAGGACTATTCCGCCTCCAACCTCATCGCGGGCGACTGGCACCTGACCGTCGTCGACGGCGACGGATGCACGGCGGTCGCCGGGGCGACGCTGGTGGAACCCGACCCGATTTTTGTCAACACCGGCGCGGAAAACGTCACCTCGACCGGTGCGACGGACGGCATCGCTTGGGCCGCCCCTACCGGCGGCACCGCACCCTACGAGTTCAACTGGTCGACCGGCGAGACATCCGACTCCATCTTCAAC
Source organism: Saprospiraceae bacterium (assembly GCA_044227705.1). Taxonomy (GTDB): domain Bacteria; phylum Bacteroidota; class Bacteroidia; order Chitinophagales; family Saprospiraceae; genus JANOQP01. Next base: position 721 of record JBGAWE010000430.1, read on the forward strand.
CTGCCCGCCGCGCCGGTTGTCGTCTATGTAAAGGACGCGCTCGGATGTTCGGTCATCGGCATAGCCAACGTGCAGGAATTCGGCGACCGCCACCCCGCTCGGCGGCGAGGAGCCGTTCAGCTTCCTCTGGTCGAATGGCGAGACGACGGCCTCGGTCAACGACCTCGAACCGGGCGACCATCTGGTCCAAATCACGGACGGCGCGGGCTGCGTCGCGGCCTATCCCGTCCACATTTCACAGCCGGAACAAGAGCTTCAGGCCGGGTTCATCTTCGTGCAAAACGTCGGCTGCCCCGAGTTTGCCGAAGGCAGCCTGACCGCTTGGGTCAACGGCGGGACGCAGGCCTACGTCTATTCGTGGTCGAACGGCGCGGCGACCGAGACCGTCGACGGCCTTTCCGTCGGCAACTACTCGCTCGTCGTCACCGACGCGCACGGGTGCTCCGTCGAGACGATTGCCGCCATCACCTCGGCCGACGTTGCGCCGCCTGTGCTCGCTTTGAAGGACATCTTTTTGGAACTCGACGCGAACGGGACGGTCGAGGTCTTCGCCGGATATTTCGATGACGGGAGCTACGACGCCGATTGTTCCATCCAAACCTGGACGATCTCGCCAACCTCGTTCGACTGCACACAGACCGGCCCGCAGACCGTGACCATCACGGCCGCCGACGGCTCTGGCAACATCTCGACCGGCACGGCCACGGCTTTTGTGGAAGACAACATCGCCCCGACCATCACCTGCCCGGCGAGCGTCGTGGTGGGCGAGTGCAAGGCGACGCAGGACTACGCCGCGCCGGAAGTGGCCGACAACTGCGCGGGCGGCTCTCTCACCCAGCTCCTCGGCCTGCCGAGCGGCTCGACCTTCCCGGTCGGGGTGACGGTCAACTCCTTCAAGTTCACCGACGCGAGCGGCAACGAGGCGGTCTGCACGTTCACCGTCCACGTGGTCGAAGCGGGTTCCATTTCGGCAGTTTCCCTCGATGAACTCTGCCACGGGAGCTGCGACGGCACAGCAAAGGCGTTCATCGCGGGCGGCTTCGAGCCGCACACCTTTCTCTGGTCGAACGGCGCGACCTCTGACAAGGCCGACGAACTCTGCGCGGGCAACTACACCGTGACGGCGACCGACGCGGGCGGCTGCACGCTGACGACGACGGCGACCATCGCCTCGCCCAACTTGCTCACGGTCAATGTTTTAGAGACACAAAACCCCGGCTGCCCGAACGCTTTGACGGGTTTCGTCCACCTCGCGGCGGCTGGCGGGACCGGCTCACTGAACATTGACTGGTCGAAC
>JBGAWE010000080.1:0-17606 GCA_044227705.1 Saprospiraceae bacterium
GCAGGTCGCGGTAGCTCTGAATCCAGTCGCGGTAGGTGTTCCAGATGATGGTCTCGGAGGTCGGGCGGACGATTAGCTCCTCCTCCAACTTGGCCTCCGGGTCGACGATGACGCCGCCGCCGTTCGGGTCGTTTTTCAACCGATAGTGGGTGACGACGGCGCACTCCTTCGCAAAGCCGTCGACGTGCGCAGCCTCCTTCGAGAGGAAACTCTTGGGGATGAAAAGCGGGAAATAGGCATTGACGTGGCCCGTCTCCTTGAACATCCGGTCGAGCTGGTCGCGCATGTTCTCCCATAGGCCGAAGCCAGTCGGGCGGATGACCATGCAGCCGCGCACGCCGCTGTCCTGCGCGAGCTGGGCCTTGTTGACGATGTCGAGGTACCATTGGGAATAGTCCTCGGAGCGGGGCGTGATTTCTTTTGCCATTGCGATTTTGGGCGGGCGGCCGAGGTTTGGTTAAAACCGGGCATCCCTTTTTAAAGGAATTTAACTGGGCCTTAAAGCCCTCGGACGAGCCGAGAAAAAACTTTTCAAATCCTCGTTCGTCTCATGTTCAGTCAAGAAAAAAGGCGCGTTGGACTTTAACCAAACCGCACCTCTGTTTTGACCTTGTTTTAACGAAAAGGGCGGGGCAAAGCTATAATTTTGACCTCGAAAGCGGCCCCGAACAGCCCTTTCAAATAAACTTTCGAATCATGAAAAGCTCATTTCATCTCCCGGTCTGGACGCTCCTCCTGCTCGCCGCAGCGGCCCAAAACGCCGTCGCGCAGCAGTATGACGACCTCTATTACGACCCGTCGAAGTCCACTACGACGACAACCACAACCACCACGACGACCACCGATTACAGCAACGACGGCGGAACCCGCACGGCCGATGGCAAGTATGACAGCGACTACTACAACGACGAGGATGATTACGGCTACGAGTACTCCTCGCGCATCCGCCGCTTCCACCAGCGCAACCCGGAGGCTTACGACTACTACGACCCTTATTATGTCGATATGTGGAACTACGACCCCTATTACCTGCCGGGGACGACGGTCTATGTCGTCAACGACTACGACTGGTTCCGCTACCGCCGCCAGGCCCGCTGGCGCGACCGCTACGGCTACAACGACTGGGGTTGGGGGCCGACCTGGGGCGTGAGCTACAACTCTTGGTGCGGCTGGAACGTCAACCTCGGTTGGGGCGGCGGCTGGGGTTCTCCCTACTATTCCAACCCCTGGTACAACCCCTACGTCTTCAACAATTATTACTACGACCCCTACTGGTCCTATAGCGGCTGGAACAGCTACTACGCGCCCCCCGGCTGCGGCTGGGGATACGGCGGCGGCTGGTACAACAACTATTACGACGGCTACCATGATGGCTATCACGACGGCCAGCACAACGGAAACGGCGGCGGCTATCACCACCAGCAAGCCACCTACACCGGCCCGCGCCGTGGCGGCATCGTGCGGACGCCCCCTCCGGGCCTCGTCTCCGACACAAAGCCGGGCCGCGTCCTGACCTCCGACGTCGAGCCAGCGGGCAAGACTCCGGGCCTCAACGACGGCCCGCGCCGCACCAATGCCACCAGCCCAGACAACACCGGGCGCGAGGCCCAGCCAGGTCGCCAAACCGAGGCCGCGCCCTCCCCGCGCAGACCCGCGAACGGGCAAACCGAAGCCGAGCCGACCGGCCCTCGCGGCGGCCGCACGACCACCCCGCAAACCGAGTCCGAGCCTCCGCGCCGCACGACGAACGCGCAGACGGAGACCGAACCGGCTCGCCGCCCCGCCAACCAGCAGACGGAAGCCGCCCCCTCGCGCCGCCCGGAAAGCAGCCAAACCGAAACCGCCCCCGAACGCCCGACGCGCAGCGACCGCAAAACCTCGTGGGACGAGCCGCAGCCCTCGCGCCGCAGCGAGCAACCTTCCACGCAGCCCGAGCGGCCCTCGCGCAGCGAGCGGCAGACGGAAGAGCCGTCGCGCCCGAGCCGTCGCGGCGGCAACGAGTCGCGGGCGGAGGAAAGCCGGCCCTCGCGCAGCGAACGCTCCAATGACACCGAATCCCGGCCGTCGCGCGGCTCTTCGCCCAAATCGGAGGGCCGCAGCGAGACGCGCTCGGAGCCGAAGCGCGAATCGCGCTCGGAGTCGCGTTCGGAGACCCGTTCCTCGGGTTCGAGCCGCTCGTCGGACGGCGGCGGGTCGTCGCGCAGCAGCTCGCCTTCCTCGGGCAAAAGCTCGGGCGGCGGCGGAAAGCGCGGTGGCCGCGACTGATTCGGCACCGGTCGAATCCAGAAGTGGGTGGGTTCTGGAAAGGATTCACCCACTTCTTTTTCAAAACGAAAGCCGCCACTTACTGCGGCCAGCTTTTTCCTCAAATCATTTAAAATCAACCAGTTATGAAACGGTCTGCCTGTTTCCTGCTCCTTGCTTTCCTCCTTTTAGGGGGTGAGGTCTTTTCCCAAAACATCTCCGACGCGCTCCGTTACTCGACGCTCCAATACGGCGGAACCGCTCGCTCCCTCGGCGCTGGCAACTCGCTCGGCGCGCTCGGCGCGGACTACTCCACCCTCTCGACCAACCCGGCCGGCCTGGCCAATTACCGGACAAGCGAGTTCGTCTTCACGCCCGCCCTGCGTTTCACCAACTCCGAATCGACGCTGCGCGGCGGCAACAACCTCCCCCTCGAAGAGCAAAAGGTCAAGTTCAACATCGCCAACCTCGGGATGGTCTTCGCCCACGAGCCTCGGGGCGGCGGGAAGTGGAAGTCGTCCAATTTCGCCATCGGCTACAACCAGTTGGCCAATTTTTCACAGCGGACCTATTGGGAAGGGAGGTCGAAAGGCTCCCTCGTCGACGGCTGGCTGGCCGAGGCGCAATCCGTCGGCTACGACACGACGCAGCTCTACGGCCTCGGCGCCGGGCTGGGCGTTCAGGCTGGCGCGCTCTATTTCGACTCGACGGGGACAAAGCTCATCACCGATTTTAAAGACTACCCCGATGCCTCGATTGCCCGTTCGCAGTACGTCCGCGAGAGCGGCAGCATCAACGAGATGGTGCTTTCCTACGCGGGCAACTACGACGACAAATTGAGCCTCGGCATGACCATCGGCGTGCCTTTCTACAACTTCAAGCAGAGCAAGACCTATACGGAAAGCGATCCCGACGAGGAAGTTCTCTATTTCGACGACCTCCGTTTTGATGAAAGCCTGCACACCTCCGGCATCGGCATCAACCTGAAGCTCGGCGCGATTTGGCGCGTCAACCAGTCGCTCCGCCTCGGCGCGGCCCTCCACACGCCCACTCTCGCAGGGCTGACCGACGAATTCGACGCGACGCTCCAGTACAAGTACACCGATTTGAGCGGCACCAACTCCTTGTCGGCCAACGGCCTCGCCTCGCCCTTCGACTACAACCTCCGCACCCCTTGGCGGGCCATCACGAGCGCGGCATACCTCGTGCCGCGGATTGGCTTTTTGAGTGCGGATGTTGAATACCTGGACTATTCCAACGCCAAGTTCGACCTCACAAAGAGCAACTCCGACCCCGGCACCCGCCAGTACGAGGCCGAATTGAACAGGGATATTTCCAACAAACTGACCTCCGCCGTCAACATCCGCGTGGGCGGCGAGGCGGTCGTCGGGCGGCTGCGGCTGCGGGCAGGCTACAACCTCCTCGGCACCCCGTTCGACGCGCCGAGCACGAAGAACTTCCCCAACTCCTCGGCCAGCCTCGGCATAGGGATCCGGCAGGACTGGTTCTACCTCGACCTCGGCTACCGGTTCTCGAAGGCGACGGAGCAGTTCAGCGCCTATTCGGGCGGGGCGCAGCTCGTGGACAGCGAGACGCGGCGGCACGATTGGCTGCTGACGCTCGGCTTCAAGTTTTAAGGGAAGAGTTTAAGGCAAAAAGGCAAAAGAGCCGCGCCCTCCTGATCGGAAGTCGCGGCTCTCCCTTTTTGAGAAACAGCCGCCTGCGATGAGGCAGTAAGGGGTCGGCAACGGTTTATGTTCGCCCCGTAAACCATTTTTCACCCGCGCCTGCCTCCAAAGCCTGCGCCCAAAACAGATTTTTTCAAATGAAAAAGACCGCAATCATCCTCCTCGCCGCGCTCTGCCTGCCGCTCGCCTTTTGCAAAAAGGACAAGAGCCTCTCCTCGAAGGCCGAATACTACTTCATCGGCAAACTCGACGGGACTGACACCAAGCTGGAAGTGACAGCCAACAACGACATCTACCTCACCAACTCCAACGGCGGAAGCATCGGGACGCCCGACTGCGTGCTCGACTACGGCTGCGCCGTCGGCACCTTCGAGCCGGCCGACCCGTACTTCTCGGTCGACTTCCCGGCACTCTTCGCGGCCGACTGCTCGACGGAGGCGGCGGTCTTCCCCACCCTCTTCCACACCGGCTCGTGGAGCTACGGCGACACGGGCGGCAAGGTGCAGGTCAGCTATTTCGACGGGACGGAAATCTGGTCGACCTCGGCCGGGGCGCAGACCGGCTCGACGTTCGAGGTGACGAGGAGCGAGGACTTCACGACCATCTTCGGCGTGTCGCAGAACGTCGACGGCAAGCTCTCCTGCACGCTTTTCAGTGCGTCGGGAGCCTCGAAGAAGCTGGAAGGGGCGAGCTTCAAGTTCAACTTCACGCCCAATTTTTGAGCGGCGCCGGATTGGCCGACGGCTCTGGGCTGCGCTCTCGAACCGGGGAGCGCAGCCCTTTTTCTTTCCAAAACCTTCGTTCTCAAAATGACCGCTGCATGAAACCGCTCATCTCAACCAACCGCATCGTGGCCCTCTTGGCCGCCTGCCTTTTTGCCTCCACGCCAGCCGGGGCGCAGGTCTGGTCGACCATCAAAGGCCCGGGCTTCACCGTCCCGTCCGGCCAGGTGGCCGACATCTACCCCGCGACGGCGGTGGCCAGCGGGCTGCAACCATACCTGACGAACATCTCCATCGGCCTCCCGCTCATCTGGGAAAAAGGAACCTTCGGCGGCCTCGACCTCATGCTCGAATCGCCGAGCGGCACGCGCGTCGTGTTCTTCTCCGATTGGGAATGCCCGGGCGGTTGGGACCTCACCAAAGAGAACCTCCGCTTCGCCTACGATGCCTCCGCCGTCGCAGACTTGAGCGATTGCGGCGGCTTTTTCACCTATATGCGCCCGGCTAATTTCGGCAGCGGCCCCGACACCTTCCCCGCGCCCGGCCCCGGCCCGATGGCAGCCGGGCCGTCGACTTTCGCGCCTTTCATCAACGAAAACCCGAACGGCACATGGAAACTATGGGCCGTCAACGACAAGCCGGACTCCGGAGGCCTCATCCTGGCAGCCGTGAACGACTGGACGCTCTACCTCCTCCACAGCGCCGCCCCGACCTGCCCGATTCCCGAGTTGATAAACGTGGACGTGATAGGCGAGACACAGGCGCTGGTCAGTTGGGCGAGCTTCGACGCCAGCGCTCATTTTGATCTCTACTACGGGAAGTTCGGCGAGCTGCCCAACCCCGACGACGACCTGACCACACCGACCGTCGCCGACTGGAACAACGACACCATCCTCCTAACCGACCTCGCGCCCGGCACCGACCACGCGCTCTACAACCGCTCGCGCTGCGGCAACGGGACGAAAAGCGGTTGGCGGTTCGGCCCGTCTTTTCGGACGGAATTCATCCCCTGCAACCACACCCTGCCCATCGGGGCCGGGCCGGAGTCGTGCCAGCGGACGAACTGCTCCACCATCCCAGGCGCGCCCTATTCCGAGCTGAAATCCGACTGCGGCACCTTCCTGCCGCGCTACCTCTTCCGGTTCACGCCGACGGAGACTCGGCCCTATTTTTTCGACCAGACAAACCCTGATTTTTACACGAAGGCCTACATCCTGCCCGACACCGCCGGAGGCTGCCCGACCGAGGGCTGGACCTGCCACGGCGGCGGCCCGAACCTCGAAATCCCCTTCCTGCTCGACACGCTGACGGCGGGCGTACCCTATGTCGTGATGATTGAAAACCCCATCGCCAGCCCCGATTTCAGCATCACAGCCTGTCCGCTCGCCCCGCTCGGATACGGGACGACCGAGATTTTCACCGACTCCATCGAGATGTACTTCTATGGGCAGACCCAGCTGACAGCCGTCGATTCGATGGAGGTATATGTCGGGCCGTCGCCGCTCTCGCCGCCGGGGCAGGGCACGCCGCCGTCGACCGGCGCGAGGGCCGAGGCCGCGACCGGAAGCATCCACATCGGCGGCCTCGCGCCCGCCACGGTCTACGACATCTACCTGCGCCGCCGAATCGGGCCATTGACCTCCTGCTGGCAGGGGCCGATTATGCTGAAAACAGGCGAGCTGTGCGCTAGCGTCGAATGGCTCAAAGTCGACACAGTCACTTACAGCACGGCCGACATCGCGCTGAAATGGCACAAAACTTCGCCCAATCAGTTCGTCGGGGCCAGCTTCCGCTTGTGCAAACCGGACGACGACCCGCGCCTCCAATGGGCAGACGAACCGAGCTTCCTCACCGTCGGCGGCGACACGTTGCGGGGCAGGATGCAGAACATCCCGTCGTGGCAACCGCTGAAAATTTTTGTGCAGATGGGCTGTCTCGGCCTCGGCAAGCAGCCCTGGCTGGGGCCGTTCGACCTCCCGGCTGGGCAGACTCCACCCGTGCGCATCCACGACATCTATTGCGGTGAAGAGAACACGACGCTGCCCGACCACGACCACTTCGAGTTCAAGCTGGACGACGTGACGAACGGGTTGGTCAACACCATTCAAATCGAAAACCCCGGCTATTCGAACAATTTGAGCAACGCCGAAAAGCTCTTCCGCTTCCGCTCGACGGTCGACGACACGCTCAAAATCGAGTGGACCGGGGAGGGCTATACCGGCTCCGATGACTACGGCACCGGCTTTTTTTGGAAGAGCGCGACGACCTTCCCGGGGAACCAGGGCTGGGCTTTCCTCGGCAAGTGGATGTTCGGGACGTTCGACCCGGCCTCCTACCCGTCGTTCTCCCTGCCGGTGAAAAAGGACTCGACCTATTACCTGCTTTGCGACGCCTTCGCCAACGGCACCCTCTCAGGCGGCGCGCCCTTTTCAATAACCGGCTGCAGCCTGACCTGCCCGCCGGTCGACACGGTCTTTAAAAAATCGGCCACGCCGACGAGCATCGAACTGGGCTGGGCGGCGGCCGCGCCGGGCGCGTCGTATATCGTCGAACGGCTGTCGGGCGACAACCTCCTTGCCGCGTCGAAGTTCTCGCCGCCGACGACCGACACGACCATCCTGCTCACCGGCCTCGACCCGCTGGCCGAGTACGAGTTTTGGGTGCGGAGCATCTGCCCGGACGGCGGCGCGGGGCCGAGGGCCCACGCGAAGTTCCAGTTGGCCAGCCCCAACCTCGCCAAAACGCAGACGCTCACCGACCGCTGCAACCCTGTTTTCACCCCACATGGCGAAGCCAAGAGCACTTTTTATGAGGAAGCGCCGCTGGAAGTGGCGGCCGACGGGACGTATTTTTTGAAGACCAGTTTCCCAAAGCTGTTTCTCTACAAAGACGGTTTCGACCCGAAAAACCCGTCGACCAACCTCGTCGCCGCCGTCAGCCACCCCGACCTCTACGACCCTGCGGACACGGCCGTCGCGCTGGCGGCGGCGGGCAACTACACCCTCGTCGCCGCCTTCCCGGTCGACCTAAACCAAACGGGCAACGGGGGCGGCCTCGTCACTTTCATCGTCGACGGCCCGGCGGCGGCCGACCTACAGCCGACCTTTTGGAACGCCCGCCAGCCGCAACCGCACGGCCTCGTGCCGGACAACCCCTCCGACCTGCTGGGCAACCAGGTCTGCCCCGACACCAGCGGCTGGCTGAACATCTATGCCCGCGCCGCCGACCCTACCGACCCCGCCGCCGACCGGCTCCTGCTCTCGGTAAAAGGCTACGCGCATCCCGAAAACTTTATCAACTCGATGCATCTGTTCGTCTCGGGCCAGCCGGGCGCGAGCCACGTGACGAACCCGCCCGCTCCGTTCGTGCAGAACCCGAGTGGCTGGTACGAGATGAACCGATTTTGGAACATCCCCGACGTGTCAGCGGCGACACAGCCCGACGGGCCGATAAGCGTCCGGTTCTACTACACGAGCGGCGATTTCGACACCTTGCGGACCGTCATCGAGGCGGCGGGCGGCAAGCTGGACAGCCACGAGGCGATGTATTTCCACAAAATCAACGGCTTCCACGACTTCTCGGTCCTCGCCCCGTGGCTCGGCCACCCCGGCATCCCGGCCGCCACGAGCTACGACGGCGACGGCCTCTGGGAATACGCCAATGGTCCCGAGGCCAGCACGACCAATTGGCGGCACGGCCAGCTCGGCGCGGCGCACTTCGGCGAGATGGTCGTCCGCTATTTCAGCGGCGGCGGCGGCGGTGCCTCGGTCAACGGCCGCGCCGCAACCGACACGACCGGCACCATCAAGACCGTCGATTTGGGCGGCGGGCTGGGCAGCCTCGCCCTTTTCCCCAACCCCGTTGTCGACGAACTGACGGTCGATTGGCACGGGGCCGCGTTGCCGCCGACGGTTTTGGAAATTAGCGACGGCCTTGGGCGAGTAGTCCGCTCGATGGTCGCGCCGAGCGGTGCCGAGCGGTTGCAGGTGCCAATGGGCAAGATGCCGGGCGGGGTCTATCATTTAAAAATCAACCGAATTGACGGGCCACCGCTGGTGCTGAAGCTCCTGAAAATCTGACCGCTTGACAGTGAAGAGCAGGCCGCGAACCCGGGTTTTGGGTCGCGGCTTTTTTTGTCCCGAAAATTCGGCAAAAGGGTGCCGGAGGCCCGGCCTTGGAATCGCCAACCCAGCTTTTACGGCAACGGAATTCGCTCAGCCAACCTTCGCCCGTCCAATTTTAACAACTGTGGAAAACGTTCGCAACCCGTTGAAAACCAATTACTTGCATCGGTTTGTGGAAAAAAATACAGCACGGCGCGACGCGTAATCCACACATCCTCGAAAAACCGAATTATACATTCGCCCCCGGGCCGACAGCCAATTTCACTAAACCGAGACCGGCCCGATAATCATGCAGGATGACCGAACACACCAGCCGCTGCGGCGGCTGAGCGAGGCGGTTTCGGCCCAAATCGGGTCGAAGAAGACTGTCAGAATCGCCGTCGGGGCGGCCGCCATTTCCCTCGCCTCTTTCCTCATTTTGAAAAACAAGGAGCACCTCGCCGCCGGCCTCGCGCTGGCCGAACCGCCAATGGGTGCGATGCTCGACCGGCCCGAAAACCTCCGCTGGGGTTTCGCCGTCGACCACCTCAACGTCTTCGAGGAGAAGTTCGAACGCGGCGACGTGCTGGGCCGCATCCTCATGGCGCAGGGCGTGACGGGAGCCGCCGTCGACCAGCTGGTGAAGAACTCGAAAGGCGTTTTCAACATCGCCAGCCTCCAAACGGGCAAGACTTTCACCATCCTCTCGACCACGCCGGGCCAGCCCGAGTGGATGGTCTACGAGCCAAGCCCATATGAGTTCGTGACCTTCCAATTGACCGCGCCGTTCGCCGTCGAGGTCCACAAAAGGGATGTTCAGACTGAACTCCGTTCGGCCAGCGGAGTCCTCGAAACAAATTTCTGGCAGGCAATGACCGACAACGGCCTCTCCGACGAGGTGGCCGACAAGATGATCGACATCCTCGACGCGAGCGTCGATTTCTACCACCAAAAGCCCGGCGACCGCTTCAAAGTGGTCTACGAACAGCACATCGTCGAAGGCCGAGAGGTCGGCTCGGGCAAAGTCGTCGCCGCCCTCTACGAGCGCGACGGGAAGCCCGCCTACGCCTTCCGGTTCGACAACACGTTTGAAAAAAAGACCGACTACTACGACGCGGAAGGCCGCCCGGCACGGAAGGCCTTCCTGAAATCGCCCGTCAAGTACAGCCGGATTTCGAGCGGTTTCAACATGCACAGGCTGCACCCCATCCTCGGCTACGTCCGCCCGCACATGGGCACCGACTACGCGGCGCCCTACGGCACGCCCATCCTCGCCGTCGCCGATGGGACGGTAGAGGCGGCCACGCGCGGCGGCGGCAACGGCAACTTCGTCAAGCTGCGCCACGACAAAATCTACGAGACACAGTACCTCCACATGCAGTCTTTTGCGAAAGGGATCCGGCCCGGGGCGCACGTCGCGCAGGGGCAGGTCATCGGCTACGTCGGCTCGACGGGGCTGGCGACCGGGCCGCACGTCTGCTTTCGCTTCTGGAAAAACGGCTCGCAGGTCAACTGGCTCCGCCTCGAGCTGCCCAGTGCCGACCCGATGAAGGGCGAGGCCCTCGCCGCCTTCCAGCCCGAAAAGCAGCGGCTGATGGAGTTGCTCGACAAGGTCGAGTACCGCACACAGGCCGAGATCTTCGCCGAGAACGGGAAGGCGAAGGCCAAGCCGTGATGCCCGATTTGGGGAACAAAAAAGCCCAACTCGCTGAAGATCAGCGAGTTGGGCTTTTTTGTTTGAGTCGATAGGGGCTACTTGAAGCCGAGGTCCTTCGTCAAATAACCGTGCTTGAGAGAGTCCTGCGTCTCGGGGTTGAGGCCGAATCCGGTCTCGACGATGTATCCGCGCGATGTGAACAGCCCAAACCCCTCGCTCATGTTCGTGTAGACGGGGATAAGCTCCGCGCCGCTGATGCCGAGGTTGGCGTTGATGGCGTCGTTGAAATCGTTGATCTCCTTGCCGCCGCCGTCGATGCGGAAGCTGATGCTCTTCGACGTGATGTAGCGGTCGAAGCCCGGGCGCGGCGGAAGGTTCGCGGCGATGAACTTGAAGAATTCCAGCCCCGGGGTCTTGGCCTGGACGTCGCTCGTCAGGGGGCCATCCGGGCGTTTGAAGTTGCGCTTGACGGGCCAGTAGAGCGTGTCGAACGTGGTCTCGGTCGCGCTCTGGTTGGTGACGCGGATGGTCGCCGTGATGTCGAAAATCTGCGCCTCGGGCGGGGCCGAGAAGCGGAGGTAGAAGAACTCGCCCGTCTTGAACTGCATCCCGGTCACGTTCTGGAAGGGGCTATGCAGCTCCATGTCGCCGAGGACGGTCGTCACGGCCGTGTCGAGCGGCAGGCCCGCGCCCCGGTCGAGGATGAGCTTGCAGGTCTCGCCCGGCTTGAACTTGATGTCGGACTGCTTGATTTTGTACAGAATATTGGGGCTTTGGGCGAAGATGCCCGCCTCGCGCGGGTGCCCCTCGGCGGCCCCGTCGACACGCGCCAGTTCGAATCGCTTGCCGTCGGAGCCGCGCTCGAGGTAGACCTTCGCGTCCTTGTAATAGAGCGAGTCGGCGACTTGCGCGATGACCAGCGCAGAGGTCTTCGGGTCGAGGAAGACCTTCTCGACTCGGACGTAGTGGGCCGTGTCCTTCTGGTTCAAAAAGCCGTAGACTACGGGGATGTCCTGCCACTTGTCGGTCAGGTCGAAGTCGTTCTTGCAGGAGAGGGCGACCGAGAGGAAAAGGGCCGCGACGAGTAGTTTTTGCATAAAATCTTGGGAAAAAAGCCTAGCCGGGCCACCCCGGAAAGCGGGGCAAAACTAAAACAAAAGCCCCCGCCGGAAACCGCCACGCCCGATTTGTCGGCTTTTGGCTTCATTTGACCCGAAATCAGACAGACCTCGTTTTTCGAAAACAGCTCAAAAATGTCAGCCGTCTCCACCGAAATCAAGCGCGTCACGACGCACCAACTGCAGGCCATGAAAGGGCGCGGCGAGAAAATCTCGATGCTCACGGCCTATGACTACTCGATGGCCCGCATCCTCGACGAGGCCGGCGTCGACGTGCTGCTCGTCGGCGACTCGGCCTCCAACGTCATGGCCGGGCACGAGACAACGCTGCCCATCACGCTCGACCAGATGATCTACCACGCCTCCTCTGTCGTTCGGGCGGTCAAAAGGGCGTTCGTCGTCGTCGACATGCCCTTCGGCAGCTATCAGGGGAACTCGGAGATCGCGCTCAAGTCGGCCATCCGAATCATGAAGGAATCCGGCGGCCACGCTGTCAAAATGGAGGGCGGTGCCGAAATCGCTGATTCCATCAGGAGGATCCTCTCGGCGGGCGTTCCGGTCATGGGTCATCTCGGGCTGACGCCGCAGAGCATCTACAAGTTCGGCACCTACACCGTCCGGGCGAAGGAGGAGGAGGAGGCCGACCGCCTGCGGTCCGACGCGAAGCTGCTCGACGAGCTGGGCTGTTTCGCCTTCGTGCTCGAAAAAATCCCGGCCAAGCTGGCTAAGGAGGTCTCCGAGAGCGTCACAATCCCGAGCATCGGCATCGGCGCGGGCATGGGCTGCGACGGCCAGGTGCTGGTCACGCACGACATGCTCGGCATCACGAAGGAGTTCAAGCCGCGCTTCCTTCGCCGATACATGGAGCTTTTCGACGGCATAAAAGGCGCTGCCGCTCAATACGTTTCTGACGTGAAGGCGCGGAATTTCCCGAGCGAGTCGGAACAGTATTGATATGAATATCTTTCGACCTTTGTGGCGAGCCTCTGCTTTTTGAGGCCTTCCTTTTAATCCATTCTTCAACCAAAATTTCCGCCTCCCATGTTCAAGGCCAACAGCCTCCCCGCCCGGCATTCCCATGCCCGAAAGCCCCGATTCAACCAACTGACTGTCCTCTTTTCTCTTCTCTTTTTCCTCGTTGAAAGACCGTTCGCCCAGCCCGTCGCCTCGTCGTGCGACGGAGGCTCCAACCTCGTCTCCTCGTGGAACGCCGACGCTTGGCAGGTTGCCTACCAGCGGCTTTCAGAGCTGAAAAGCCCTGCGCTCAACGGCGTCGACCTGCCCGAGGCCGTGCGCGACAGCGTGCTGAGGGCCGTCTTCGCAGTCTACAACGCGACGAGCATCCCGGCCCGCGACACTGTCATCGACCTGCTCGAAATCAGGCCAGTTTTGGAGAAGGACCTCCATCGAGTCCAAGTTTTGGTCGACACGAGCTACGGCTGGACGGCCAATTGGCTCGACAGTGTTTCCCTCACCGGCAACTCGTGGATTGACTTTTTGGTGAACACCTACGCCCTGAAGGTCGAGGCCGTCCAAATCGTCCCCGATTGGGTGAGCAACTACGACGCGGCCGTCACGCTCGTCTCGCCGAAGTTCCTCAACCCCGACTTCCTCGCCGGGCTGATTGCCAACTCGAGCGGCGTGTCGTTCGCCTACGCGCTGAACTACGGCGGCGACGGCGACCACGTATTTTTTGAAAAAAAGCCGAATTGGGTCGAGATCACCTTCCGCCACGGCTGGCAGGACTGCCCGACGGGCTGCGTCTTCCACCGCGACTGGCTCTTTCGCGTCCATCCGGATTGCTCCGTCGAGTTCGTGTCGAGCTACGGCGACCTGCTCGGAACGACCGTCGCTGTGAAAAACCTGCCCATCGAGGACGCGAAAATCTGGCCCGTCCCTGCCAGCGATTTCTTGCTCATCTCCGCCTCCAAGCTGAACGGCCCGGAGATAAGAATCCGGCTGACCGGGCAGGGGGGACAGACTTTTTGGGAAGAAAAGAAGCCCGTCACCGACGGCCGCTTCGACGGCTCCATCAGCCTCGAATGGCTGGCCGACGGGATCTATTTCCTCTCGCTGGAGACCGCCGACCAGCGCACGGTGCAGACGGTCGTGAAGCGGTCCTAAACCGCCCCAACTCTTTGAAAATCAAAGGCCATGCTCCGCAAACTGGGGGCATGGCCATTTTTGATTGGAGCCATCTCGCGGGACTCGCCAGTCGTCTTTCACTGTTCGAAGTCCTCCAACAGAGGGGTGCCGCGCTTGGGATAGAAGGCCCTTTCGCCGTGCTCGGCGAACTCGCGGCGCATGAGTTCGAGGTTCGCGTCGTGGTATTTCTTCTGCAAAAGGGGGAATCGGTAGGTCTTCCACAGCCACTCCTCGTCGAACGGGCGGCCGGTGCGAACAGCTTCGCGCAGGGCATAGATGTAGGCCAGCCCGTCGTTGCGGCGGCCAAGCCAGTCCTGGATGGTCGGCGATGGGTTGCCGTGCCCGGGGATGAGGCGGACAAACCAGGTGCGGTCGTGGATTCGGGCAAATTTTTCGAGCGTCTTCTCGTACTCGAACGAGCTGTGGTAGATGAACGGGAACTCCACGTCGGACAGGTAGTCGCCCGCAAGGCAGAGGCCGAGGTGCCAGATGACGCAAACAATGCTGTCGGCGGTATGGCCGGGGGCGAGGTAGAAGGTCATCTTCGTGGCGCCCAGCTTGAACAGGGAGCCGTCGCGGAAGACCTCGAAATCCGCCTTGTCGGGAAAGAGGACGGGGTAAGGCCGCTCGATATAATAGTCGTGGTCAAACTGGTGGATTTGCGAGAGCGTCGCGGCCTTTTTATCGCTGCGCACCATCGCCCGGCTCGCGATGACCTTCGCGCCGGGGAAGGCGCCGTAGCCGATGACGTGGTCGTAGTCGCTGTGGGTGAAAAGGAGCCAGATCGGCCGGTTCCCGCGCACCGTTTCGACAAAATGGCGGATGGCGAGCACCTCCTCCGGCAGCCAGCACGGGTCGACGACGAGCACCATGTCGTCCGTCTGCACCACCGTCGAGTTGGTCTGGAAAAGACAGCTCTGGAATACGGTGACTGCCGCGTCGCGGTAGATGATTTTCAATTTCTTGGCGCGTTTGGTCTGTAAGGAAGGGGGCGCTGGGTAGGTTTGCCCCGGTTTTTGGTTGGGCAAACATACCCAGCCGGGCAGCTCAAAACCCGAAACCCAAAACTCGAAACTCAAAGAATGGGAAATATCGTCGCCATAGTCGGCCGCCCCAATGTGGGCAAAAGCACCCTCTACAACCGTCTCGTCGGCTCCTTCGACGCCATCACCGACGACCAGTCGGGCGTCACCCGCGACCGCAAGTACGGCTACTGCGAGTGGAACGGGAAGCGCTTTTCCGTCATCGACACGGGGGGCTTTGTTCAAGGCTCCGACGACGTTTTCGAGTCGGCCATACGCACGCAGGTCAAGTTCGCCATCGAGGAGTCGGCGGCCATCATGTTCATGGTCGACACGCAGACCGGCATCACCGACCTCGACGAGGAGGTGGCCAAGATGCTCCGCCGGACGCGCAAGCCGGTCTTCCTCGTCGTCAACAAGGTCGACAGCGGCAAGCAGATGCTCGACGCGAACGAGTTCTACGGCCTCGGTTTCGAGAACACCTTTTTCGTCTCCTCGGTCAGCGGCAGCGGCACGGGCGACCTTCTCGACGCGGTGGCGGAAATCATGGAGAACGAGGAGCCTTTTGAAACAGAGCTTCCGAAATTCGCCATCGTCGGCCGCCCGAACGTGGGCAAGTCGAGCCTTGTCAACGCGCTCTTGGGCGAGGACCGGAACATCGTCACCGACATCGCCGGCACGACACGCGACCCCATACACACCCACTACAACAAGTTCGGGAAGGAGTTCATCCTCATCGACACGGCCGGTCTGCGCAAGAAGACGAAGGTGAAGGAAGACCTCGAGTTCTACTCCGTCATGCGCGCGCTGCGGGTGGTAGAGGAGAGCGACGTCGTCATCCTCGTCATCGACGCGACGCAGGGCCTGGAGGCGCAAGACCTCAACATACTGCGCGTCGCCCAGCGGCGGCACAAGGGCATCGTCATCTTGATAAACAAATGGGATCTCGTCAAAAAGGAGACGAACACCGCACGCGACTACGAAAAGCACTTCCGGAAAAAGCTGGAGCCGTTCGACGACGTGCCCATCCTGTTCATCTCCGCGCTCGAAAAGCAGCGCATCCACCAGGCAGTCGAGTCGGCGATGGACGTTTGGGAGCGGCGGAAAATGCACATCTCCACCTCGACGCTCAACGACCTCATGCTCCCCATCATCGAGGCGACTCCGCCGACGAGCGTTAAAGGGCGGCAGGCGAAGATCAAGTACGTCATGCAGATCCCGAAGCACGCCTACCCGGCCTTCATCTTCTTCGTCAACAACCCCAACTACATCCGAGACACCTACAAGCAGTTCTTGGAGAACCAGCTGCGGAAGCACTTCAACTTCAGCGGGGTGCCGATCGAGGTTTTTTGCCGGGAGAAATAACCGGTGCAAGGCGGATTCGAGTTTCAAATGCAACAGCCGCCGAGGTGGCCTTCCGTCGAGCACATAACTTGATGGGAGAGCGGAACCCGAGAGCCTTTCGCGGTCCGTTGTCGAGATTGTCTTTCAGTGCGGCCGTTATGTTCGGCCGATCGATTACAGGTATTTCAAGGCGAAGCCAAAAAGGGCAAGGAGCACTCGTTTCATCAGCCGGGGCGTTGCAAGCGGGAGGTGCTTATCACGCAACAAATGTGAGAAAAGGCCACCCCTGTCGCTTGCCCATTTGGGTAGATTTTAGGCCAAAACCCACCCTTCGAAGCGGCTCCCGACGCCGCAATAGAGGCTTTCAAGCGGGCTTTTCTGCCTTGTTTTTCAAAAAGCCCTGGTCGGCCATCCAGCCGTCGTTGAAAATCTTGGAAACGTACTTCGACCCGTGGTCGGAAAGGAGGAGGACGACCACGTCGTCTGGTTTCAGCTCGGGGGCGATGAGGTCGAGGCAGGCCAGGCAGGCTCCGCTCGAATAGCCCGCGAGGATGCCCTCCGAGCGAGCAAGGTCGCGGGCTTTGAGGGCCGCGTCACGGTCAGTGACCTTCACAAAGCGGTCGATGAGGTCGAAGTCCATGTTGGCCGGGATGATGTTCTTGCCCGTTCCCTCGATGCGGTAGGGGTAGATCTCCTTTTCGTCGTAGATCCCCGTCTCGTGGTATTTTTTCAAAACCGACCCATACGCATCCACGCCGACGATGCGGACTGCGGGGTTCATCTCCTTAAGATAACGTCCGGTTCCACTGATGGTGCCGCCCGTGCTGGCACTGGCGAGGAGCCACGTGACGTGCCCCTCGGTCTGCTCCCAAATCTCCGGCCCCGTGCTCAAATAGTGCGCCTCGGCATTGGAGAGGTTGAAGTTTTGGTTGACGTAAAAGGCGCCCGGGATCTCGCGAGCCATCCTTTTCGCCATTTCGTAATAGGAGCCGGGGTCGTTCGGCGGTAGGCTGGCCTTGCACAAAATGACCTCGGCGCCAAGTGCGCGGAGGTTGTTGAGCTTATCCTCCGATGCCTTGTCGGTGACGGTGAGGACGCACTTGTAGCCCTTCACGGCGGCGGCCATGGCGAGCGAAAAGCCGGTGTTGCCGCTCGTCGCGTCGACGAGGGTGCCGCCGGGCCGCAGCTCTCCGGTGCGCTCGGCGTTCTCGATGATGTGCAGGGCGATGCGGTCTTTCGCGCTGTGGCCGGGGTTGAACCCCTCCATCTTGGCCAAAACACGGCCCGGCAGGTGCGCGGCGACTCGCTGGAACTCAATGATGGGGGTCTTCCCGACCGTTTCGAGGATGTTCTGGCAGACCATGTGCATGGGTGGCTTCGCGTTTTGATGCTGGATTTATTTCCCAAAAACGATGCCCGGCCAAATACGCCGGGCAGAACCCGCCGGTTGCGGGGGGCCGAAAAGGGTCGGTCAACATTTGGCAGGGGAAGGCTCTAATTGCCCGAAGTGTGGGCATGAACCGGGCGTAAAACTACTCGGAACCGCCGCAAATCGAGGCGGGC
>JBGAWE010000431.1:0-2004 GCA_044227705.1 Saprospiraceae bacterium
ACCGGGCTGCTCGTGGCGGTCACGAAGAGGTCGGGATGGATGTTGTCCGCGTCAATGTCCGCAGTCGCAAGCGGGGCACTGCACTGGTTTGCATCCATGACTTCAAAGCAAAAGTGGCCGGGGCCGAGGTCGGTATAGAGATAGCTGCCTCCCCCCAGAATCGGGTGCGCCATAGGCTCAAGCGGCGAACCATCCGAGCAGTCAACCATCTGAACCGTGTAGGGCGGTGTCCCACCCAATGGTTGAAACAGAACCTCGCCGCCCTGACAAGATTCGTTCGGCTGCGTCGCGTTCCCGTTGGGCACATCGGGGTTGACGACCACGATGTTCTGTATCTCTGCATAGCAGCCGTTCGCGTCGGTCACGCCGAGGACGTAGATGCCGCCCTCGAGGCCGTTGAAGTTGCCGCTGGCCTGTGGGCCGAGGAAGACGGGGTCGCCGTCGTCGTCCGTCCCGCCGAGGAAGAACATGTAAGGCCCGGTGCCGCCCGTCGCGTTGCCGGGGATGATGCCGTCGTCGGTGTCGTGGCATTTCAGGTCGACGACCGGGCCGTCGAGCGTCGCCACGAGCGGGTCGGGCTGGCCGAGGAAGATGTAATCCTCATAAGAGCAACCGTTGCCGTCGGTGATGACGAGGTGGTAGCTCCCAGAGAGCAGGTCGTCGGTGCAGAACTGGTCAATGTTGCTGCCGCTGAAGGAGTTAACGAGCATGTCGTTCCCATCGTAGAGGTAGAAGTCATAGTTGCCCGTCCCACCGGTTCCATAGAGACAGATTTCTCCGTTGTCGTCGCCGTTGCAGAGCGGCTCGGTCAGGGCAAGCCCGGACGGCGCGACCGGGGCCGGGTCGGAGATGGTGAACGAGGTCTCATAGATGCAGCCGTTCACATCCGTGATGGTGAGGTCGTAGTCCCCGGCGCACAGTTCGACGAAGCTGCCCGACTGGTTCTCGCCGATGTTGTCGCCCTGATAGTCCACCGTGTAGGTGTACGGCGCCGTGCCGCCCGTGCCGTTGAGCTGCACCGAGCCGTTGCAAAGGCCGGGGCAGGTGGGCGAGGTGGGCGTGTAGGTGAGGCCGAGCGGGTCGGGGTCGTCGAGGCAGAACGAATAGGAGTTCGTGCAGCCGTTCGCGTCCGTCAGCTTGAGCATGTAGCAGCCGGCCGCGAGGTCGGGGATGGTCACGTTGGCGAGGTCTTCCTCGAAGGCCGCCACCCGCATGAAGAAGGTGTGGAAGCCCGGCTTGTTGTTGACCGAGGCGAGGCGGACGTTGACGACCGTGCCGCCCAGCGGGTTGACCGGGATATAGTGCACGACAATCTGTGTGTTCGGCCCTGCCGTGTTAATCATGGCGGAGTAAGGCCCGTAATCCACCGAGACGAGCAGCGGGTCGTCGGCCGGGGTCAGGCCACCGAACAAGGAGGTGTAGAGGCCGCGAATCCGCACCTCCGAATAGCCCGCCGGCACGGTGAACTGCACCTCCACGTCGCCCGTGGCTCCGGCAACGCTGCGCATCCGGAAGCTCATCGGGTCGTACACGGCTTGGTCGGTGCGGGCAGGGTTGGCAGGGAAGCTGAACAGCGCCTGCGTCGTCGCCGCATCGGTGAAGGTGCGCACCGCCTGCCCAATGGAGCAGTCGCCCGTCACCGGGAAGTCGATGGCCGGGTTGAGCGGAGCACCGCCAGCGTCGCAGAGCTGGACTTGATAGGGGTGGTCCTCGTCCCAGGTCCCTCCGCAGATGCGGAAGAAGATGGAGCCGTTGGAGGCGCCCGGGCAGGTCGGGTCGGTCAGGATGGGGAAGAGGATGGTCAACGGGTCGGGCTGCGCGATGGTGGCGGAGGCCGACTGCGTGCAGCCGTCGTCGAGCGTGATGACAATCGTGTAGTTGCCCGCCGGGAGGCCGGTGTAGGTGTTCTGGGTGGCTGTGCCGAGGTTGTCCGGCCCGGCCACGACTGTGTTGCCGTTGTAAAGCGTGTAGGTAAAGTCGCCCGAGTAGCCCGAGGGCGGCGTG
>JBGAWE010000081.1:0-17033 GCA_044227705.1 Saprospiraceae bacterium
TGATTTCACCGACAACCGGCTCCATTGCATTGAATATCAAGCGGTTAGCTCCAACATGTGCGGCTCGGCGGCTGCTTCCGGCAAGTTTGATTTCATCACAAAATGCGGCGACGGCATCCACGTGGCACCCAGCCCGGCAAGCGACGAGGCGGAAATCGTCATCGAGAACTTCGGCGATTTCGCGGCGAAGCCGAGCTATGAAATACGTGTTTTTGACACGGCCGGGCGGCTCGTCTTCTCCCAAACAGCCCTCGGCGGGCGGACGAAGATGGACGTGTCCAGATTGACGAACGGGATATATTTTACTTTCGCCGCCGCCGAAAACGCCCCGGTTTTGAGGAGCCGGTTTTTGGTAAGACATTGATTTTCAACTGTAAAGACAACATGACCGACCAAGAGATTTACCGCCGCTCCACCCTCGACCGCTGGCGCGAGCTGGGCCACGAACCCTATCCCGCCGAGCTTTTCGACGTCAACGCGGCGGCCGCAGACATCCTCGAAAACTATGTGGAGGAGGTGAAAGAGGACGGCTCGAAGGAGCGGCTCAACTTTCAAGAGGTGCGCGTCGCTGGCCGTGTCATGGCCATGCGCGACGGGGGGAAGACCCTTTTTTGGAACCTCCAGGATTCGAGCGGCCGCATCCAGCTCTACCTGCGCCGCGACGACCTCTGCCCGGGCGAGGACAAAGCTTTCTTTGACGAAGGCTTGAAAAAACTGACCGACCTCGGCGACTTTGTCGGCGTGGAGGGCTTCGCCTTTCGGACGAAGACGGGCGAGGTGACGGTTCACGTCCAAAAGATAAAGCTGCTGGCGAAGGCCCTGCGCCCGCTGCCCATCGCCAAGACCGACGCCGAGGGCAACACCTTCGACGCGTTCACCGACCCCGAGCTTCGGTACCGGATGCGCTACGTCGATTTGACGGTCAACACGAAAGTGCGGGAGGTCTTCCTCAAAAGGAACCGCATCATCCGCGCCATGCGCGAGTTCTTCGACGGGCGCGGATGGCTCGAGGTGGAGACGCCCATCCTCCAGCCCATCCACGGCGGGGCTGCGGCGCGGCCCTTCTCGACGCACCACAACGCGCTCGACATGCCCTATTTCATGCGCATCGCCAACGAGCTTTACCTCAAAAGGCTCATCGTCGGCGGCTTCGACGGCGTGTACGAAATCGGGAAGATGTTCCGAAACGAGGGCATGGACCGGACGCACAACCCCGAGTTCACGATGATGGAAATCTACGTCGCCTACAAGGACTACTTCTGGATGATGACGATGGTCGAGGAGCTTTTGGAGCACGTCGCCGTCGCCGCGACGGGCAGCTCGAAAGTTGTGATTGGCGAAACGGAGGTCGACTTCAAAGGCCCGTACCGCCGCCTCCCGATTTTGGAAGGGATAAAAGAATTCACCGGCATCGACGTGTCGGGCATGGACGAGGCCGGGCTGCGCGAGGTCTGCAAAAAGCTCCACATCGAAACCACGCCGTCGATGGGCTACGGAAAGCTGATAGACGAAATCTTCGGCGAAAAGGTCGAGCCGAACCTCATCGCGCCCACCTACATCATAGACCACCCGGTGGAAATATCGCCGCTGGCGAAGAAGCACCGCTCGAAGCCCGGCCTCGTCGAGCGGTTCGAGCTGGTCGTCAACAAAAAGGAGCTGGCCAACGCCTATTCAGAACTGAACGACCCCATCGACCAGCGCGCCCGCTTCGAGGAGCAGCTGCGCCTCGCCGCCCGGGGCGACGACGAGGCCATGATGCTCGACGAGGACTTCCTCCGCGCCCTCGAATACGGGATGCCGCCGACGAGCGGGCTGGGCATCGGCATCGACCGGCTGGTGATGTCGCTGGTCAACGAGCCTTCGATCCAAGAGGTCTTGTTCTTTCCACAGATGAAGGCGGAGCGGTAGGTTCAACTGGTTGAAAATCAATCTTTTGCGACCGTTTTTTGAAAGTCTAAGATGCGAAAGCTAACCGCCGACCGAATCTTCCCCGTCACCTCCGCACCGCGCGTAAACGCCGTCCTCGTCGTCGACGACGCGGGTAAAATCCTCGCCATCGACCGGCGCGACGACCACGACCCGGCCAGCCTCGAAACACATCGCGGCGCGCTCGTCCCCGGCTTCGTCAACGCGCACTGCCACATCGAGCTGTCCCATCTGAAAGGAGTCGTCCCGACTGGCACGGGCCTCATCGAGTTCATCACGGGCGTGGTGACGAAGCGGGGCAATTTTTCAGCAGAGCAAATCGCCGAAGCCGTTGAGCAGGCGGAAAAAGAGATGCTCGATGACGGCATCGTGGCCGTCGGCGACATCTCCAACACGGCCGATTCCTTTCCAATCAAGAGCCGGGGCCGCCTCCGCTGGCACACCTTCCTCGAAACTTTCGACTTCTTTCGAGAGGAGAACGCAGCCAATGTCTTCGAAAAAGGCCGCTCGGTTTTTGAAAAACTCGACCTCGCGCCCGGCTCGGCGGCGACCCATGCGCCGCACGCGCCCTATTCAGTCTCAAAAAGTCTTTTCAAGAAAATCAATTCAGCCAACCCGCCAAGCGGCGCGACCGTCAGCATCCACAACCAAGAAACGGGGGCTGAAACCGAGCTTTTTTTGAACAAAACCGGCGGCTTCGTGGAATTCTACCGAGGCTTCGGAAACCCGCTCGAAGGCTTCCAGCCGACCGGCCATCCGTCGATTGTCTACGCGATGGAAAACATGAACCCCGCCAACCGCACTCTTTTCGTCCACAACACCCTGACGACTCGCGAGGAAATCGCGGCGGCACAGGCCTGGTCGCCGAACACCTTCTGGGCGAGCTGCCCAAACGCCAACCTCTACATCGAGAACCGGCTGCCCGACTACCGCCGCTTCTTGGCGGAAAACGCCCGCGTCTGCCTCGGCACCGACAGCCTGACGAGCAACTGGCAGCTCTCGATTTTGGAGGAGATGAAGACCGTCGCCCGCTTCCAAAGTTTCGTGGACTTTGAAACACTCCTCCGCTGGGCGACCCTGAATGGGGCCTCCGCGCTCGGCTTCGACGACACACTTGGCAGTTTCGAGGCCGGGAAGACGCCGGGCGTTCTACTTTTGAACCTCGAAGAAGACCTGCTGTTGAGGCCCGAGACTCGGGTCAAAAGGCTGATTTGAGGCCCAATTCTGATAGAAAAATGATAGAACTGCCCATCGCCGAGCCGCCGCGCAAGAAGCGCCCCGACTGGCTCCGCGTCAAGCTCCCGACCGGCGAGAACTACCGCAACGTCCGAGACATCGTCGACGAGTTCCGCCTCCACACCATCTGCCAGAGCGGCAACTGCCCCAACATGGGCGAGTGCTGGGGCGAGGGCACGGCCACCTTCATGATTCTCGGCAACGTCTGCACCCGCTCGTGCAGCTTCTGCGCTGTGAAGACCGGGCGCCCGAACGAATATGACACCGATGAGCCGCGCCGCGTGGCCGAGGCCATCCGTTTGATGAAGGTGAAACACGCCGTCATCACCTCCGTCAACCGCGACGAACTGGCCGACCGGGGGGCCGAGATTTGGTTTCAAACCGTCCGGGCGGTGAAAGAGACCAGCCCGGCGACCACCATCGAGACCCTGATTCCAGACACAAAAGCCAATTGGGACGCGCTCGAACGCATGATTTCCGCCGGGCAGGAGGTCGTCTCGCACAACATGGAGACCGTGCCGAGGCTCTACCGCCTCGTCCGCCCGCAGGCGAAATGGGCGCGGAGCCTCGAACAGATTTCCCGCACGAAGGCTTTCGGAAAAAGAACCAAAAGCGGCATCATGGTCGGCCTCGGCGAGACCCGCGAGGAGATGTTCGAGGCGATGGACGAACTCGTCGCCAGCGGCTGCGACGTGCTGACCATCGGCCAGTACCTCCAGCCGACGCGGATGCACATCGAGATTGCCGAGTACGTCCACCCCGAGCAGTTTGCCGAATACAGAGAAGTGGGGCTGGCGAAGGGGTTCAAGTACGTCGAGTCCGGCCCGCTCGTCCGGTCGAGCTACCACGCGGAGCGGCACGTTTTCGCCTGATTTTTTGAGAAATGATAAAGGAGATTCGAGCGGCCGTCGTGCATTTCACCCTTCTCATCCACGCGTGGATGAGCAAGCGGAAGTGAGCCGCCCAAGCTACCGGCCCTTCTTTTTTGCCAATTTCAATTCAACCTCCGCCAATCTAAAGCGCACAATCCGCTCGATAAGCTCCATCGGCACCGGCTCGACGAGCGGGAACTGGATGGAGCCTTTCCCTTGCTTGTATTTTTTGAAATCCTCTGCGAACGCCGCCACGCCCGTCGGCGTCGGGTAAAAACCGATGTGGTTTTTGAAAGCCGCGAAATGGACGAGGTTCTGCCCGCCGAGCTTGAAGGTCGGGATGCCATATCCGATGGCCTCTTCGGCCGCGGGCACGATGGCGGCGATGGCCGTGCGGATTTCTTCCAAAATCGGTTGTGCCTCTGGCGCGGCGGCGGCGATGTACTCGGCGACGGTGGAAGGTTTGTGCTCGGGTTGCATGCGCTGGTTTTTGTCGGCGATGGTAGGGACAACCCGCGAAAATGCCCGCCGCCCGTTGCAAAAAGGTTAAAAACCGGCCGCCCTCGGTGCTCGCCCAAACCCTGACCGGAGCGGCCTCCGTCTGTCGGGAAAAACTTTTTATCATGAAGAATTCCCTTTTTCAAGCACTCGCCACGGCGGCCATGCTCGCCCTCTCCTCCTGCTCCGGCTGCAAAGACGACGGCCCCGACGGCCCCGAGAACGGCGGCACTGCCGACACCCTCCTCCTGCCGATGAACCAGCAAGTGCCGTTCGGGCAGAACGACATCAAAGTGACGCTCATCAACGTCTTCGAGGACAGCCGCTGCCCCGACGGCTTCGCCTGCATCTGGGAGGGCCGCGCCGACGCCATTTTCGTCATCAGCCAGAAGCCCGGCTCCTACCTCGACACGCTCGGCATCGGCGCCTCGGTCAGCGAGCTGACGTGGAGCGACTCGACCGAGCGCTACAACTGCCGCTTCCGCCTCCTCGACATCCTGCCGCACCCCGACTCGATGCAGGCCACCATCCCGCAGGAGAGTTATGTGGCCAAAGTCGCCGTCTACCCGCTGTGAGGTTGCCTCGGCCCAAAAAGCGGCCCGGCTGCCGGAAAAGGAGGCACAGGTTTCTACCTTTGCGACCAGACCGGCCAGCCGGGCTTCTTTTTTTAAGTAAATCTTTGAAAATCAAATACTTATGCCGTACCTCTTTACCTCTGAATCCGTCAGCGAGGGCCACCCCGACAAGGTCGCCGACCAGATTTCCGACTCCATCCTCGACGCGTTTTTGATGCAGGACCCCAACTCGAAGGTCGCCTGCGAGACCCTCGTGACCACCGGCCTGGCCGTTGTCGCCGGAGAGGTGCGCTCGACGGCATACGTCGACATCCAAGAGACCGTCCGCAAGACAATCGAGAAGATTGGCTACACAAAGGCCGAATATCAGTTCGAGGCAAAGAGCTGCGGCGTGATTTCCGCCATTCATGAGCAGAGCGCGGACATCGCGCAGGGCGTCGACGTGGGCAAGACCGACGAGATGGCACAGGGCGCGGGCGACCAGGGCATGATGTTCGGCTACGCGACCGACGAGACCGACAGCCTCATGCCGCTGCCCCTCGAGCTGGCCCACCTCCTGCTGCGCGAGCTGGCCGCCATCCGCCGCGAGGGCAAGCAGATGAAGTACCTGCGCCCCGACGCGAAAAGCCAGGTGACCATCGAGTACAACGATCGCAACCAGCCGCGCCGCATCGACACCATCGTCGTCTCGACGCAGCACGACGATTTCGCCGAAGAATCGAAGATGCTCGCCAAAATCACCGACGACGTGGTGAAAATCCTCGTCCCGAGGGTCAAGAAGCACCTCCCGGCCCGCGTCCAGCGGCTGTTCGGAAAGGACATCAAGTACTTCGTCAACCCGACCGGCAAGTTCGTCATCGGCGGGCCGCACGGCGACACAGGCCTCACCGGCCGCAAAATCATCGTCGACACCTACGGCGGGAAAGGCGCGCACGGCGGCGGCGCGTTCAGCGGAAAGGACCCCTCGAAGGTCGACCGCTCGGCGGCCTACGCGACGCGGCACATCGCCAAGAACGTCGTCGCGGCGGGCCTCGCCAGCCAGTGCCTCGTGCAGGTCGCGTATGCCATCGGCGTTGCGAAACCGGTCGGTCTTTATGTCAACACTTATGGGACTTGCAAGGTCAAAGGCCTCTCCGACGGCGAAATCGCCCAGCGGCTCGAAAAGCTGTTCGACATGCGCCCGGCGGCCATCGTCAAGCGATTCGGCCTGAAAAACCCCATCTACTCAGAGACGGCGGCCTATGGCCACTTCGGCCGCCAGCCGGGCCACAAGACCGTCACCATCGGCCTCAACGGCTCGGCCAAGACGATGCAGGTGGAGACCTTTACCTGGGAAAAACTCGACATGGCCGACAAGGTGAAAAAGGAGTTCTCCCTTTCTTGACAACGAATAGAAAGGTGGTTTTCAACGACGCAATTTGTTGAGAATCAACCTGTTGAATCTGCTTAAATGAAAAAGCCCGTCGGTTTCCCGGCGGGCTTTTTTTTTGACAATCAGATCGAAAATTCGGTGGTGCTCCGAAACCTGTCAGCCGACGTAGTAAACCGACCTTTTCGTGCTCGCCAGGTTCGCCGGGATGGTGCCGGGGTCGAGGACGCGCCGGATGGCTGGAGATGTGGCAGCTCGGGGGACGGCTGTTTTGGGCTTGGCCTCCCCGATGAAATGGGTGGTCGTGCCACTTTTCGGCGCGACCGGTTTGGGGGCGGCGGGCTTTGCTGCAACCGGCGGCATTGCGGCGGGCGCAAGGGGCGGTGCATTCGAGACCGTTTTTTGCGACGAACCCGCCGGGTCGAGGACCCGCTCGATGAGCCGCGCGGGGATTCCGGTTTTCATAGGCTTGAACTGCTGCTCGGGCAGCACAAAAACATGGGCGGGCAGGCTCGAGGAGGCCTTCGGAGCCTCCGAAAACCGCTGCTGCGGGGTGATGACGCAGGTCTTTTGTGTCAGTCCGGGCGCACTATCCGCCGTTGCCGGGCGCAGGGCCGCGTTGACGATGGCCTGTGCCGCCGAGACCGTCGTGCGCACGGTCGGCGGGTGGGAAGATTCCACTTGCGAAACGGCCGAATCGTCCTCATTTTCTTCGACGACAGGCGACGTGTCAACCCCCGTGAATCGGAGGTTGGCGACGGCGATGGTGCGCATCCGCCGGGCGGGCTGCGGCTGGGCGACCTTGCCCCCGCCGATGACGACGTAGACAGGCTCGCCTGATTTCATCGGCGTGTCGGCGGCAGGCGCCGGTTTTTTCTCGGCGGCAATGGGCTTTTCCTCGACAACCGGCGCGGCCGTTTTTGGCCTCATTTCCATGAAAGCCGTTACCGGCCCGCTCGATTGCGCGGGCTTGCTCATTGCAGAGGCCTGCGGCCGGGCCATGCCGGGGGCGATTTTTTGGATAAAAGACCCAATGGCATCAAGGTCGGCACCCGTGAAGACCGCCTTCTCGTTGGAGGCCGCATGCTCGATTTTGCCCTGAAACGCCTCGTTCTCCCCCGTTTGATAGAAAGAGATTTTGAACGCATGGCGGGCCGCCGTCTCGGCTTTGGAGGAGACAGGCTCAACGGTTTTCGGGGCGGCGACCGGGTGGGGCTGGGCGGCCGCTTTCTCCTCTTTTTGGGCAGCCTCCCCGCCGACGGCAAGGCCGATGACGATGTTTTTCACCGCGTCGGAAAGCTCGGCCGTCGCATACGGGCGGCTGCGGGCGATCTCTTGGTTGTTGCCCGCGCGGACGATGACGGCGAACCCACCTTCGACCTTCGAGGTCACGACGCGGCCCGGCACCGACCGGTTCTTCTCGACGGAGTCGATGCCGTTGTCGCGCTTCGCGGGGCTTTCATAGGGCTGGCTGAAGAGGAGCGGCTGCCCGTTCTGGTCGTTGAAGTGGAAGAGGTGGAGGCCCGTTTCCGAGTCGGCGATCGGCTCGAAACCGGCGCGGCCGCTCGTGCTGGGCCGGGAAAAATCGTACTGATCTCTGTGGGCACTCATGGCTCGGTCGTTTTTAAATGGTTGATAATGAGAGGTTTGTAAGGCTCGGTTCGTGTTTTGAGGCACAATCCCTGGCCCCAATCCCCCGTGTAAAACGGGCGCCCGGCCAGCCTCGTCGGCCAGCCCGTCGGCGCCCGTTTTGGGGGGCGTTCAGGCCGCGTTCAGGCGGTGTAGAACTGGAGCAGGCCGAAGTCGGCGAAACCGGCCACCGGCAGCGGCTTGCCGTGTTCCGAGACGAGCGTGATGGCCGCCACGGCGCGGTAGAGGCCCGCCGGGATGACGTTGGGCCGCACGACGATGTTGACGTCGTACTGGTGGCCGCTCACCGGCTCGAACGGGATGTCGACGCGGGCGCCCGGCAGGCCGAACTCGTTCTCTCCCATCTGCTCGAGGTAGACCTGCACGTTCCAGGTGCCGCAGAGGCTCTGCACGAGGATGCCGGCGCAGCCCCACTTGAAGTTGAACGTGATCTCCTGGTCCGTCTGGATGATGGAGTTGGACGGGTTGGCCGCGTTGCCCGCCCAGTCGTCGTCGCTCTCGGGGTCGAAGGCCTCGGAGAGGATGGCGGCGGTGCACTTGAGCATGCGGAAAGAGGTCGGGCTGGCGAGGTTCTCCTCGAACTTGATCTTTGCCATGACTGAAAAGATTTGGTTTTTGCCTCCGTCGGTCTGTCGGGTTCGAGAGGGGGCGACCGGCCGCCGGAGTGCGGTTGAAAAATTTCTATTTGGAAGAATTGGACAGTGATTTCTCTCAAACCTGGGACAAAGTTGGAGGCACCCCCAGCGGCCGCCAATTAATCGGGCCTAAAGGGGGGCTAATCGCGGCCTAATCGCGGATTAAGCCGGTCGGCGAAAGTATAAGTGGTTGAAAGTCAATCCTTTGGAAGGAAATGAAAAGGATGGGGCATCCCATCAGCCGCCCAAAATCTCTCGCAGCAACGGCAGCACCGACCGCCCTTTTTCCAGGTCGAAGCTCGTTGCGGCCGCTTCTTTTTTTGAAAAATCACCGCCCGTGCTGGCCGAGAGTTCGAGCAGTTTTTGCCGCTCGGGCGGCGCGAATCGACTGAACGTGCGCCGCAAAAGCGGCAGCGCCTCCCTAAAAATCTCGTCGGAAAGGCCGCCCACCCATTCGTCCAAAATCTCCCAGAGGGCTGGCTGGTGGACGAGCAACAGGCCGCTGCCGCTCAAAAAACCCTCGAGCCAAAGCCCGGCCGCCTGTGTCCCGCTCGCCCGCGAGAGCGCGAGGGACATCGCCGCAGCCGCCTTTTCTTTTGAAAAAAACTGTCGATCGAACAGCAGCCGCGCTGCCAACCCCGCCGGCTTGGGCGACGAGCTTTGGCCTTCGGCAATGCCCGAGAGCGCGGCCAGCCAGAGTTTCGACGAGTCGGCAATGAGGTCGGCGACGCGGTTGACGGCCCCGATTTTTTGGGAAACCTCGTCCGCCGCCTCTTCCGCAAGTCCCGAGCTTGCCCCCGGCAGGCCGATGCAGACGCGAGGGAAAACGCTTCCGAGGACCGCCTCGACCGCCTCGACGTCGGCCCGCCGCGCAGAGCCGTAGCGCACCACGCGGACGAGCGGCGGCACCGCATCGGCCAATGCGACCGCGTCGGTGGTCAGGGCGGCGAGGTCTTCGAGGGCGGCGAGGGCGGGCGCGACGAGCATCGGCAAATCGGCCTTCATCACCGCGTCGAGGAGTTTCACGAGGAGCGACAGCGAGCCGATGTCGGCCAGTTTCTTCCTCGAAAAATTGGCGGCCGCCTCCTCGACCGTCGGCCCCCAGATGCCTCGCTCGATGAGGCGGAGAGCGATTTCCGGCTCCCATTTCGCCTCCCAGTATTCATGGAAGGAGCCTTGCTCGCGGCCGCTCGCCTCTTTTTCAAAGGCGAGGCCGAGGCCCAGAAGGTCGAGGCGGTGGAGGAATCGGCTCTTTTTCAGTTGGGGCTCCTGCCGCAAATCGAGGTCGAGGTCGATGGCCGCCGGGCTTTTCAAAAGTTCGCCGAGGCGGAGGCTTTTCAGTTGCTTTTCAAAGTCGGCCTGTAGCGGGACGGTCGGCGAATTGGGCGGCACCTGGCCCATTCGGTTGCCCACAACCAGTTGATTTTCAACGAGCTGCCACTTTTCGGGGCCGCCGTGCCCGAGGGTGGCTTGGGCGGCTTCGCGCAGCTCCTCCAGCCCGGCGATGGGCAGGTTTCGCAGCGCGGCGGTCGCTTCTGCCAGCCTCGCCGCGTCGATGACGTGGGCCGGGCTGGCATCGAGACCCTGCTCTCGGATGAGGCGCGCGGCCTCCAAAAGCCAGCGGATGGGCGCCTCTTTTCGGTTTTCAAAAAGGAGTTGATACCAGACAGGGCTTTGCACCCCGGCTGCGTAGCCCGAGCGCACCGCTAGCCGCTCGAACGTGTAGGGGATCCAGGCGGCGGCTGGCTTCTGCTTTTTCAAAAAGGGCTTGAGCAGGGCCGTGTCATCTTTCTCCTTAAAAAGCTGCACATCCTCCAAAACCGGTGCGTGCCAAGCCCCGACGACGACGGCCACGTTCCGAAAACCCTCGGAGAGGGCGAGGCGCAGGTTCTTTCTCATAAACGCCTCGCGCAGCAGGGTCTCCTCGGTCTCGGGCAGGGACTTCGCGGCGCGGAGTTCGCGCATCAGCTCGGTTGATTTTTCAAAAACCGAGAAGGGATCGGCGGCCTCGACGGCGTGCTCGAAGGTCGCCTCCCACCATCTTTCGTGGTCGGAAAAACCGGCCAGCCGGGCGAGGAGGCCGAAGGGGTCGAGGAGCGGGTCGTCATCCTCGGCGGCTTTGTTTTTTTCAAAAAAGGTTTCCTTTTCGGCTGTTTTCGGCTCGAAATCGATGAAACGGACGGAGATTTTTCCTCTCAAAGCAAACCTCGCCGCCTGCCACTCGGGCGAGAACTCGGCGAAAGGGAAGAAGCTCGCCCGCCGCAAATCCGCCGGGTCGTAGACCAAAAGCGCGACGGGCGGGCGCATCTCCTCGTCGGCCACGAGGGGCAGGACGGGCTGCGCATCGACGGGGCCTTCCACCAAAACCACGTCGGGCCGCTGCGCTTCGAGGGCGCGGACGAGGGCTTGGGCCGAGCCGGGGCCGTGATGGCGGATGCCGTAGACGCGGAGGCTGATTGACGGTTGGATGAATTTCAGATTTGCGAATTTGAGCGGAAAGGAACAGCCCCCGCCCGAAACGACAACAAAAACCAAAGCCCTTCGGCCCGGTGGTCATTGCAGCGGCGATTTCTACTTTCGCCTCGCTTTTTTACAAAAAATACCTTTACACAAGTCCAATTCGCCATGTTGAACAGACCAATCGTTTGCCTTTTCACCTTGCTTGCAACTTTCGGACGGGCGGCCGCGCAGAGCGACGACCCCGTGCTTTTTTCGGTGGACAAGACGCCTGTCACGGTCTCCGAGTTCCGCTACATCTATGCGAAGACGAACCAAGAGAAGGCCGATTTCTCGGACGCCAGCCTGCGCGAGTACCTCGATTTGTACGAGAAGTTCAAGCTCAAGGTGCAGCGGGCGAAGGACATGAAGCTCGACACGGTGCCCGCCCTCAAACAGGAACTGGACGGATACCGACGGCAACTGGCCAACAGCTACCTCGTCGACAAGGAGGTTACAGACCGGCTCATCCGCGAGACCTACGAGCGGACGAAACTGGACGTCGACTTGAGTCAGATTTTCTTCCTCTGCGACAAGAACGCCAAGCCGGCCGACACCCTCGCCGCCTACAACAAGGCCATCGACTGCATTTATCGGCTGAAAAAGGGCGAGAAATGGGACGATGTGGCCGTCGCCGTCAGTGAGGACAAGTCGGTGAAGGACAACAGGGGGCATATCGGCTGGGTCACGGCGATGTTCCCCGACGGGTTCTTCCCGCTCGAAAACGCGGCCTATGGGCAGAAGCCGGGCGACATCAGCTCGACGCCGGTGCGCACTTCGAACGGCTACCATGTGGTGCGCGTCGAGGGGACGCGGCCTGCTTATGGCGAGGTCGAGGTCGCCCAGATTTTGATTCGGAAGGGGGACTCGGAGGAGAAGGCCGAGGTCGCCCGTCGTCGAATCGACTCGGTCTACAACGCCTTGCAGGGCGGCGCGAACTGGGACCAACTGGCCGCCGCCGTCTCGCAGGACAAGATGACGGCTCCGAAGGGCGGATACGTCGGCTCGTTCGGCATCAACAAATACCAGAAGGCGTTCGAGGACGCGGCATTTGCTTTGACGAAGGACGGCGAATACTCGAAGCCCGTCGCCACGAGCATCGGATACCACATCATCAAGCGCGTCAGCCGCAAGGGCATCGACCCGTTCGACAAGGCCAAGCGGGTTTTGACGGAGCGCGTCAAAAAGGACGGCCGCTCGGAAATGGCCAAAAAGAGCATGATTGCCCGCATCAAACGAGAGGGCGGCTTCAAGGAAAACACGGAGGTTTTCAACAAATGGGCGGCCGGGCTGGTCGATTCCGTATTCCTCACCTATCGGTGGAAGCCGTCGGAGCAGAAGCCGCAGGACGTGCTTTTCAGCTTCTCGAGCGGGGCGAAATTCACGGTCGCAGACATGGAAGAGTATTGCGTTCGCGCCGGGCGGCAACGGATGAAGGGCATCGGGGTGGCGACTTCGGCGGAGGTCGCGGGGCAGCTCTACCAAGATTTTGTGGGCGAAAGCTGCCTCAAATACGAGGAGACGCAGCTCGACAAGAAGTATCCCGAGTTCAAAAACCTGATGCGCGAGTACGAGGAGGGCATCCTCCTTTTCGACGCGACGAAACAGCTGGTTTGGGACAAGGCCAACCAGGACTCGGCGGGCCTCGAAAAATATTTCAACTCGAACCTCCGCGACAAGTACCAGTGGGAGGAGCGGGCCGTCGTAGCCACTTACTCCATCAAGACGACCGACCTGAAACAGCGCGACAAGATTTTGAAGTCCATCGCCAAGAAGCCGTCGGCCGATGTTCTCAAAAAGTTCAACAAGAAGGGCGAGGTCGTCGCGGTGACGGAGAAGACCATCGAGAAGTCGAAGCTGAAAGACCCCATCACTTGGCAGGCGGGCTGGGTCAGCCAGCCGATTGTGGGCGAGAAGGACGCGCCGACGACCGTCAAAAAGGTGGTGAAAATCCTGCCCGTACAGTCGAAGTCGCTGGCCGAGGCGCGGGGGTATGCGGTGGCCGACTATCAAGATTATCTTGAAAAGCAGTGGGTCGAGGACTTGCGGAAGGCTTACAAAATCACTTTGAACGAGGCGGTCTTTAAGGGCATGGTCGGGAAACGGCCGTGATGCAGGCAACGGCCAAGTTGTTGAAAATCAGGATTTTATGCGAAAGGCTGCAGCCATCTTCCTCCTCGTCCCTCTCCTCTTTTTACACTGCAAAAAGAAGAACGAAGGCCGCCTGCCCGGCGACCGCGAGCTGGCGCGCGTCTACCAAAAGAGCCTCTGGTTGAGCGACATGGAGGGGATGTTCCCGGCGGGCATGACGCGGGCGGACAGCTCGGCGACCATCGCGGCATATGTCGCCAACTGGTCAAGGGCCGAGCTGATGGAGTACGAGGCCGAGCGCAACCTGCCGCAAGACCTCAACATCGACGAGCTGGTGCGCGACTACCGCGCCTCGCTCATCCGGCACAAGTACGAGGAGCAGATCTATGGGGAAAAGCTCGACACCTCGCTACGGGAGTCGGAGGTTCGGAAGTTTTACGACGACAACCGCGACCTGTTCGTGCTGCCGGGTTCCATTTTGAGGTGTTTGATCATCAAGACAAAATCGCCCGTTGTTGACCAGTCCGACCTCCAATCGGCTTGGCAAAAACAGGGGGCCGAGGGCCTCGCAGACCTCCGCGCTTGGGCGAAGCGGCACGCCGAAACCGCGCTCCTCGACCCCTCGAAATGGTACAACCTCGACGAGGTGGCCGCGATTCTGCCGAAGGGCGCGTTGTCGAGCGGTTCGCTCTCGAAAAGGGATTTCACGACGCGGGGTGATGGCCATGTTTTTTACGTCCGCGTCCTCGAAGGGGCATCGGCCGGGGATGCTGCGCCGTTCGAGCAGGCAAGGAGCCGCATCGAGGCGATGATTCTGCACCGGCGGAAAATCGACCTCATCAACAAGTGGCAGAACGATCTTTACAACCAGGAAATCAGAAGAGAGAACGTAAAGGTCTTTTAGCAGCACAGCATTCATGCTGTGATTGAATTTCACCAATAAAAAGCTCACAGCATAAATGCTGTTCTACTTATGAAATCAATTCAAATTGCACTATTGCTCATAGCCGCTCATGCGGCTGTTGCACAAACCCCGAAAATGGTCATTGACAAGGTTGTTGCCAATGTCGGACAGGAAATCGTCTTGTTGAGCGAGGTCGAGGAGCAGTATGCCTATGCAGCCACGCGCCAGTCGAAATTGCCCGAAGGTTATCGCTGCGGGATATTTCAGGAGCTGCTGATTCAGAAGCTTTTGACTAATCAAGCACGTTTGGATTCAGTAACAGTAACTGAAGAAGAAGTCGATGCGCAAGTTGATGCCCGCTTTGACAGAATCATCGCGCAAATGGGCGGCGATGAGTCTCGTTTCGAGGAGTTCTATGGGGTTTCGGTCGGCACGATGCGCGAGCAGGTGACGGCGGATATGCGCAGCCAACTCGTCGCGCAGAAGATGCAGCAACAGGTTATCGAGGCCGTGAAGGTCACGCCGAACGAGGTGCGGGCTTTTTTCAACCAAATCCCGAAGGACAGTCTGCCGTATTTCAACAGCGAGGTCGAATACCGCGAAATCGTGCTGAAACCGACGGTCAACGCGACGCAGCGCAAGATTGCCCTCGACAAGATCACCGACCTGCGCGACCGCATCATGAAGGGCGAGGGCTTCGGCGACCTCGCCAAAAAATACTCGCAAGACCCCGGCTCGGCGCTCGCCAACGGCGACCTGGGGTTTGTCAAGCGCGGCACGTTCGTTCCCGAGTTCGAGGCGTCGGCCTACAACCTCGAACCGGGGCAGGTCTCGGAAGTGGTCGAGTCGCCGTTCGGTTTCCACATCATCAAGCTCGTGGAAAGGCGCGGGAACAGCATCCACGCACAGCATATCTTGATAAAACCGACCATCACGAAAGAGGATTTGACCCTCGCAAAAACGCGGCTCGACAGCGTGAAAACCGAAATCGAGTCCGGCAAACTGACTTTTTCCGCCGCCCTCAAGCTCATCGGCGACAAGAGCACGCAGTCCTTCAACAACGACGGCCGCGTGACCAACCCCAAATCGGGAAACACCTTTTTCGAGCTGGCCGACCTCGACACCGACATCTATTTCGCCGTCGACGCGCTCGAGACAGGGAAGCTCTCGGCGCCCATTCTTTTTAAGGACGAAAGCGGCGACCAATTCTATCGCCTCGTCATGCTCACCTCGCGCTCGAAGCCGCACAAGGCCGACCTCAAAACGGACTACAACAAAATCCAGCAGGCCTGCCTCGAACAGAAAAAGGGGAACTACATGAACACTTGGATGGCCGACAAGACGAAGACGACCTATGTCCACATGGACCCCGGCTTTGTGGACGACTGCCCGGAACTGACGCAGTTGCTGTCCGCCAGCCCTTCCAATTAAGTCAAAAGGAAAAGGGCAAAAGGGCCGCGCTGACATCAGCGCGGCCCTTTTGATTTCATACCCGGCCGATTTTCAGGAGGACGGGCGTCGTCGCCTTTTGGACAGCAAACTCACCGCCCCAGATGTCCTTCAAATCGAGCATGAACCGGTCGACGGGGTTGCGGCCATGCGCTTTTTCGTACTTCTTCACGGCCGACCAGCTCGACAGGTAGCCCTCGAACTCGTGGAGGTGGAAACGGTTGGGGATGTGGAATTGCGGGGCCTCGATTTCCTCGAAGGGGAAGGGCAGCGTCTCGTATTTCTCGTCGATGAACCGCCGCTCGGGTTCCCAAAAACCGTCGAGTTCGTCGTGGTAAAAGCCGAGGAGGCGGTGGTTGATTTCATCCAAAACAAAAGCGGGCAGCTCGTAGCCGAAGACCGCGACGATGGCCCCGGGCCGCGCGATGCGCCGGACTTCCCTGTAAAAAACATCGTGGTCGAACCAGTGGATGGCCTGCCCGACGGTGATCAGGTCGAAGGATTGGTCGGGCGAGGCGGCCTTTTCAGCCCGTTCGAGGCGGTACTCGATGTTGGGCAGCCGCTCGGCGTGGGCCAGTTGAGCCTCGCTGATGTCGGTGGCGACGACCTTTTCAAAATGCTCGGCGAGGATGGCGGCGACCTGTCCGTTGCCGGTTCCGACGTCCCATGCGGCGGTGCGGCCGGTGGTTTTTTCCAGTAAAAACTCGAAAAGCTCGGGCGGAAACGTCGGGCGGAACTGGGCGTAAGTCGCGGCTTGGGCGGAGAAGTTGTCTTTGACGTCTTTCATCTGAATTGGTTGTCGGGTCAAAGTTTTATCAGCTCAAAACCTGCCAGCCGTTCGACGGTCGCGGCCCAGTTTTTCGAGAAGCCGAGCATGAATCCGCCACCGCCCGCGCCGCAGAGTTTCAGTTTGAAGACATCCGAGGCCAGCCCGTCAAGCCACGCCGTCCGGACGGACTCGGGCACCATCGGCGGCAGGTGGCGGAACTGAAAATCAGAGATGAGGTGCATCTGTTCAAACAGCGCATCCGCGTCGCCGTCGAGAAGGCTGTCGATGGCCAACTGATTGAAAACCAACAGGTTGTCCTCCAGGTTGCGGGTGAAGTGCGGGTCGCGGCACCGCTCGTTGAACCAGTCGATGAGGAGTTTGGCCTGCCGCCGCTGGCCGGTGTCGAGGAGGAAGAAGCCGCTGCCGGCGAGCGGCAATTCCGTTACTTCCCAAACCTCTTCGCCTCGCACGAGCAAGTTTTTTTGAACGAAACTCACAAGCGGGTCCAACCCCGAACTTCTTCCGTGAAAGAAGCTCTCGAGCTGGCCGAGCTTCTTTTTCAA
>JBGAWE010000082.1:0-17029 GCA_044227705.1 Saprospiraceae bacterium
AAAGCGAGTTCCGCGAGAAGCTGGTCGAGTCTCTTTCGACGCAGCCAGAGGCGCAGATGGTGGTGTGGAATGATTTGGAAAACCAGCCGCCTGAATCTGGAAATATTCCTCCGAAGGAGAATAAAACCGGCCCGGTCGTGCAGCCGAAAGAGGAGGGAAAACTGGCCGAGCAAAAGCCGGTTCAATCTCAAAAGCCCCCGGTTTTGGAGGAAAAGCCCAATCAACTTGACCAAAAACCCAAAACCGAAACCCCGTCCGCCGAGCAGAAACCCAGCTTCGGCGAAACTCCCGTCCCCAAAAAAGAGGAACCGAAGCCCAACGAACCTCCTGCCGAAACCCCGCCCGCCGAAAGTTCAAAAGACCGCGAGGCCATCATCAAAACCATCGCCGACGGCATGGTGCGCGTCGAGGGCGGGACGTTTGAGATGGGCTGCAAGGAGGGACGAGATGGCGATTGCGAGACTAACGAAAAGCTGCACACTGTCACCGTCGGTTCTTTTTCCATCTCAAAATACGAGGTGACGCAAGCCCAGTGGCAGGCCGTGATGGGCGAGAACCCGTCTGAAAACAAAGGCTGCGACCAATGTCCCGTCGAAAACGTCAGTTGGAACGACGCGCAGGATTTCATCAAAAATCTGAACGCCCTCGTTGGCAGAAACTTCCGCCTGCCCACCGAGGCCGAATGGGAGTTCGCCGCCCGGGGCGGAAACCGAAGCAAGCATTTTCAATACGCAGGCGGCAACAATTTGAAAGAGGTCGGTTGGAATGAAGGCAGCAAATCCCATCCGGTCGGCGGGTTGAAGGCCAACGAGTTGGGCCTTTTCGACATGAGCGGCAACGTGCGAGAGTGGTGCAACGACTGGTACGGTGATTACCCGAGTGCGGCGCAAAATGACCCGACTGGGCCAAAAACGGGCAGCGCCCGCGTCAACCGCGGCGGCAGCTTCGTCAACATCGCGTCGAACTGCCGCTCCGCCAACCGCTACTACAACTCGCCGCCCAATCGGCTTGCTTGGCTCGGCCTCCGCCTCGCCCGCCAGTGAGGTGGCTTGCTCGCTCCGGCTTTCCTGTGAGCAAAAAAAGAAATAGAGCTATGAGGCGGCCGGAGGAGAGCAAGGAGGGAGGGACGACCGACGGCGAACCGGAGGCGGCCTCATGGCGACTGTGGGCGCAGCAAACCAAAATCCGCCTTTGGCGGAAAATTTTTTTCGAAAAAAGGAAAAAATGGGGCGGAGGGTGTTTCGAACCCCGAATCCACGGGGACTACTAATGCCGCCGCCCCGGCCCCGGGCGAACCGGGGCTTTTCGTCCCAAAAAAGATTGGGAACTGGACAACCGCCTGTTCAGTGGATGCCGTCCGGCTTTCCTGTGAGCTGGCGGGCGAGGCGGAGGCCGAGCGAACTATTCCGGTTCGACGGCGAGTTGTTGTTGCGGTTGGCGGAGCGGTAGTTCGACGCGATGTTGTCGAAGCTGCCGCCGCGGTTGACGCGGTTGCTGCCCTTACGGCGGTTGACCGGGGGCGAAGGTAGCCCGACGAGCGGGCGGCAGCCGCGATGAATCGGGTCTCTACATTTGAACCAACCTTCCTATTTATGAAGCACCGACTGCTCCTCGCCCTCCTCGTCTTTTCTATTGTGGATTTGGGGTTGCGGACTGCGGATTCCCCTGTGCCGCTGCCCAATCGACAATCCACAGTCCCAAATCCCCAACCGAACTGGGGCTTTTTCGCCCACAAGCGCATCAACCGCCTCGCCGTCCTCACCCTCCCGCCCGAGATGGGCATCTTTTTCAAAAAGAACATCGAGTGGCTCACCGACCACGCGACCGACCCCGACCTGCGCCGATACGCCGACCCATACGAGGCACCGCGCCATTTCATCGACCTCGACGCGTGGAAAACGCCGCCGCCGCGCGGGTGGGCCGATGCCACCTTATTATATAGCGACTGGCTTGCCGTCCTCGACAATGGCGACACGGTGCGCCTTTTCGTCTCGGCCATCGAGGAGGCGCGGGCAGTCCGCTTCGACACGATGCTGCCGCTCTGGGAGGTTCGCAGCGGCGGCTTTGCTCGGCTAAACTCGTTGAACATCAAGCAGTTGGGCAGCTTTTGGCGGGCCGAGATGCTCCCCCGTTTCCACGACGAGCGATGGAAACTCCCCGCCGACAGCCTCCAAAACTGGCTCGACCAGTCGGGCCTCGGCGAACATTGCGTGCGCGAGGCGTGGGCCGTCGAACACCTGACGGAGCACGGCATCGTGCCGTGGCACCTCGCGCTCATGCAGCGGCGACTGACCAACGCCTTTCGAGAAAGGAACGCGAAAAAAATCCTTCGCCTCGCCGCCGACTTTGGCCACTACATCGGCGACGCGCACGTCCCGCTCCACACGACGAGCAACTACGACGGCCAAAAAACCGGCCAGACCGGCCTCCATGCCTTTTGGGAGAGCCGCCTGCCCGAGCTTTTCGCCGATAAGCAATATGACTACATGGTTGGAAAACCAGAGTACCTCGAAGACCCGCAAGGCTATTTCTGGGCGGCGGCGATGGAGAGCCACCGGCTCGTCGACAGCGTTTTTTGGGCGGAAAAGCACGTGCGAGACAGCTTCCCCGCCGACCGCCAACTGGCGATGGACGAGCGCGGAAACCAGCTCGTGCTGGCCCCGAGCCGCGAGTTCTCGGCCGCCTTCCAACTGGCCCTCGGCGGCATGGTCGAGCGGCGGATGCGGGCTGCGATACACGCCGTTTCGAGCGCGTGGTACACCGCATGGATCGATGCGGGGCAGCCCGACCTGTCGGATTTGGGGTCGGCGCGGCCCACGATGGTGGACAAACTGGCGGCCGATTCGCTCCGCCGGGCTGCTGGCTTCGGCCCGATTTTAGGGCGGCCGGAGGGCAATTGACTGCAGAGGAATCGTGTTTTAAAATATTTTCAGAAAAATTTTTTGTCGATCTAAATAATTGATTTACAATCAGAAAGGTT
This sequence comes from Saprospiraceae bacterium, assembly GCA_044227705.1. Lineage (GTDB taxonomy): Bacteria > Bacteroidota > Bacteroidia > Chitinophagales > Saprospiraceae > JANOQP01. Next base: position 2,981 of record JBGAWE010000082.1, read on the forward strand.
GTTTCAAAACAATTTCGATAAAATTTTTTACAAAAATAGTTTGGAGTTTATGGACACAAGTTGTTTAGATTTGTGCCATCAAAATTGATACCCTTCATCTTCAAAAAGAATTGAGAAATGGCCACTGATTCAAAAGACAAGGAAGCCAAGCTCCAGGCACTGAAAACAACGCTCGAGCGAATCGACAAGACCTTCGGCAAAGGCACCGTCATGCGCCTCGGAGACAAGAACCTGTCGGACGTCGAGGCAATCCCGACCGGCTCCATCGGCCTCGACATCGCCATCGGCATCAACGGCATGCCGAAAGGCCGCGTGGTCGAAATCTACGGCCCCGAAAGCTCGGGCAAGACGACGCTCGCCATCCACGCCATCGCCGAGTGCCAGAAGATGGGCGGCACCGCCGCGTTCATCGACGCGGAGCACGCCTTCGACCGCTTCTACGCAGAGAAGCTCGGCGTGGACGTCGGAGCGCTTCTCATCAGCCAGCCTGACAACGGCGAGCAGGCGCTCGAAATCGCCGAGAACCTTATCCGCTCCGGTGCCATCGACATCATCGTGGTCGACTCGGTCGCCGCGCTCGTGCCCCGCGCCGAAATCGAGGGCGAGATGGGCGATTCGAAGGTTGGCCTCCACGCCCGCCTCATGTCTCAGGCTCTCCGCAAACTGACCGGCACCATCAGCCGCACGAACTGCACCTGCATCTTCATCAACCAGCTTCGGGAGAAAATCGGGGTCATGTTCGGCAACCCCGAGACGACCACCGGCGGCAACGCACTGAAGTTCTACGCTTCGCTTCGCCTCGACATCCGCAAGAGTGGCGCGGCGCTCAAAGACAAGGAGGGCAATACCGTCGGCAACCAAGTAAAGGTGAAAGTGGTGAAGAACAAGCTGGCACCGCCTTTCCGCGTCGCACAGTTCGACGTCATCTTCGGCGAGGGCATCTCGAAAAACGGGGAACTCGTCGACCTCGGCTCGGATCTCGACATTCTGCAAAAGAGTGGCGCATGGTACGCGTACAACGGGGCCAAAATCGCGCAGGGCCGCGACGCGGCGAAGGCTTTCATGGCCGACAACCCGGAGGTGGCGCATGAGATTGAACAGAAAATCAAGGAGCGGTACGTCGGCAACACCGGCCGACCGTCGCCCAAGCCTGTCGTTGTCGACGAAGAGGACGAGTTTTGAGAAAACGGAACACCCCTGTTCGCAAGCCGTGATTGAAAGGGGCGATGATTGACGGGGTGGCTCAAAGTCACCCCGTCAATGCCCCAGACGAATCGGGCTTGCACCCATCGGAACCCAAAGAGACAGGGTATAATTTTTCTCAATTCGGCGGCAGGCGCTTCGGCGGCTGCCGTTTTTTTGTTCCCAAAACTCCCTTTCTGTGGAAAAAGAAACTACTCGCCGCCGACCGCTCTCGCTCAACTCAATCACAACCCTGCTTTTGCTGGTCGCTGCCTTTTGCAGCGGCATTTGGCTGAAGCGGTGCTGGTTTGAAAAAACCGAAACCCACTCGACCACAAACGCCACGGTCATGCTCGAGCAAATCCGGCAGGTCTGTAAGCTGGTGACGGTGGAGGGACAGTTCGCCGAGGTTTTTGACTACAAAGATTTCAGGGGGTACGATTTCAGCATCTTCTCGAAAAAAGCACTGGTCAGAGTGAAAGCAAAAGTCTCCGTAGGCTACAACCTTGAACAGGTGAAGCTCGACGCATTGCCCGAGCAAAAGTTGCTGAAAATTGGCAACCTTCCCAAGCCAGAGATTTTGAGCATAGACCATTCAGTCGATTACTACGACATCACGGAGGGGATGTTCAACTCCTTCTCGACGGACGACTACAACCGAATCCAAGCGGATGCTAAAAATCGAATCCAACAAGCCGCCCTGCAAAGCAATCTGATGAACGAGGCGACGAAGCAAGGGATGAGAAACATTGAAACGCTCCAAGTTTTGATGGAGAGCATGGGCTGGAAAGTTGAAATTGAGCAAGCCAAACCCGCATCGGCAGGTTGACCGGCCGGACTTGAAAGGTTGGCCGTGGGCAAATTTTGACCCGAACTTTGCCGTTGACCCCCGCAATTCCGGGGCGCGGCATGGAGAGAACTTTTACCCTTTTCCTGTTTCTGGTTTTGTGGATTTCAGTTGCTGGACAGCAGCCGGGGCTTTCCAATTTTCATCAAAAAAACCTCGCCGCCGACCGACCCTTCCATCAACTCGACAGTCTTTCCATCGACCCTCGCAGTTTTGTTTTAACCGATTCGGCAAGTGGACAAACCGTCGCAACTTCATTTTATGAGATAAAAGGTGGAGTGTTGAGGGTTGACAACCAACGGTTTAGACAAGCCTTCCCCGAAACCACTCGCCTCCAAGCCAGTTGGCGGAGCTTCCCTTTCGACTTCGAGAAAAAATTTGCACGGCTCGATTCTGCCAAAATCCAACGAAGGGAGGAGCGCGATGCCATTGCCTATGATTTCTCCCCGTTCGAGGCGCAAAAGGATCTGTTCGATGCGCCCGGCATTCGATATACTGGCAACTACACCCGAGGCTTTTCCATCGGCAACAGCCAAAACCTTGCCTTCAACTCCAACCTCAACCTCCAGATGGACGGCCGCATTGGCGACGATCTGACCATCCGGGCGGCCATTTCGGACAACTCAATCCCCGTCCAGCCAGAGGGGACGACGCGGCAGTTGCAGGAGTTCGACCGGATTTACATCCAAATCAGCCGAAAGAATGCCACTCTGCTGGCAGGGGATTTCGATCTCGGCACCCGGCGAGGATTGTCGAGCAGCCAGTCTTCGACCGCGAACAGCCTACAATCGGCCGGGTATTTCACTCGCTTTTTCAAAAAGACAAAAGGCGCGGCCATCGACTGGCACACGCCCGACGGCCCGAAACCGAAACGCGACACCCTCCAAGTTCAAGCGGCCATCGGGGTGGCGAAAGGCAAGTTTTCACGACAAACTTTGACAGTTGGCGAGGGGAACCAGGGGCCGTACCGTTTGCAAGGTGCTGAAAATGAACGCTTTATCGTCGTCCTCGCCGGGACAGAGAAGGTCTGGCTCGACGGTCAGCTCCTCCGGCGCGGCATCGAGGACGATTATGTGGTCGACTACAACCTAGGCGAAATCAGCTTCACCAGTCGCCGCATCATCACCGTCGCCAGTCGGGTGATTGTGGAGTTTGAGTATGCCGACCAGGATTTTTTGCGCTCGACCCTCGCGGTTGGGAGCGAGTGGCGCATGAAAAAGGCACGGGTTTTCGGCCACGTTTACAGCGAGCAAGATTCGAAAAGCGGCGGCTCGCTGCAAAACCTCTCGCCCGCCGCCCGACAGGCCCTGCGCGACGCGGGCGAACAAACTGTGTGGGCCAGCGGCATCGACACGGCCAGCTTCGCCGCCGACCGGGTGCTTTACAAATTGGTGGACACGACGGCATGCGGGCTGCTGATCGATTCGGTTTTGGTCTTCTCGACAAACCCGGACAGCGCCCGGTTTTCAGCCAAATTCTCGGAAGTCGCGATGGGGCAAGGCGACTACTTGCTCGTGTCTAGCAGCGCGAACGGTCGCGTCTTCCGCTGGGCCGCGCCGGATGAAGCGACCTGCCAACGGCGCGGAAACTACATTCCACAAATCAGATTGGCTTCGCCGCAGCAGTTGCAGCTTTTCACTTTCGGCACTGATTTTCAACCAGTTAGAAACGGCAAAGCCTCGGCAGAGGTAGCCGTCAGCCGCCGCGACCTCAACCGTTTTTCCAATCGCGACTCGGGCGATGACGTCGGATTCGCACTGCGGACGGGCTGGGCGCACTCGATGGTTTTAGGCAAAAGGGAGAAGAGCTTCGAGCTTGCAACCGGCATAAGCTACGAATTGACGAGTCGGAATTTCCTGCCCATCAACCCATACCGCGCAGCGGAGTTCAGCCGCGATTGGAACGTGGACAAATGCACGTCGCCTGCCGTCGAGCAGTTGGTCACGTCGAGCGTTTCTTTGAAAAAGGGGCGGGAGGTTTCTGTCGGCTATTCTTTCGGGCTGTTCAACCGGGCGGGATTCTTCGACGGGACGAGGCACGGCGGCTCCATTTTCCTTACCAAAAACGGCTGGACACTACGCGGCGACGGAAGCCTTTTGAATTCGACCGGGCAAGGCGAACGGACGAGGTTCTTTCGACCAAAAGCAGATTTATCAAAAATTCTGGACAAGAAAACCGGGCTGAAAGCGGGCATCTATTTTGAAAAAGAGCGGAACGAGCGACGGCCTACCACGGCCACTGACTCGTTGGGCAAAACCAGTTTTGACTACCAATTGGGCAAAATCTATGTCGATTTTCCAGCCGAAAAAGGACGGTTTCATTTTGGCTCTGCGGCGCAAACCCGCACGGATTTTGCCTCCGACGGGCGAGATTTTAAGAAAAGCACCATTGCCAATGAGTTGAATGTCAACAGTTTGTGCCAATTTTCAAAGCAAAGCCAGCTTTCGCTCAACCTCGTCGCACGCGACTTTCGGGTAGCCGACCCGACCATCATCTCGCTCAAACCGCAGCGTACTTATCTGGGCAAGACTGACTATTCGCTCACGGCTTGGAGAGGGGCTTTCGGCCTCAACCTCAACTACGAAACCGGCTCGGGGCAGGAGGCCAAGATTCTCTACGTCTATCAAAAAACCGACCCCGGCCTCGGGCAGTATTTTTGGAACGACCGCAACGGCGATGGCCTCATCACGGTGGATGAAATCGAGACACCGGCCTTTGCCGACCAAGCCAATGTCATCCGCGTGGTGCTGCCGACCAATGATTTTGTGAGGACGGACAACGTCTCCTTTTCTCAAAACCTGCGGCTCGACCCTCGGGCGGTTTGGCCGAAAGCGGGGGGCGTGAAAGGGTTCTTCGCCCGTTTTTCAGCGCAAAACGAATGGCAACTTGTCGGGAAGGCTCGGTCGGGGACGGGCGGCGGCGCGGGCTGGAACCCATTTTCAACCCCGACCATCGACGACACGAGCCTCGTGACGGCCAGCTCGACGCTGCGGAACGCACTCTTTTTCAACCGTTCGAACCCGATTTGGGACGTTCAACTCGAACAAAAGGACAACCGCCAGCGGCTCAACCTCGCCTCTGGTTTCGAGAGCCGGAGGGTGGCGGAAATCGGCGGTCGGGCGCGGCTCACGTGGCGGCGGGAATGGACACTGACCGGACAAGCGAGCGGCGGGCAAAAGGTGAGCGACGCGCAACTACTGCCCGCCCGCGACTTCCGAATCGAATACCGGCAAGCGCAGCCGACGCTCACTTGGCAGCCGGGGCAAAAGTGGCGGTCGAGCCTGCGCGGTCGGTTGCTGAAAAGCCGCAACTCGTTGATTGTCAACGGTGAAACAGCCATGCAACGCGACCTTTCGGGCGAGGCGACGGCCAGTTTTTCAAAGCAAAAAGAGGGCTGGCTGGCCTCGACACGGCTCAATTTGAAAACCACTTTTTCCAAAATCGACTATTCGGGGATGCGCGGAACGGCCCTCGCTTTCACCATGCTCGAGGGTTTGCAGCCGGGGAGGAACTGGGTCTGGAGCCTCGGAATCGACCGGCAGCTGAGCCGGTATTTGACCATGAACTTGAGCTACGAGGGGCGGAAAACCGGCACGATTCCCGTCGTCCACATCGGGCGGATGCAAATCAGGGCGAGCTTTTAAAGAGGTTGGGGATTAGGGGCTTGGGATTGGGATGTGCTTCAAACCGAATCTCCATTCCCCAATCCCTATCCCCCTTTCATCACCATGTTGTCGATGAGGCGCACGTCGGCGGCCCACGCGGCGGTGCAGGCGACAATGAAATTTGAGGCCGCCGCTGAGGCGACTGGCTGGAGGGAAATGCCATCGACCAGTTCGAAATACTCGGGTCGGAGACCGGCGGCGGTAAGCGCGTCGATGGCTTGTTTTTCTATAAATTCGATTGGTTTTTGGGCGATTTCGGTCTTTGCTTGACTCAATTCTCGGAAGATGGCGGGCGCGACGCGGCGCATCTCGGGCGATAGGCGCGTGTTGCGGCTGCTCATGGCAAGGCCGTCCGGCTCGCGGCGCGTCGGCACCATGACGAGTTCGACGGGGAGGGCGAGCTGCGAAACCATGTTGCGAACGATGCTCAATTGCTGGTAGTCCTTTTGCCCCATGAACAGGCGGCACGGGCCGACGATGTCGAGCAGCCGATTGACGACCGTCGCCATTCCCTGAAAGTGGCCGGGGCGGAAGCGGCCCTCCATCACCGAGGCGAGCAGGCCGAAGTCGAGGCGGAGAGTCAGGTCGCGGCCGGGCGGGTAGATTTCTGAAACTTTCGAGGGCATGAAAAGCGCGTCGCAACCTGCCGAGACAAGCATTTCCGAGTCGCGCTCAGGGGTTCGCGGGTATTTTTCGAGGTCCTTCGGATCGTTGAACTGGGTCGGGTTGACGAAAATCGAGGCGACGACGTAATCGCAACCGGCGTTTTTGGCGGCGCGGACGAGGTCGAGGTGGCCCTCGTGCAGCGCGCCCATCGTCGGGGCAAAGCCGATGAGCTTGCCTTTTTGGCGGAGCTTTTCGAGGTGGTTTTGGACCGCGGAAGTTGTTTTGAAAAGGCGCATCGGCTGGATTTTTCTGGCGGCAATTTTAGAGACAGAGCCTTCGGGTTTTGGGTCGCTATTACGCGGGGGCTTTCAAGAATAATTTTTGAAAATGCTGCGCCTCCGGGTCTTTGAGGCAAGCCGCTGAAAAAAGAGAAAAATAAATTTCAACCAAGCCCGGCGCGGGCCGTCTTGATTTGAAAAACCGGCTGCTTCTTTGTCGCAAACATTCACTCCACCCTTCATCTCACTTTTTTCGACATAAAATGGAAGAGCTTCTGGCAAAAAAGGCCGTCCTGCGCGGCGGCGAGTTCCTCGTCAAGGACACGGAACCGGCGGACGTTTTCATCCCCGAGGAGCTGAACGAGGAACAGATCATGGTCAAGCAGATGGCGACCGACTTCTTCGAGCAGGAAATCCTGCCGAACGCCGTGCGCCTCGAAAAGCAGGAGCCGGGCCTCGCACCGTCGCTCCTCAAAAAAATGGGCGACCTCGGCCTCCTCGGTTCACACATGCCGGCCGAGTACGGCGGCCTCGCGCTCGACTCGAACACCAACACCGTCATCAGCGAGGTGCTCGGGCCAGCCGGGTCGTTCATCGTCAGCTTTGCGGCGCACACGGGCATCGGAATGCTGCCAATCCTCTATTTCGGCACCGACGCACAAAAGGAAAAATACCTCCCAAGCCTCATCACGGGCGACATGAAGGCGGCCTACTGCCTTACCGAACCCGATTCCGGCAGCGACGCGCTGGCCGCAAAGACCCGTGCCGACCTCTCGGCCGACGGCAAGTTTTACAGCATCACCGGCCAAAAAATGTGGATTTCCAACGCCGGGTTCGCTGACATCTTCATCGTCTTCGCGCAGGTCGGCGGCGACAAGTTCACGGGCTTCATCGTCGAAAGGGGCGCGCCGGGGCTGGTGCTCGGCGCCGAGGAGGACAAGCTCGGCATCAAAGGCTCGTCGACGCGGCAGGTGTTTTTTGAAAACTGCCAAGTCCCGGCGGAGAACGTGCTCGGGCAAATCGGGAAGGGCAAAGGGCGTGATGCAGATGGCGACGAAATACGCGCTCGAAAGGCAGCAGTTTGGCCACAAAATCGCCGATTTCGGGGCGATTCAATTCAAGTTGGCAGAGATGGCCATCCGCGCGTTCGCCGGGGAGAGCGCCATGTTCCGCGTTTCGCAGAACATGGACGACAAGAAGAACGCCGAGCTGGAGGCGGGACAGCCATTCGGCGAGGCCAACCTCCGCGCCGCCGAGGAGTACGCGCTCGAGTGCTCAATTTTGAAAATTTATGGGTCGGAGGCGGTCGATTATACCGTCGACGAGAACATGCAGATTCACGGCGGCGTCGGCTTCTCGGAGGAGTTCGCGGCGGCCCGCGCTTACCGCGACTCGCGCATCAACCGAATCTTCGAGGGGACGAACGAAATCAACCGGCTTCTGATGGTCGACATGCTGTTTAAACGGGCCTTGAAGGGGGCCATCGACATCGTCGGCCCGGCATGGGCGGTGCAGAAGGAGCTGGCGGCGATGCCCGGCTTTGGCCGGCCCGAGGGCGCGTATGCCGATGAGAATCAGGCGATAAAAGATTTCAAAAAAATAATCCTGATGGTCGCGGGCGGCGCGGCCAAGATGCAAATGGACGGAAAGCTCAACCTCAAAGAAGAGCAGGAAATTGTGATGAACGTGAGCGACATGCTCATCGACCTCTACAACTGCGAGTCGACGCTGCTGCGCGTCGAGAAGCTGGCTGGCATGGGCACGAAGCGGCAATCGCAGGGGCTTTACGAGTCTGCGCTGCGCGTCCTGTTCCACGACGCGACGGCCCGCATATCAAAGAACGCGACCGACGCGCTGGCCTCTTTCGCAGAGGGCGATTTGCTCAAAACATTCTTGATGGGCGTGAAGCGGTTTTCGAAATACCCGCCGCAGAACGTGAAGGTGTTGCGGCGGCAGATTGCGGCGGCGATGATCGAGGCGGGGGGGTACCCGTTTTGAGTTTTGGATTTCGAGTTCGCTCGCTCGCGAGGGTCAAAGCCCCTCGCGAGCGACACCCGGTGGCGGGTTGACTCCATATTTTTCCATGAAATCGAGATAGCGGGCGTCGCGGCGCAAAACCGCAGGGCTGCCCATCACGACGACCATCTCTCGGGCGCGGGTTAAGGCGACGTTAAGCTTCCGGTCGACTCCCTCGGCGTTGACGGAGACGAGGCTTTCGAGCTGCGAGACCTGATTGACCGAGAGCGAGATGACGATGACATCCCGTGCCCCGCCCTGATACCGCTCGACGGTGTCGATGGTCAATTCGGAAGATTTCAGCCCGGTTTCGGCTTCTTTTTCCTCAAAAACGTGAGCAATTTGGGCGATCTGCGCTCGCCACGGAGCAATGATGCCGAGGCGGCCGGGATGCCACGGGCGGCCGCTCTCCTCCAGTTTTCTTTTTAAAAATTGGGCAATCTCGACGGCCAACTCGGCCTCGAAACGGTTGGTTTTGCCCGTTGGGCTGGCCTCGTCGGGCGGGGTCGGGATGAATGCGACGCGCCGCTCGAAGAGGGTTTCGAGCCAGCCGCTGCCCTCTTTTTTTTCTGAAAGGATGAACGGCTCGGTAGCCGTCTGCGCCCGATTGCCGGGCAGGGTTTTGAGGATTCCGCCATAAAAATGCCGGTTCGGGAAGGCCATGATGTCAACGTGCATCCGTCCCTGCTGGCCGAGTCGGTCGAAAGCCCAGTGCCAGTTTTCGGTTTGGCATTTTCGGAAAAGGCGCTCGAAAAGGGAGTCGCGCAGGTCGGTCAAACCGATTTTTTGCAAATCCTCGTCAGCAACGAGCGAGGTAGCCGGGCCTTGCGACGAGACGGCGGGCAACTGTTTGTGGTCGCCGATGAGGGTGAAATGCTCGAAGCGCGTGAGCAGCCCGACCAGTCCCGGCTCCAAAATCTGCGACGCCTCGTCGACGATGAGGCGGTTGAATTTTTTCAATGTGAGAAGTTCCGCGCTGCCCGTGAACGAGGCCACCGTCCCGACGAAAACGCGGTGCGTCGAGATGATGTCGACGATTTCCGCCCGCTTTTTGGCTCCCGAGATTTTTTGGTTGAGCAGCTTCGAGCGGAAGTTTTTGGCCGTCGCATGGCGCGAGCCGATGCGGATATAGCTGCCCGCTGCGCCCTCTCCGACCGACTCCACGGCCTCGCAGATTTCATCGACGGCTCGGTTGGTGTAGGCCAAAAGCAGCAGGTTCTCCTCCGTTTTTTCAAAAAAATGGGCGACCAGCTCGCGCAGCACGACGCTTGTCTTGCCCGTCCCCGGCGGCCCCCAGAGGAGGAAGTAGTCGCGACTGGCGATGATCTTTTCGACGACGCGGGTCTGTTCGGCGGTGAGGTTGCCGCGCTTTTTTGCGGGCTTCGTATCGAATTCGACAGTCTCGCCGAGCCGAACGTCGGAAGGGTTTAGAACCCTTCCGACGTTGATCCCCACCTCGTCGCCGCTTTCTTCGGCGGGTGGGCGACGGGCGAGCAACAGATCGCGTGTCGTCTTCGGCGCGACGGCCCATTCCGCCAGCCCGCGATGCGCCGCCGTGAATCCCGTTTCCATCATGTCGTGTTCGAGGTTCCAAAAGAGCGCGTCGCCGAACACGCCGGGGTTCCCCTGTTTGCCGCGCAAAGCGACGCGGACGGTCGCCCCGTCCAGCTCAGTGACGGTGCATTTTATCACCTGCGAGTCGAGGGCCGAGTCGCCTGTCTCGCGCAGCGGCCAGAGGACGGCGATGTCGCCGAGGCGGAAGTTGGCAAGGCGGTTGGTCTCCGGTGTTTTTTCAAAAACGAGAAACGGGTCATCCGCAAATGCCTGATTTTCAACGAGCTGTAGGTGCGAGAGCATCTCGAAGGCGGCGTTCTTTTGCTCGAGTCCGTGCAACCAGAGGGCCGCGTGGCCGCCGCGCCGCTCGCTGTCGGCCGTGCCGATTTTGGCCAAAAGCTGTTCGCGGGCGGTGAACCCCGTAAAGGAGTTGAAATACCTTTTCTCCACCTCGTCGAGGCCGTCGAGGAGTTTTTGGAACAGCTCGAAGTCGCGGCCGACGAAGCCGGTGCCGCCTTTGCCCTTCAGTTTGTTGAAGATTTCCACTTCCAAACTGCCCGGCTTGATGGCCGCCAGCGACCGTTCGATGCCGACGAGTTGGTTCCTGACCTGCAGCGCCTCGAACTGCTGGGCAGCGACGACCGGTGCGAACTTGAGCGGCTCCACCTCCGCGCCACTGTAGAGGATGAAGTTGGCCGGTGCCAGCCGCTTTTTGAAGACCGATTTTACGAGCAGGTCGTAAAGCAAAGTTTGGATGAAGTGGCTGACGCCGATGCCGTAGCTGTTTGGCGCGAAGGCCTTGCCGGATTTCAGTTCAACGATGGCGGGGGAGGTCGGGTTCTTGCAAAAAACGTCGAGGCGGCCTTGCAACCCGTGCGTTTCGGAGAAAAAAGAGGGTTCGAGCAGGCAGTCGGCAGCGGTGATTCCCTGCGCGGCGAAGCCCGTCAGAACCATGTTCTGCAGGTTGAGGAAGTGCTTTTGGGCCTTCGCAGCTATCTCTTTAACCGGGCCGTCGCCGAGCGTCGAGAAGGTGAGCGGGTCGAGGAGGAAGGCTCGGCGGATGAGCGGCGAGAACTCCTGCCCGGGGTCGTGCATCAGTTCGTCGAGGAAGAAGTTGGCGATGTTGCCGAGCAGGATGGCCGGGGTTTTCTCATAGGGGAGGAATTTTTTCACCAAAAAATGCAGCGGCTCCGCGCCCGCGAAGCCGAAGGTTTCGCTGACGGCCGACACGTCTATCAACACGTCCGGCTCGACGACGAACGCCCTCGGCCGGTAGTTGCCCGCCCGGTCGATGTCGATTTCGAGGAGGTTGAGGGCGAGGGGGAAGCCGAGCTGGTTTTTTATCAACTCGATGGTCGGCTGGAAGCTGTCGTTGCGGTCGGGGAGGTTGTAAAGGACGCGGACGCGCGGCTCGTCGGCTTCGTCGTCGCAGCAGATTAGGGCTTCAGATTCGGGGTCGTCGGCGAGGGCCGTTACCCGGATTTTTTCTCGAAAATGCCAAGTTTCGGGCTTTTGGAAAGAGAAATCAGGGGTTATCGAGAGCAGCTCGACCAGTTCGGGCGGGAAGGCCGCGCCGCTCAGGACGAGCGTGGCCTCGGCGACGGCGCGGGTGCCGAGGCTTTTTTGAGACGCGGCGGGAAGTTTTGAATGGCCAATTTTCCAGCCCTGCTCGACGGCGCGGCGGAAGTGGTGGACGAGCCGCAGCACTTCCTCCGACATTGAAAAGCGGTGGCCCGCGTAGCTGATCCTGGCAAAAAGAGTGGAGAAGAAGAAGTTCTCGGCCCGTGTCGCGGTGGCGAAGAGCTTGGCCAGCAGCTCATAGAGGGCGCGGGCGCGGGCCGCGTCGTCGAGTTCGTTGTGCGCCGAGATTTTGAGGATTTCGCGGTAGAGGAGCCGCGCCAGTTCAGGGTCGATCATGTTGTGCTACGAGAAATGCACCGTCAGCCAGCGGGCCAGTGCGACGACGACGGCGTGGGCGGCGAGGACGACCATATAGAACCGCCGCCAAGTCCCTAAAATCGGAGGAGTATCTTTTTCCATCGTGAAAAATTGATGGCGGCAAAGCTGGGCAGGTTTCGGGCAATTTTTCGATTCTTTGCCGCCCGGCAAGCCCAACCTCCATCATGGCACAACCCAACCCGAACATCCTCCGCCCCCACGCCGAGCAGGCATACGCCCGCGAGCTTGAGCTTTTGAAAAAGCACGACGACCGGCCGCGCCCCGAGAACTGGCAGCTATCGCCCTGGGCCGCCGTCACCTATTTGATGGGAGGGAAAATCGGGGGCGAGGGCATCGAGCCGAAATACTTCGGCAACCGGAGGCTCATCGAGATCGCCGTCGCCACGCTCGCCACCGATCGCTCGCTGCTCCTCCTCGGCGTTCCCGGCACCGCGAAAACCTGGGTCAGCGAGCACCTCGCCGCCGCCATCTCGGGCGACTCGACCCTCCTCGTGCAAGGCACGTCGGGCATGAGCGAGGATCAGTTGCGCTACGGTTGGAACTACGCCCGGCTACTTTCAGAAGGCCCGTCGGAGGCCGCGCTCGTCGCCAGCCCGATGATGGTGGCCATGCGGGCGGGCAAAATCGCCCGTGTCGAGGAGCTGACGCGCATCCCGAGCGAGGTGCAGGACACGCTCATCACCCTTCTTTCAGAGAAAATCCTGCCCATCCCCGAACTTGGGACGGCGGTCGCGGCGGTGCGCGGCTTCAACGTCATCGCCACAGCCAACGACCGCGACAAGGGCGTGAACGACCTCTCCTCGGCCCTGCGGCGACGGTTCAACACCGTCGTGCTGCCGCTCCCGGCGAGCCTTGAAGAGGAAGTTGAAATCGTGAAAAACCGGGTGGAAAAACTCGGGCAAAGCCTCCAATTGCCGACCGAGCCGTCGGCTGAGAAGGAAATCCGTCGCCTCGTGACCATCTTCCGGGAACTCCGCAGCGGCAAGACGGAGGACGGCCGCCTCAAACTGAAAAGCCCGACGGCCACCCTCTCAACCGCCGAGGCCATCTCCGTGATGACGCACGGCCAGTCGCTAGCGGCCCATTTCGGCGACGGGAAAATCAACGCGCACGACCTCGCGGCGGGCCTCGTCGGGGCCATCGTAAAAGACCCCGTGGCCGATGCGGTTGTCTGGTCGGAATACCTCGAAACCATAGTCAAGGAGCGCGGCGACTGGAAGGATTTGTACCGCGCCTGCCGCGAGCTTGGGATTTCCGACCTCGAAAAATACGGCCGAAAATGATGGACGAGGCCGAGCCGATCACCGCCCCTTAAAAAGCATCGTCGCCGAGACCGGCGCGACCTCCATGCGCGACATCGGAAAGGTCATGGGCGCCGCGACCAAGCAATTGGCCGGGAAGGCCGACGGGCGGCTCATATCGGAGGTGGCCAAAAAGCTGTTGGGTTGAGCCTGCGAGGCTTTGCCGCACGACACAAGAAGTGATGAGGCGCGTCGCATCATCCTCCAAGATTTTCACCGACAAGCAGTAGAGATGGCACCTAACGCAACCGCATTGGGCTTTGAGTGGTGTGTCCACAAGAGATGCTCGATAGGATTGTGACCGAGTGGGAATATCCAAAATATGAACTTGCTTCCCCGGCGAGCTATCTCGCTTCCAAAATGTGGTGCGCAAGCGGTTCGACACGTTTTGGCAAAGCTCTACGACACATTGCTCTTCCTCGGGGACGAAGCCTCGTCCCCGAGGAAGAGCAATTTTTACGTATAAGCATGCTCGGGAAAACGGCATTGAAGGCCCTGCCTGTGGCTCAAAAAACGCTTCAACGGAAAAAAGGGCGACAAAACCGCCAACACGCCTGCCCCGGAAACCATTCAACAATAGCCCTTCGGCGACCCCATTGGCTTAATTCCAAAACAAGAATTCGAGGCAGCGTCGGCCTCCA
>JBGAWE010000083.1:0-16751 GCA_044227705.1 Saprospiraceae bacterium
CGTGCAGAAAAACCGCATATGGCCGCCCGCCGCGATGGAGGTGCCCGCCGGGAAGGCCCACTTTTTGGGCTTCGAGGGGTTGTCGCTGACCCACCAGCCGGAGATGTCGGCGGCGGCCGCGCCCTTGTTGTAAAGCTCGGCCCAGTCGTCGAGCGCGGTGAGGTCGGAGGCGCAGACCTCGTTGACGACGACCTGCGCCGTCAAATTTTTGGTCAAAAGGAGGCAGGCGAGGAGCGGGAGGAACGACTTCATCGGACACGTCAGTTTTGTCTGGTAAATGTAGAGACGCGATGCATCGCTTCTGCGCCTCCCGTGGTCACGGCCTTTCTCGCGCGGATGCGACGGATTGCGTCTTTACGGCGGCGATGCGAAAATTAATTTCCCATAAATTTTGGAAACACGAAAAATTGAAACGCACCTTTGAGGCATGAACTACAAAGAAGCCCGCGACGAATTCATCCAGCTCTGGGGGAGCCTCGGCTCCAACTGGGGCATCTCGAAGGCGATGGCGCAAATCCACGCCTATCTCCTCTCGATTGAAAACCCCGTCTCGACGGACGAAATCATGGAGGCCCTGACGATGTCCCGCTCGAACGCCAACCTCAACATCCGCACCCTGCTCGACTGGGGCCTCGTCTACCGGAAATCGCTTGCCGGGGACCGAAAAGAGTACTTCGTGGCCGAAAAAGACATCTGGCAGGTCGCCATCAAGATAATCCGCGAGCGGCGGCGGCGCGAGGTGGAGCCGATGCTCAAGCACCTCAAAGACCTCTCGGCGTTCGACGCGGCAACCTTCGAGGAGAAGAACTTCAAGAACGTCCTGCAGAGCATCATCGACAACGGCGAACGGCTCGACTCGCTGGCCACGATGGTCGAACAGCTCGACCGGCTCAACTTCCTCAAGTGGCTCTCGTCACCCGCGAAGTAAATGTTTCGGAAAGAACGGGCAACGCGCCCGTTTTTTTGCCAATCATAATTCCCAAAAAAATAGGATTTACGAAAATGATAGCAATCATTGGATATTCAACCTACCTCGCCGTCGCCGTCTTCCTCGTGGCGATCGTCGGCCGGAAACTCCACCGCGACGGCGGCGTCTGGCTCGACGACCTGTTCAACGGTTCGCCCCTCGCCGCCCGCCTCAACGACCTGCTGCTGACGGGCTACTGCCTGGTCAACATCGGCCAGGCTTTCTGGACGATGACCTTTTGGGACCACGCGCACCATCCGCTCCTCGAGGCGGCCTGCAAGACCGGCACCAACATGCTCATCCTCGGCTGGCTGCACCTGCAGAACATCATCGCCATCCACTCATATCACCATTTAAACAGCATCAATAATGGAAGTCACCACCAATAGCGACGGCACCCTGACCGTCCTCGCCTACTCGATTTACGCGCTCTTCGTTGCCGCCCTCACGTTCGGCGTGGCGCGCATCCTGTTCCGCAACAGCCGCGAGTTCATGCTCGTCATCTTCGGCTCGCGCGAGAACCTCGCGCTGGCCACCAACCGGCTGTTCGAGGTCGGCTTCTTCCTCTTCGGCTTCGGCATCGGGCTGCGCTACCTCTACATCGGCTACGACATCGCCAACATGAAGGGCGTGTTCGAGGTTTTGAGCAGCAAGATTGGCGGCTTCACGCTGTTCATCGGCGCGCTGCTGTTCGGCAACCTTTTCCTCTTTTTCCGGGGGATGAAGTACCGGCGGCGATCCGACGAACAAAAGGCGGCGGTGGCCGCTTGAGGGAAACAGGCATCGGTTCGAGTCCAAAGGCAAAAGCCGCTCTCATGTTGAGAGCGGCTTTTGTATTTGATTTTGCAGACGCCCCGTTGAATTGCCGCCCGTCAGGGAATCACTTGGTTTCCCCTCGCCCGGCGCCCGGAAACGGCCCTTTTTCTACCTTTGAATCCTTCCTTCCTCAAAGTCTTACTTTAAAAAACAACCCGACGCGCCGCCCGGCGACCGTCCGGGCTTTTCGACTTTATACCAAACACTTGCTTTTCCATGTCAAAACTTACTCGTTACTCCCTGCTCCTCGCCGCCGTGACGGCCTTCCTGTTCACCCAAAAAGCCGCGGCGCAGACCACCTGGATTGGCCCGGCGAACGGCCTCTGGTCGGCGGCGGCAAACTGGTCGAACGGCCTGCCCGCCTCGGGCAACGCGGCGACCATCCCCGGCGGCGCGTCGGTCAGCATCAACGCGGCTTTGACCGTCGGCTTCGGGGTCGACAACTTCGGCTCCATCGCCGTGACCGCCGCTTTGACCAATGCCTCTGGCGGCAATTTTTCCAATTCCGGCTCGATGACCTTCAGTGGCAGCGGGTCGCTGACGAACGCGGCGACCTTCTCCAATTTCGGCTCGGCGACCTTTCAGGCGGCCGCCACTTTGACCAACCAGGCGGGCGCCTCACTGACGAACGGCGGGACTTTGACCATCGAGACCGCCCTCAACAGCCTCGGCGGCGTCATCAACAACGGCACCATCTCGGCCCCGGCCGGCACCATCCTCGCCAGCGGCTCGACCTTCGACAACCGGCAGCAACTGACGACGAAGACCCTCACCGTCGCCGCCGGGACGACCTACATCAACACCTTCGGCGCGACGACGACCGTCACCGGCACGGGCGCGGCCCTGACCGTCAATGCGACGGGGCAGTTCAACAACTTCGGCACCGTCAACGTGGGCACGGCGGCGTTCAACATCGCCGGGGCGTTCGCCAATTCCGTCACTTTGAACCTCAACGCTGGCACGACGACGACCGTCGCGGCGGGCGGCTCTTTGACCAATTCGGGGACCGTGACGAATAAGGCCGCTTTCATCAACAACGGAAGCGTGACGAACTCGAACTCTTTTTTCAATGAAGGAACGCTGACGAACAATAGCGGCTGGGCAAACAACAACACCCTCGAAAACCGCCTCTGCTCCACTTTCACGAACGCGGCGGGCAGCTCCTTCCTCGGCAACTTCGGCTCCGTGATCAACAACATCGGCACCTTCAACAGCAACGCCAGCCTCAACACGCCCGGCCAGTTGACGAACTCGGGGACATGGACGAACACCCAGACCGTCGTCATGCAGAGCGGCTCGACCTTTTCGAACTCGGGGACCTTCAACAACAACGGCACCTTGCAGACGCAGAACGCGGCGACGAACACCGGCACTTTGAACAACTTGGGGACGCTCGAAGTCCAGTCAGGCTCGGTTTTCAACAACAGCGCGACCTTGAAGAACAACCCCGGCGGGCGCGTCATCATTCTTTTTGAACTGAAAAACCTCGCGGGCGGAACGTTCACCAACAACGGGACGGTCGAGAACCGCGTCCGCTTTTTTGCGAACGCCGGCACGACGACCAACAACGGCTACTGGCTCAACACGGGCGACGCCTTCGTCGCGGCGGGCGCGACATTGGCCAACGCCGGGATTTTCAACCAGAACGAGGGCAACGTTCAGAACAAAGGCTCACTGACCAACGCGGGGACCTTTTTGAACGACGACTGCTCCTCTGTCTCGAACACTTCGACCGTCTCGACGACGGGTTCTTTCCAAAACAGAGGGCTTGTTTTTCAACGCGGCACCGTGACCGGCACCATCACGAACGCGGCCGGCTCTTTCACCCATACCGGCGCGACCTCGGCCTCGACTGCTATCTGCAAAAACAACTTCGCGCCCTCGGCCGACGCGACCGGCACCATCAAGGTCTACTCATCGGCGCTCGTCGTCCCGGCCAATGTGGACTCCTGCCAGAACATCATCTACCGGGCGAACGGCGTGGCGCGGCCGACCTTCACCTGCGCGACGGTCGGGACGACGGTCAACGTCAACTTCGTGATGACGACGCGGCTGGGCGACTCCCTCAACTGCGTCTCGCCCGTCCAGATGACCGACAAACTGGCCCCTGATTTCACCGGCTGCCCGTCGGACGTGAAGATTTTCACCCCGAACGCGACGGCCCCGGCCACTTGGACCGCGCCGACCGCGAGCGACAACTGCTCGGCTTCGCCGACGCTGACCTCCAACTTTTCGCCCGGCGCGACCTTCCCCGTCGGCATCACCGGCGTGACCTACACGGCGACGGACGGCTCGGCGAACACGCAGCAATGCCAGTTCCGTGTCATCGTCGTGCGGACGAACGGGACGACGAACTGCGCGGGCGACGCGACGCCGCCGACCATCCTCGGCTGCCCGGCCAACATCTCGAAGACGACGGAGTTTTCGACCGAAAAAATCACCTGGCAGGAGCCGACGGCAACCGATGCCTGCTCGCCCATCTCCCTTTCGAGCAATATCCGGCCCGGCGCGGACTTCCCAGTCGGCACGACAACGGTGATTTACACGGCCCGCGACGGGAACAACAACCCCTCGACGTGCAGCTTCACCGTCACCCTGACGAAGACCGACCTCTGCCCGGCGGACGTGTCGAAACCGTACTTCTCGAACTGCCCGACGAACCTCTTTTTGACGACAAATGCCAACCTGAACGGGGCCGTCGGCTTTTGGACGCCGCCGAGCGCGGGCGACAACTGCGCCATCACGTCCATCACCTCGACGCACCAGCCGGGGCAGATTTTCCCCGTTGGCGCGACGACCGTCGTCTACACCGCCACCGACGCGAAGAACAACACGGCGACCTGCGCCTTCACCATCACCGTCGGCGCGACGGCGCCCTGCCCGGCGGACGTGACCGGCCCCACCTTCACCGGCTGCCCGTCGAACATCAACCTGACGACGAGCGGCATCGGCGCGGCCGCGACTTGGGCGGCCCCGACGGCCACCGACCCGTGCGGCGGCGTGACCATCTCGGCCAGCCACGCGCCCGGCACTTTCTTCCCGATTGGGGTGACGGCCGTCGCGTACACGGCGAGCGACGCGAAGGGCAACCGCTCGACCTGCTCCTTCCTCGTGACGGTGACGAACCCGTGCTTCTCGGACGCGACGCCGCCGACCTTCTCGGGCTGCCCGGCGAACATCTTCGTGGCCGCAACTTCCGCCAACGGCGCTACGGCTACTTGGACTCCGCCGACGGCGACGGATGCCTGCGGGGCCGTCTCGGTCCAGGCCAGTTATCAGCCGGGCGCGCTCTTCCCGCTCGGCGCGACGACCGTCAACTATTCCGCCATCGACGCTCGGGGGAACGTGGCCAATTGCTCTTTCATCGTGAACGTGGTTCAAGTGCCGACTTGCCCCGCGCTTTCTTCTCCTATTAACAATGCGACGGGAGTCGCGACGGCCTCCGTCGCGCTGACGTGGAACTCGGTGCTCGGGGCGCAGACCTACGACGTGTACCTCGGCAACGCCAACCCGCCCGCCGCCGCCGTCGCCACGAACCTGACGGCCACCTCTTTCACCGCCACCTCGCTGACGGCGGGGACGGCCTATTACTGGTTCATCGTGGCGAAAAACGTGGCCGGGGCCTCGCAGAACTGCACGGCCACCAACAAGTTCACCACGACCGGCACGGCCCCGGCGGGCTGCTCGAACATCTCCGCCAGCGGCACCATCGCAGCCGACGAGACGAACTGCGGCGTGCCGTTCAACCCGGCGAACATCACCAGCACGACGCTCCCGTCGGGCGGCTCGACGAACGCGCTGCAATACCAATGGGTCAGTTTCACCAGCGACCCGTGGGCGAACCCCGGCACCGGCACCGTCATCTCCGGCGCGACGGCGGCGACCTACGACCCGCCGAACATCTCGACGACGACCTTCTATCAAAGGCGGGCGCGGCGGCAGGGCTGCACGACCTACGGCGGCTCCAATTTTGTGAAAAAGGCGGCCATCGCGGCGACGGCCCCTGTGGCGAACTGCAAGCCGCTCTCCGTCACCCTCGTCGGCGGCACGGCCTCCATCACCGCCGCGCAGGTCGACAACGGCTCGACAGCGGGGGCCTGCGGAACAATCACCAACCGGACGCTTTCCCAATCAACTTTCACAACGGGCGGCGTTTTCCCGACAACTTTGACGGTGACGAACTCGGCCGGGCTTTCCTCGACTTGCACCGCTCAAATCACGGTCGTCGCACCCTGCACACAGCCGCCGACGGCCGTTTGCAAAAACGCCTCGAAAACCCTCTCCGGCGGCACGGCGACCATCGCCGTCGCCGACATCGACAACGGCTCCACGCCGCCCGCCTGCGGCGGAACGATAACCGGCATCACCCTTTCGCAGACCACTTTCACCGCCGCTGGGACCTTCCCCGTGACGATGACCGTGACCGCCTCGAACGGCCAGACAGCGACCTGCACCGCCCAAGTGACCATCTCGAACGCGACCGACCCCTGCACGAACGTGACCATCACGCCCGGCCCGAGCAGCATCACGGTCGGCGGGCTTTCGGCCGCGCCGATTCAGATTGTGCAGGTTTTCAACTCGTCGTGGTCGCAGGTCTTTAACTGTGCGGGCAACTGCCAGGTGCCGACTTTGACGGTGCCGAGCCTACCGGTCGGGACATACTTCGTCAGGGTTGACATGCTCAATTCGTCGTGGACGGCGCTCTGCAAAAAGGAGCTGACCGTCAGCGTCTCGGGCGGGACGACCCCCGTTTTGACCCTCAACTCCGTGCCGAACATGAGCGCTACGGCGGCCACCGGGCAGACGACGGCTGTCGTGAATTTCACCCCGCCGACGGCCTCCTCGACCTGCACAACTGGTTCAGTATCAGTGACTCAAACAGCCGGCCTGGCCTCGGGCGCGGCATTCCCCATCGGGGTGACGACCAATGTTTTCCAGGCGACGGACGGCTGCGGGAACGTGAAGACGACCTCTTTCACCGTGACCGTCTCCTCGGCCACGCCGACGGTTTTGACCCTCAACCCGGTGGCCAACATCACGGTCACGGCGGCGAGCGGGGCGACCTCGGCCGTCGTCACTTTCGCCGCGCCGACGGCCTCGACGACTTGCACAACGGGTTCGATAACCATCGCCCAGACGGGCGGCCCGGCCAGCGGCTCGGCATTCCCGCTCGGCGCGACGACCGTCACCTATCAGGCGACGGACGGGTGTTTCAATGCAAAAACCACCTCTTTCACCATCACCGTCAACGCGGCGACCGGCGGCGACCCGTGCGCGGGGGTGACCGTCACGCCGGGCGCGAACAACATCACCCTCGGCGGGCTGAACGGCTCGCCCATCGCGCTCGTGCAGGTCTTCAACTCGGGCTGGGCGCAAGTCTTCAACTGCTCGGGCAACTGTGCCGTGCCGACGCAGGTCGTCCCGAGCCTCCCGGCCGGGCTTTACCATGTGAAAGTGGACATGCTCAACGCCGCGTGGACGCCGATTTGCACCAAAAACGTGGACGTCACCGTGACCGGCGGCGGCGGCCCGACGGGCGTTTTGACCTTCAACACCCCGGCCGACATCAGCGTGACCGCCGCGACCGGGCAGACATCGGCCGTCGTGACCTACCCAACGCCGCCCGCCTCGACGACCTGCATGACCGGCTCGCTGACCGTCGTCCGCACGGCCGGGCTGGCGAGCGGCTCGGCCTTCCCGATTGGGACGACGGTCGTCTCGCACAGCGCGACGGACGGCTGCGGGAACGTGAAAATCGTCTCGTTCGACGTCGTCGTGGCGCCCCCGGCGGGCGGCGGGCCGAGCTGCGCGACGGTCGCCGCGACGGCCGGGGCCGGTTCGATCACGGTCAGCAACGTCGTCGCACCGGTCACGGGGGTTCAGATTTTCCGACTCCCGGCGTGGACTCCGGTCTACAGCTGCACGGGCAATTGCACAACTCCCAACGTGACGGTTTCGGGGCTTATCCCGGCCTCTTACATTGTTCGAGTCGACCTTTACACGGCCAACTGGTCGCCGATTTGCCAAAAGGACATCACGGTGACGGTGGCCTCCGCCCTCGTTTCAAACCCCAACGACGGCCTCGTTTTCGGCGCGTGGAAAAGGGATTTCGACGTCGAGCTGAAATGGATTTCGCGCGGCGGCGCGACGGACGATTTCTTTGTTTTGGAAAGAAGCCTCGACGGAATCGAGTTCAAGCCGCTCCGCGCCCTCGACGCGAAAGGCCCGGCGGGCGAGAACCTCTATTTCCACGAGATCGACGAGGAACCACTGCGGGGCGAGAATTTCTACCGGCTGAAAACCCTGCGGCTCGACGGCTCGGCGGTTTTTTCAGAAACGAAAAAGGTGGTCTTCGGCAACCGGCCGTTCACGGTTTTCCCGAACCCGGCGAGCGAGAAAGCGTCGATTGACTTGCCCGACTGGGCTGGCAAAGCGGTCGATGTCGAGCTTTTCGACCAGATGGGGCGGCCGATGCGCCGGTTCTCATTTGCAAACCTGCCGCAGGACGGGGCGCAAATCGACCTCGACGAGCTGCCGGACGGTGTTTTCATCGTCCGAGTGACCTCGGAAGGAGAGTTGGCGCGGACGCTGCGACTGGTGAAGGAGACGAGGTAAACCCAAGCTCGATTTCAAAAACAAGAAGCCCGGCTTTCGAGGAGAGCCGGGCTTCTGTTTTTGTAGTGAACTTGGGTTTGGTTTTGAATCACCCCCGCGTCTTCACCTTTCCGATGATGAACTCGCCGACGCGCTGGCCCTGCCGCAGCCCTTCGTTGCAACCAATCCGGTAGTGGATGCCGCCGAGGATGCGGCTCTCGCCCGCCTCGCGCGATGCCTCGCGGAATGAGTTGAACGAGCGCGAGGGCAGGTTGAACTCCGTTTCCGTCGAGTCGGTGAACGCAAAGTTCTCCCCGAACAGCTTGCTCAAAACGGTCGCCGAGGCCATCGAAATGGTGGAGTGGCCGCTCGTGTACTCGGGGAACGGCGGCGTCTGGATGAGCGGCTGCCACGACGGGTCGATGTATTGGTTGATATAGGTCTCCGGGCGCAGCAGGTTGCTCCGGTATTTCTCGTCCCAGCAAGCGATGAAGGCATCGGCCAGCGCGAGCGAGGTGTAGACATAGGCCTCGGCCGATTCCATCGGGTTCTTTTTCGCCTTGCGACAGGCGTGGGCGCAGATGTTCATCCAGTGGCCGCCGGGCGAAATCTTCTTCCGGGCAAACATGACGTGCCCGCTCACCTCCGTGGCAAAAGGATTGTCGTCCCAATACCAAGCCGTCGCCGTCTGCTCGGGCGTGAGGGCGCGTCCGGTAGCTCGGACGGAGTCGGCCAGCTTCCAAAAATCGGAGCCTTTTTGGGTGGAAAAGGCCGTTGGAGGTGCGGCCTTGAACTGCGCCGCCGAGTCGAGCACCCAAGTCCGCATCTCGCGCCAGTGCGGTTCGAGGGCGTCGGCGTATTGCGGCGGTGTGGGCTTCCAGCGGGCGACGATTTCCGGGAGGATGGTGAACTTCGGGGCCGAGCGGAGCTGCGCGTAGTTGTCTTTTTTCGACCAGGCGAGGATGTGCTTGGCGATGGCCGCGCCGTAGTCCATCGAGCGGTTGTAGACGTCCTTCGGCATGTTCATCTTCTCGAAGTCCTTGAAGATGCTTTCCTCCAAATCCTCGACGTCGCCCTCCGAGAAGACGAGTGCCTTGCCGACCGTGAGCTGCGCGTTCGCCGAGGCGAGCGGGAAGCAATATTCCTTCCCGGCCTCGGGCGCGGGGCATTTTTCGAGGCCGTTGAGCTGCCCGGCGAGGCTCCGGTAGCCGGGGTAGCCCGGCACGAGCGCCTCGTAGCCGGCCACCGCCGAGTAGGCGTAGATGCGGGCCGAGATGGGCGGCGCGAAGATGTCGTGGCGGATGATGTCGGTCAGCCGCTTGATGCCCGCGTGGGTGAACTCGGCGTTCTGGCTCTTCTGCTTGTACTCGTCGGAGCCGCAGCTGGGCAGGGCGAGCGAGACGGCGACGACGGCCAAAAGGGCCGCGAACTGGATGTTTTTCTTCATTTTTAGAACAAAAAAGTGCGATTGAGAAAGCGGCTGCGAAAGTAGAATAAGCCCCCGCCCGTAAAAATGACAAAGGCCGCCCCGCAAGGGAACGGCCCTGTTTTCATCAAAAACTTATGACCGGCGGCTCAGGCCGGGTTCTGTTTCTGCCGCCCGATGTAGCCGGCGAACAGCAGCAGGAAGCCGATGGCCATCAGCAAGAAGGCCGAGACGCTCGACTCGCGCGCGCCCGAATGGATGTCCATGAACTTGACGAGGCCGCCCCCGAAGGCGAGCGCGCCCGCTATGAGTGATGCTGATTTCATGTCTGAAAAGTGGAGATTTAGTTCAAAATTTGGGCGAAAATAGAAAGCCGCGCCGCTCAACCGCGCATCGACCATGAAGCCGTTTCACGAAAAAGGCCGCCTCGAAGCGGGCTGCGACGAGGCGGGCCGGGGCTGCCTCGCCGGGCCGGTCTTCGCCGCCGCCGTCGTACTGCCGGAGGATTTCAGCCACCCGCTGCTCAACGACTCGAAGCAGCTCTCCGAAAAGCAGCGCGACCTCCTGCGGCCGGTCATCGAGCGGGAGGCAGTCGCTTGGGCCGTCGCCGAGGTTTCGCCGGTCGAGATCGACGAGTTGAACATCCTTTGGGCCAGCGTCCTCGCCATGCAGCGGGCGGTCGATTTGCTCGAACCCCGGCCCGATTTCTTGTTGATAGATGGGAACCGGTTCAAAAAGCACGGCGACCTGCCCCACCTCTGTGTCGTGAAGGGCGACGCGATTTACGCCAGCATCGCCGCCGCCAGCATCCTCGCCAAGACCCGCCGCGACGAGCGGATGGCCGAACTGGACCGCCAGTTCCCGCAGTATCTCTGGAAGAAGAACAAGGGCTACCCCTCCGCCGCCCACCGGTCCGCCATCCGCGAGCACGGGCCGACCGAGCACCACAGGATGAGCTTCCGGCTCCTGCCGGACGAGCAGCTTTCCCTTTTTTGAAAACTACTTGACCTCTTCGTAGTCGACGTACTCGCCATCGCCCGGCTCGAATTTCCGGTATTCAATCTGAACCTCCTTTTTCGCCCCCGGCTTCGGGGGGGGAGGCGGTGCGGGCTTTTGGCCCTGTTTCGCGCCGTCGAAAAGTGGCCGCACGACTTGGTTGTAAATCCAGGTCAGGAGGAGCGAGTAGAAGATGAAACGGAGCAAACCGCCCATTTTTCAGCCGGTTTTGGTCAAAAATCAATCGCAGATGGACTCGCCGCTCGGGATGTCCGAGTCGTAGCTCGTCCCGTCGTACTGCGTCGAGAAGCCGCAGGAGGTGCAGTTGGCGATGTGCTCGTCGCGGACGAGGCAGAACTCGCCCGAGCCGTTCTTGATGGTCCCGTCGAGCGCTTGCGCCTGGAAGGTGAAGGTGTACTTGCCGGTCGCGGCGGCCGTGGCGTCCCAGATTTCGGTAAACGGCTTGGCCGTCTGGTAGACTTGGTTGCCGTCCTTTTTGATGGTGAGCGTGAAAGACTTGATGTTCGTCCCGTCGGGCTTGAACTGGTCGTTGACGCCGTCGCCGTTGGGCGTGAAGATGTTCGGGAAGAACAGCTTCGCGTCGCCGAACTGCTCGAAGACCGGTGCCTGCGAGCAGCATTTGTGGACGTTCTCCTTGCCGCAGGCGAAAAAGAGGAGCGCGGCAGCGGCAGTGATTGGCAGCAGGTTTCTCATGTTGAAGTTCAAGTTTTAATGCTCTGAAGGCAGTTGCTCCCCGTCGGGCGTCGGCTCACCAGGCCCGTGCGGCGCATCGGGGTCGGCCCACGGCCGGGGGCCGATGATGCGCTCGATGTCGGACTTGTGCAGCACCTCTTTCTCCAAAAGTGCGTTGGCGAGGGCGTGCAGCTCCTTGTTCTTCTCTTTCAAAAGGGCCTTCGCCCGCTCGTACTGCTTGTCGATGAGGGTGCGCACCTCCTTGTCGATAAGCTCGGCGGTTGCGTTCGAGTAGGGCTTCTCGTAGGTCTCCTGCGCGAGGCCGTAATAGCTGACGTTGCCCACCTTCTCGCTCATGCCGTAGATGGTGACCATCGAGAGGGCCGAGCGGGTGATGACATCGAGGTCGCTCTGTGCGCCGGTCGAGATTTTCTTGAAGACGTTGCTCTCCGCCGCCCGGCCGCCGAGGGTCATGCAGATTTCGTCGAGCAGTTTTTCTTCGCGTTTAATGTACTCGTCCTTTGGCAAATACTGCGCGTAGCCGAGCGCCGCGATGCCGCGCGGGACGATGGTGACTTTCACCAGCGGGTGCGCATGTTCGAGGAACCAGCCACAGACCGCGTGGCCAGCCTCGTGGAAAGCGATGACCTTCTTCTCGTCGGGCGAGATGATCTTGTTCTTCTTCTCCAGCCCGCCGATGACCTTGTCGAGGGCGTAGTTGAAGTCGTCGATGTCGACCGCCTTCTTCTCGCGGCGAGCAGCGATGAGGGCGGCCTCGTTGCAGACGTTTGCGATGTCGGCCCCGACGAAACCGGGGGTCATCTCGGCCAGTTGGGCCGATTTCACGTCCTCCGAGAGCTTGATGTGCTTGAGGTGAACCTCGAAAATCTGCGCCCGCCCTTTCAAGTCCGGCCGGTCGATGCCGATTTGCCGGTCGAAACGACCAGCCCGCAGCAGCGCCGCGTCGAGGATGTCGGGCCGGTTGGTGGCGGCCATCATGATGACGCCCTTGTCGGTCGGGAAGCCGTCCATTTCGACGAGCAGCTGGTTGAGCGTGTTCTCCCGCTCGTCGTTTCCGCCCTGGAAGCTGCCCCGGCCGCGCGCCCGGCCGATGGCGTCGATTTCGTCGATGAAGATGATGCACGGAGCCTTTTCACGAGCCTACCGGAACAAATCGCGGACGCGCGATGCGCCCACGCCGACGAACATCTCCACGAAATCAGAGCCTGAAATGCTGAAAAACGGCACCGCCGCCTCACCCGCAACGGCTTTGGCCAAAAGCGTCTTCCCCGTCCCCGGCGGGCCGACGAGCAGCACGCCCTTAGGGATTTTGCCGCCGAGGGCGGTGTACTTTTTCGGGTTTTTGAGGAAGTCGACGATTTCCATGACCTCTTCTTTCGCCTCGTCCAAACCGGCCACGTCGTGGAAGTTGATGTTGACCTTCGAGTTCTGGTCGAACAGCGTGGCCTTCGACTTGCCGATGTTGAAAAGTTGACCGCCCGGCCCGCCCGGCCCGCCGCCCACGCGACGGAGGATGAAGACCCAAATCGCCCCGAAAATCAGGATGGGGATGAGGAACGACATGATGGTGGACATCGTCGTGCGGTCGTTGTCGAACTGCACGTCGACGCGGCGGTAGACCGGCAGCTTCTCATTTATCTTGTCGAGCTTGTCCTGAAAGGCCTTCGCATCGCCAATGTTGACGGTGTAGGCGGGGAGCGGCTTTCCGAGGCGCGTCCCTTTTCGCGCTTTGTCGAAATAGGGGTGGTCGGCGAGTTTTATGACGAGTTTGCCCTCCTTGCGGGCGCCCTCCTCGTCCATCTGGTGGGCGCGGATGTACTTCGTGACGAACTCGTCCTTCGAGTTGTACTTCTCCACGATGGTATCGCGCAGGAAGACCTCGGCGAACTCCTTGTTCACCACCGTGACGTGCTCGATGACGCCCTTGTTCGCCGCGATGGTCTCAAAGGTGCCCATCGAAATGGGTGCCTGCTCGACCGACGCGAAGCTCCACAACTGGAAGCCGATGAGGCCCAGCGCGATGAGGACGTAAATCCAGTTGAAGTTGAAGCCGCCGCCCGAACCGTCGTTGCGGGGCTGCTCGTCGGGCCGCTCATCTCGTTTCGGCTCCTCGTTTGTCTGCTTATCTTTTGCCATTCGATGGGTTGGGAAAGAACGTCGGAAGGGTTTGAAGCCCTTCCGACGTTTATTCAAAGGGTTGGAAAAATGTCCGGACAACTCGAAGTCCCTCGGCATTCACCCTGCTTAAAGGTTTTGGAATTCGGTCACTTTGGCGTCGCTCCACAAATCTTCGAGCTGGTAGAACTCGCGCGTCTCCTTGTGAAAAACGTGGACCACCGTCTCGAAATAGTCCATCAAGACCCACCGCGCCCCGATGCTCCCCTCGACGTGCAGCGGGTTGCTGTGCAGTTCCTCCTTGATTTTTCGGTGGATGCTGTCCGAGATGGCCTTGACGTGGACGTTCGAGTCGCCCTCGCAGATGATGAAAAAGTCGGCGGGCGCGTCGTGCAGTTTTCTCATGTCGAGCTTCACGATGTTCTTTCCCTTCTTGTCCTGGATGCCGTCGACGATGAGGGCGTTGAGGCGGTCGGTGGCGGTTGCCGGGGCTTTTGCTTGTTGCGTCATTCTTTTTCCACAGCGATCGCTGTGTGTGGGTTGATAAAAATCACAGCACGGGGCTGTGCTACTTTCGCCCAAAGTTCCATCGCCCGGCCCGATAACCGGGAAAACCAGCAGCAGAAATTTGAGCGGCTTGTCAAACACGCTTTTCGTCGGAAAGGTTTTTCACCACCTGCCAGAGGTCGGCTCGACCAACGACTTCGCGCTCTCGCTCCTCTCCTCAAACATGAAGCCAGCCGACGGCACGGCGGTCTTCACAGCCAACCAGACCGCCGGGCGCGGACAAATTGGCAGCCGGTGGCTCTCCGAGCCGGGCATGAACATGGCGTTGAGCATCATTTTTTATCCAATTTATTTAAAAATCGGAGATCAATGGCTCTTGAGCGAGGCCGCCGCGCTCGCCGCATATGACGTTTTGGCAGCCGCCGAGGTCGATGATTTGAAAATCAAGTGGCCCAACGACCTCTATGCCGGCGACAAAAAGCTCGGCGGCATCCTCATCCAAAACAGCCTTTGGTCGGGGCGAATCGAGTCGTCCGTCGTCGGCATCGGGTTGAACGTCAACCAAGTTGACTGGCCATCTGAAATCCCGAACCCGACCTCTTTGAAACTGGAGACTGGCCGCGATTTCGACCCGCACACGGTGGCTGAAAACCTCTGCGCTTGTCTCGAAAGGCGGTTTATCCAATTGAAAAACAGCACCGTCTCGCTGCGCGGGGAGTATTTGAAAAGACTGTTCCGGCTCGGCGAGTTGTCCGAATTCGAGGCAGATGGAAGGTCTTTCACAGGCAAGATTTCCGGTGTCCGCCCCGACGGCCGGTTGGTGGTTGTGGAAACGGACGGCTCCGAGTCGGTCTGGGAGGCGAAGCAGGTCAAGTTCCGGGGCGCCAAATAGTTTTGCCCCATGAAAAACAGAATCGGCCTACTCGTCGTCGTCGCCGCGCTCGCCGCGCTCGTCTTCTGGAAGCTCCATCAGAACAAGGCGGGCCTCATAGCTAACGCCCAGTTCTCGCAGGTAGAGCGGGCCTTCGTGCCGGTCGAGGCGACGTCGCCGAGCATCGAGCCGCTCGGGACGAAGCTCTCGGCCGACGGCGTTTTCATGCCCTCGAAAGAGATGTTCGTGATTTCGGAGACCGCCGGGCGCGTCACGGAGGTCTACAAGAACCGGGGCGACCTCGTCCACGAGGGCGAGCTCCTGGTGAAAGTCGACGACGAACTCCTCCGCCTGCAAATGGCGACGGCCGAGGCCAACATCGAAAAGGGCAAGCGCGACCGCGAGCGGCTCACCAACCTCATCGAGGGCGAGGCCGTGCCGAAGAACAAAATCGAGGAGGCCGACCTCGCCATCCTCACCGCCGAGAACCTCAAGAAGACCCTCGAACGGCAGATTGCCAACACCTCCATCCGCGCCCCGATGAGCGGGTTTTTGATTTTCCGAACCGTCGAAAAAGGCGGCGTCATCGCCCCCGGCGTGCAGGTCGGGCAGATTACGAACATTGAGAAACTCCTCCTTTTCGTGAAGGTCACCGAGCGCGACATCCTCGACATCCGGCGCGGCCAGTCGGTCGGCGTGATTGCCGATGTTTACCCGAACAAGACTTTTCAGGCCAAAGTGACCAACCTCGGCGTGAAGGCCGACAACGCCTTCACCTACGACGTCGAAATAGAGGTCGAGAACTCGACGGCCTTCCCCCTCAAGGCGGGGATGCACGCGAAAGCCATCTTCGACTTCGCCAGCGGCCGCCGGGGCCTCATCGTCGACCGGCGGGCCATCGTCGGCAGCGTGCAGGACGCGTCCGTTTTTGTGGTAAAAGACTCGATTGCCTCGCTGCGAAAGGTCGGCCTCGGCCTCTCGGAAGGGAACCGCGTGGAAATCGTCAGCGGGCTGACGGCGGGCGAGCGGGTTGTTTTGACGGGCCAAATCAACCTCGTCGACGGCTCGAAGGTGAAGGTCATCGAGTAGCCACCGCGAGCCGCCCGGCCCAGCTCCGCCCCTCCGATTCGAGCCGGGCGGAATAAACGCCGACGGGCAGGGCCGACAAATCGAGCGAGACGGACGCGCCGCCAGTCTCCATTTTTTCAAAAAAGACCCGGCGGCCGAGCGGGTCGAAGATTTCCAAAAGGCCCTCCGCGCCGAAGTCCGTGGGGAGAGAAATCGTGGTCGCCCCGTCCCGCGCCGGGTTTGGGTAAAATGCCAAGCCGGTTTCTGCCACCCCATACTCGACGGACTCGATGGGCGAAAATGCCTCTTGGCCGTCAAGGTCGATTTGCCGAAGGCGGTAGAGATCGAGACCGGGCTGCGGGTTTTCATCGATAAAGAAATAGTCGTGCCGGTCGGTCGTCGTGCCCTGCCCGGCGACGAAGGAGAGGGCTTCCCAATGGTCGCTGCCCGCCGTCGAACGTTGGATTTCAAAGCCCCGGCAGTTTCGCTCGGAAGCGGTTTGCCAGTCGAGGCGAGCGGCGTGGCCGTTTTTAATTGCCTGGAAATCAACCAGT
The DNA here is from genome assembly GCA_044227705.1 of Saprospiraceae bacterium. GTDB lineage: Bacteria > Bacteroidota > Bacteroidia > Chitinophagales > Saprospiraceae > JANOQP01. The sequence continues at coordinate 16,629 of JBGAWE010000083.1, forward strand.
TCTGCCGGCAGCGGGGCGGCGATGGCGTAGCTGAAGACCATGTCCCAACTGTCGGCCGCCGGGAAGAGCTGGCAGCTCGGGCCGTGGATGAGGCCGCCGGTCTGGTAGCCGCCGCTGGTGTTG
>JBGAWE010000084.1:0-16874 GCA_044227705.1 Saprospiraceae bacterium
GATTTGGAAAAAGGACGGCCTCAATTTCTCGAACAACGAGGATTTGACGGGGCTGAAGGCGGGCAGCTACGTCCTCGTCGTGACGACCGTTGATGGCTGCACCGCGCAGTCCGCGCCGATTGTGGTTCAGAACACGGTCGGGACGGCGGCGGTCGAGGCGGCATCGCTGCGCATCTCGCCGAACCCGACGGGCGGGATGGTTTTCTTTGAAACCGAAGCGGAAATTTCTGAGATCCGGGTGTTGGACAGCCGCGGGCGGCAGGTCTTCTTTGAAAAAGGGAACCCAGCGGAAATCGACCTGACGGGCATGGCAGAGGGGGTCTATTTCCTCCAAATCCAGATGGACGACGGGGCGGTGGCCGTGCGGCGCGTGGTTCGGATTTGAGATGTGGCGAGATATGGGAAGAGGGGCTGGGGACGGAGGTTCCCAGCCCCTCCTTCTTTTTGTGCAAGTCTCGGGCAACCCTGCATGTTTATTGACCGAAAAGGAGGCCGTCACCTTTTTTCACACCCAAAAAATAGCGGCCGAAGGGTACGTGCCTCGCCGATAGGGTTCAGTACGAAACAATTTTGAGAACCTCTGCCGCCCACCTGGAACAGGGAACCAAGTTTTTTTCCATTTCATACAAACAACAACTGCCTTACATGGAATTTCTACAAAAACGCGCAATGAAGGCCGCCATGACCCTCGCCGGTCTGGTCGTCATCCTCGGCTACAACGCTGACCCGCCAAGTGGCATGACGGGGGCCCCTTTCGACAACAACTGCAACTCGTGCCACAGCCCCATCAACTCAGCCTTCAACGGAACGGTCTCGGTCAGCGGCCTGCCCTCGACCATCGCGCCGAACACAAACTACAACCTGACCTTCACCGAGACCGTCACGGCGGGAAGCCCGGTGAAGGGAGGCTATCAGCTCGTCGTCGTGCAGGGCAACAACAACAACTGCGGCACCCTCATTGCGACCGACAGTGAGTCCGGCACCGAGACTTCCGGCGGCCGCACCTATATCGAGCACCGCGACGGGAAGGCCTATGCGGGTGGGACGGCCTCGTGGAGCTTCGACTGGACCTCGCCCGCCTCGTCGAACGGCAACACGGTCAAGTTCTATTTCATCGGAAACTTTACCAACGGCAACGGCAACTCAAACGGCGACCGGCCCATCACCGGCTCGCTCACGCTGCCCTTCGCTGGCGGCGCAGCCCTGACGGCCTCCATCACCTCGACCACCCCACTCACCTGCAACGGCTCGGGCGACGGCACCGCCACCGCGCAAGGAGCGGGCGGCGCACCGCCCTACAGCTATGCATGGCCGGGCGGCCAGACAACGCAGACGGCCGTCAACCTCGCCGCCGGGACCTACATCTGCACGGTTTCGGACGCCAACAACTCAACTGCCACCGCGTCGGCGACCGTGACACAACCGACGGCCATCACAACCTCCGTCAGCGCGCCGGGAACCTTGACCTGCCTCGTCACGACCCTGACGGCGACGGCGACGGCCTCGGGCGGCTCGCCCGGCTACACATACTCGTGGTCGAACGGCAACTCGGGCAACCCGACCACCGTCACCACGCCCGGCTCGCTCACCGTCACCGTGACCGACACACACGGCTGCACGAAAACGGCCACGGTCAACGTCGCGGGCAACGTCGTCGAGCCGAACGCCGTCGCCAATGCCACGGGAGACATCACCTGCATCGCGCCGAACACCATCGTCAGCGGCTCGGGCAGCTCGGTTGGGGCCAATTTCACCTATTTGTGGACTGGCACCGGCATCATCAGCGGCGGCACAACGCTCAACGCGACCGTCAACCAGGGCGGCAACTTCACCCTGAAAGTGACGAACACCACCAACGGCTGCACGAACACGGCCGTCGCCACCGTCATCGCCAACAATGCGCAGCCGACAGCTGTAGCTTCCTCGGGCAGCGCGATTTCTTGCTCGAATCCGTCCACGACCGTCACGGTCGCGACCAACGCGGGGAGCCCGACCTTCTCGTGGACGGGGCCGAACGGTTTCACCTCCATCGAGCAGACCCCGACCGTCACGGCCGCCGGGACCTACAACGTGACCGTGACGAACTCGGCCAACGGCTGCACGAAGACCGCCTCGACCACCGTCACCGGCAACACCACCACGCCCTCGGCCACGGCAACGGGCGGCACCCTCTCCTGCTCGGTGACGACCGTCCAACTGACAGCGACGACCAACGCCACCGGAGCCACTTTTGCATGGACGGGGCCGGGTGGCTTCACCTCAACGCAGCAGAACCCGACCGTCTCAACCGCTGGGACCTACACGGTCGTCGTGACAAATCCGGCCAACGGCTGCACCAACTCGGCAACCGCCTCCGTGACCGGCGACGCGGCCGTCCCGACGGCGGCGGCGACCGGCGGCGGGCTGACCTGCACGACCACCAACGTCCAGTTGACGGCGACGACGAACATCGGCAACGCGACCTTCCTCTGGGCAGGCCCCGGAATCGGCGCGACGAACCAGAACCAGCAGAACCCGTCGGTCAACACGCCGGGCAACTACACGGTCACGGTGACGAACCCGGCCAACGGCTGCACCAACACGGCCACCACGTCCGTCTCGCAGAACACCACCGTGCCGGGCGCCACAGCCAGCGGCGCGACCATCACTTGCGCCAATCCGATGGTGGTTTTGAATGGAAATTCGACCACAACCGGAGTCACTTATGCTTGGACGGGGCCGAACAGCTTCACCTCCAGCCTGCAAAACCCGACTGTCTCGGTCGACGGGGGGTACAACCTCGTGGTAACCGACCCGGCGAACGGATGCACCTCGCAGGCCTCGGCCAATGTTGACTTGAACATTGTCACCCCGGGTGCCACGGCCACCGGTGCTACGCTGACTTGCACCGCAACTTCAGTCGTCATCAACGGCAGCTCGACGACCGGCGGGGCCACTTTTGCATGGACTGGGCCTGGCGGTTTCACCTCCTCGCAACAGAACCCGACGGTCGGAACGATCGGCGGATACAATCTCGTGGTGACAAATCCGGCCAACGGCTGCACGTCCGCAGCGACGGCGGTCGTAAACCAAAACATCGCCCAGCCTACGGCCTCGGTCGCCGCACCTGGCCAGTTGAGCTGCAACGCAACCAGCATCCAGCTCAACGCGACGGCCTCCTCTCAAGGCACTGATTTCACCTACCTGTGGACGACGGCCGACGGCAACATCCAATCAGGCGGCACGACGCTCACGCCGGTCATCAACGCGGTCGGCGGCTATTCCCTGTTGATCACGAACACAGCGAACGGCAGCACGGCGGTCACTTCGACGACGGTTTCGGCCGTCGCGCCGGTCAGTTCGGCGATTTCGGGTTCGACGAACATCTCCTGCAACGGCGGCTCGAACGGGTCGGCCACCGTCGTGGCGAGCGGCGGAACGGGCAATTTTACCTACCTCTGGTCGAACGGGCAGACGACCACCACTGCTTCCAACCTCTCCGCCGGGAGCTATTCAGTCACCGCGACCGACGCGACAGGCGGCTGCACGACGGCGGCCTCGGCGACGGTGACGCAGCCCGATGTTTTGGCTGCGAACGCCACGGCGACGGCTGTGACTTTCAACGGAGGAACCGACGGGACGGCGACCGCCGCGCCCTCGGGCGGCACGCCCAACTTCACCTATCTCTGGTCGAACGGCGGCACGACTCAGACCATCACCGGCCTCGCGCCCGGCACTTATTCGGTCGTCGTGACCGACGCGAACGGCTGCACGGCGGCGCAGACCGTCACCGTCAACAGCTTCGGCTGCGCCATCGCGGCGACGGGCACGGCAACCAACGTCACCTGCTTCGGCGCGGCCAACGGCACGGCGACGGCCAACACGACCGGGGCCAACCAGCCCGTCACCTACCTCTGGTCGAACGGTGGCACGACACAGACCATCTCGGGCCTCGCGCCGGGCGACTATGCCTGCTCGATTCTCGACAACAACGGCTGCCCGGCCGTCATCTCGGTGAGCATTGCACAGCCGGCGGCCCTCGCTGCGAACGCCTCGGCGACCGCCGTCACCGCCAACGGCGCGACCGACGGAACCGCCACCGCCCAGCCCACGGGCGGCACCGGCAGCTATACCTACCTGTGGAACACGGGCGCGACGACGCAGTCGGTTTCCGGCCTCGCGCCGGGCAGCTACTCGGTCGTCGTGACCGACGCGAACGGTTGCACGGCTGGCCAGTCGGTCACGGTCAACGCTTTCAACTGCGCCGTCACCTCCTCCGTGAACGTCGTCAACGTCACCTGTTTCGGCCTGAACAACGGGCAGGCGACGGCCATCCTCGTCGGCGGAACGGCCCCCTTCACCTACCTCTGGCCCGACGGCCAGACGACGGCAACGGCCACCAACCTCGCCCCCGGCACCGGCACCGTCTCCATCAGCGACGCGGCGGGATGCCCGGCGACTGCCGATTTCACCATCACGCAGCCGACGGCGTTCGTTCCGGCGGCGGCATCCGTCACCGACAATGTTTGCCTCGATGGTAAGGATGGCCAAATCACCGTGAACCTTTCCGGCGGAACGCCGAACTACACTTATCTCTGGTCGGACGGGCAGACTGTCAATCCGGCCATCGGCCTGCCGGTCGGAAACCACACCTGCACGGTGACGGACGCGAACGGCTGCGCCCACGTCGAGACGAATTCCATCAAAGCGACGGACAACGTCGCGCCGACCATCGCCTGCCCGGCCAGTGTTCACGGCTGCGACGGCCTCCCGGTCGATGAAGAAAAGCTCGGCGGGCCTGTTTTCAGCGACAACTGCTCGCTCGGCACCATCCAGCCGGTGCGGACGGGGGCTTGGTCACCGAACCACATCTACCCAATCGGCACTACAACACTTGGCTACACCATCACCGACGCGCTGGGCAACACGGCCTCCTGCGATTTCAGCATCGAAATCCACCCGAACCCCGGCATCGCGGTCGACGACAAGAAGAATGACGTGGGCAACGCGGGCGTCGGCTCTATTTCGGTGACGTTGGCGAACGGGCCGTTCTCGTCCACCGCGTGGCAGAAGGACGGAGCTTTCTTTTCCAACAGTGAAGACTTGACGGGCCTGAAAGCGGGCGACTACGTCCTCGTCGTGACGAGCGCGGAGGGTTGCTCGACGACCTCGGCCGTCGTGACCATCCTCAACACGGTCGGCACCGACAGCCCGGCGGCCCGCTCGCTGCGGGTGTTGCCCAACCCCACGGCCGATGTTTTGCGCATCGAAACCGAGGCGGTCGTCGCTGAAATCAGGCTGACGGACAGCCGGGGCGGGCAGGTTCTTTTTGAAAGAGAAGACCTGCGCGAACTGGATTTGACCGACCTGCCGGCCGGGATTTACTTCCTGCAAATCCGGCTGGCCGATGGGTCGGCCGTCGTGCGCCGGGTGGTGAAGATTTGAGGCCTTTCGAAAAACTTTTGTTCGATCGCGGCCAAGCTGACATCAGCTTGGCCGCTTTTTTTGGGCCAGCATCGATGCTGTGATTTTATCCGCAGGGAAACAGCATTGATGCTGTCCTACATTTACCGCATGAACAAGCCGCGCCGCCGTCCCTCCGGAGGCAAGAACCATCCAGCAAAACAATCCGCCAACATGGCCAACTTCTCTTGGGCCGACGCCTTCGCGGGCGCCTCCTTTCCGATCGACTGGCTCAACACAAAGGGCGCGGGCATCCGAATCGCCCTCATCGACACCGGGTTCAGTCTGCCCGCCGACCTGCTCGACGCGGCCCGCAAAAAGGGCAAGGCCTTCAACGTCGAAAACCCCGAGGCCACGGGCGACGTCGACCTGACCGACACCTCGGCCAACAAAGAGGGCCATGGAACCCCCTGCGCCAGCATCATCGCCGCCAAAAAACTGGCGGACGCGGCGGGCAACACCCTCACCGGCCTCGCCCCGGGCGCCGATTACCTCCTCATAAAAGCAGGCGCGAACGCCACGTGGCGGCACCTCCTCAACGGCATCCAGATCGCCGTCGAGAAGAAGGCCAACCTAATCGTCACGGGCCTCGGCCTGACCGACGACGACAGCGACGACGTGACCCCTGCGCAGGTCGAGGCGGTCTTCGCAAAAGTCCGCGCGGCGGGCATCGTGGTCGTCGCGACATGGCCCAACGCGGCCGACACCGAGCCGTGGAAGACCGCCCTCGAAGGGATGTGGCTGCCCAACCGGGCGGAGGTCGTCGCGGCAGGGCGGATGCCGGTCCTGAAAATGAGCGAGCGGCTGCCGGAAGTGAAAAAGCTGCCGAAAATCGATGTTTTGATGGAAGGGCAGGCGGCTGGGAAAGTGCTGACCTCCTCGCTGGCGATGGTCGGAATCGCCAAGCCCTCGAACTCGTTCGCGGCCTATGCGGTGGCGGGCGGGCTGGCCTGCATGATGTCTTTTTTCAAAAAAAATCCCCCGCCGACCGGCCCGATAAAATGGGACCGCGCCTCCGCAGTCGCCCAATTCTCGAAAGGCTGCCGGGCTTTTTCACAGGCAACGCCCTCGCCGACGGGGATGAATTTTTACAGAAACCAGTGATTCTCACCAATGAAAAACAATCGCTCGCTCACGCTCCTCCTCCTTTCGCTGCCATTCTTCGCCATTGCGCAGAACGCCTTTCGCGATGTCGACCGCCTCGCTCCGCTCCTCGACTGGGATTCGGAGAAGATGCAATGGTCGCTGAAAGTCAAAAGCCCCGAGCAGTTCAACGAGGCGATGACCATCCTTTCCCAATACGTCTGGGACATCGACTCGAGCGGCTCCGTTTCCCAGCTTGAGTTCAAAGACCAACAGACGGGCAACCCGCTGCTGAAAGCCAGCTACAAAGAGTTTTCGGTCGTCGAGTCGGCCGTCGGGCTGCTCTCCGACGGGCGAAAGGTGGCCTCCGCAGGGTCGGGCGGCGTGACGAACGTGGCCGACGGGCTGGCCAAGTTCCTCGTCAAACGGACGAAGGAGGAATTGAGCCTCGCCTTCTTCTCGAAGCTGAAAAATGAGCTGGAAAAGAATGCCGACCTGCGCCTCTTCTTCCCCGAGACGACGCAACTGCTCGGCCTCATCGACGTGCGGGTGTATGATTATTCGACCTATCTGTCGAACCTGCGGGAGACTTTCATCAAAGATTATCGGGTGCTGCCTGGCAACCTCGCCGCCTATTTCGGCGGCCGCTCGCAGCAATGGGGCGACCAGTTCGGGCCGACGGTCGGCGCGCTTTCGGCCGATTGTTTCACGATGCTGCAATACAGTTGGGACGACCGGCCGCTCGTCGAGCAGGTCAGCTTTTTCGGCAGCCGCCAGTCGGCCGTCGTTCGGAACCGGGCACTCCTGGCCAATGCCGAGCTTCGCAACGCGGTTGCGGCCTTGCAGACGGTGCAGCTTTTCAACCGCGCTTTTCAGAACAGCCAGCTCGGCTCGATGGCCGAGGCGCGGCCCGACCGGATTGCCGACCTCGCCCGCGACCGGTCGAAGACCATGCTCTTTCTCGGCCTGCTTTGGATGGACGCGCGGGGCATCGAGTTCGACCTCGGCGGCGGTCGGACGCGGTCGCTGCGCGAGGCGATTGCGGATATCTCCAAAAAGGTGAACCGGGGCCACGCGATTTGGGGCGAATTGAACGCCTTCCTTTCCACCGTAAAAGAGATGGAAACAAGCCTCAGTTCGGCCGGAAAAGAGGTGGCCAGCAACGTTGACGAGGCCGCCGACCAACCAGCGGCAGACCGCATCGAGCGCTATTTCATCGCCCTCGGCCGCTTCGCCGAGTTCGGCTGGCGGCTCAAAACGGTGCTTTTCAACGATATGGAAAGCCAGCCGACCTCGGCAGCGCGGAGCCGGGAGGCCAACCGGCTGCTCGAACTGATGCGGCGCAGCCAAGAGGTCGTCTACGACGTGCGGTTGAAAAAATACACGGCCGCCGTCAGCGACGTGCTGCTGCTGCTCGACCTCGTCCACGAGCTTCGGACGGGCGAAAAGGAGGTGGTTTCATCGAAAACCGCCGCCCTGCGGGCGAAAATCGATGCGGAGGTGGAGCTTCGGAAGGCGCAGGTCGACAGCCTCATCTCGATCGGGAAAGAGGTCGCCGCGAACCGCGAGTCCTTGCTAGCCGCCGCCCGCTCGACCCTCGAAAACCAATTGAAAAAGGACATCGACCGATTGGTGGATGAAAGGGCGAAGACCGACAAGCACATCGCCCTCTTGCGCGACGACCTGTTGCGATATGGCAACTTCCTCGCCGCCGTCGCCGAGGCGCGCAACAGCGACGAGGTGGCCCGCGCCATCGAGGCGTTCGCGCTGCCGGTCGGGAGTTCGAGGCTCAAAAAGCACGCGCCGGTCAGCATCGCGCTCAACGCCTACCCGGGCCTCGGCTGGCGCGGGGGCGAGGCGGCCGTCTCCTCGATTTTCAAAAAGGACGGGAGCGATTTTTTTGTGCCCGCCTCGCTCGGGTTCAACGTCAACTTTGGGCTGCCGGGCCGCTGGGGGAGCTTGAGCGGCTACTTCCCGCTCATCGACGTGGGGGCGCTGTTCGCCTACCGGTTCACCGACGACAAGACGGCCATCAAGCCAAAACTCGAGTGGTCGAACCTCTTCTCGCCCGGCGTCTACGGCGTCTACGGGATGGGGTGGGACCTGCCCATCGCCATCGGCCTCGGGGCGCAGCGCAGCCCGTCATTGAAAAAAGTGCTGCCCGACGGCTCGGTCGAGCTCGACCTGCGGCGGCGGATGCTGCCCAACGCGTTCGTGGCGGTCGACATCCCCATCACGCACTTCTACACGTCGCGGGCGAAGAGGTAAGGCCAGTTGCCAGTGCTTATTTGCCCAAAAATCAGAGCGGCCCACATGGTTATCCATGTGGGCCGCTCTTTTTTGAGATGTTGCATCTTTGGAAAAACCTACTTTCATCCCCGAAAGCAGCCCCCGCTCGCCTTCTTTTCCAAAACGCACGTCAACCCACAGCCTGACCATGAAACGTGCCCTTTCCATCCTGGCCGTGCTCGCGGCGCCCGCTCTCGTCCTTGCCCAAATTCAAAGTTTGCAACCCTGCGCCTCGGAGGTTTTGGACGAAATCCTTTTGCAAAAAGACCCGGACTTCGCGGCGAGACGCGGGTTGTTCGAGAAGGAACTCCTCGACAGGGCCGAAAACAGCAGCGCGACCGCCGGGCAGCGGACGACGCACATCGTCCCGGTCGTCGTGCACATCGTCGCGCCGCCGGGGACACCCATCGGCCAGGGCAACAACCTGACCGACGCGGAGGTCGAGGCAGGGCTGGCCCTGCTCAACGCGGCCTTCGCCAACGACGGGCCTTTTTTGGCGCCCAACGGAACCAGCACCGGCATTTCCTTCTGCCTCGCCCGGCAAGACCCTGACGGCAAGCCGACGAACGGCATCACCCGCGACTACAGCGCGCTCGTTGCGGACACCGGCACCTGTGCGGGCTTCGGGACGAGCCTTTACAACGCCAACCTCGTCAAGTACCTCAACGACTGGGACTGCGCCCGCTACGCCAACATCTGGCTCGTGACCGACATCTTCGACTTCAACCTCGGCTGCGGCGTCAACGGCTTTGCCTACTACCCCGGCTCGCCGTGCAGCGTCGACGGCGTGGTGATGGAGGGCGAGATCTGGAACAAAATCGGCGGCGCGCAGGTCGCGGCGCACGAGATGGGCCACTATTTCAACCTCTACCACACCTTTCACGGAGGCTGCGGCAACACCTACTGCCTCACGCAGGGCGACCGCGTCTGCGACACGCCTCCCGACGACAGCGGCGGCTTCGCGCCCTGCGACACAAACTCCTGCCACTCCGACCTCCCCGACCTTCCCGACGACAACACCAACCACATGGACTATTCCGCCTGCCTGCCGCGCCATTTCACCGACGGGCAGGGCCAGCGCATGCGCGACGGGCTGGAGGTGGGCCGTGCCGGGCTGCTCAACTCGACTCTCTGCGAGCCGGTGGCCGGGCTGGACGTGGCCATCCTCTCCGTCGAAATCGACACCGGCTGCCTGTCGCGGGCCTGCCCGACCATTTTGGTGAAAAACAACGGGCTGTCGACCCTCACGAACATCGATTTCAACTCGATGCTCGACAACGGCGCACCGGTCGGCCACTCGTGGACGGGCTTGCTGCTGCCCGACAGCTCGACGGTCGTCAAGCTGCCCTGCGTCGATGGGGCGGCCGGCGACCATGAGCTTTTCGTCGAGGCGATCTTGGTAAACAACGGTGCTGACCAGTTCACAGACAACAACATCGTCTCCATCCCCGTGAAAATCGAGGACATGGCGGCTGTTTTCAACTCCGTCACCAGCAGCCTGACGGCCACTTTCATCAACACGTCGACCGGCGCGACGAGCCACAGTTGGAACTTCGGCGACGGCCAGACCTCCACCGAGGCGAACCCCTCGCACACCTATGCTGTGCCGGGAACCTATGTCGTCCACCTCACCGTGGCGAGCGGTTGCGGCACGGCCGAGTCGTCGCAAATCGTCGTCATCAGCGGGGCCTGCGCGGGGCCGGTCGCCGATTTGCCGTTCACGGGCGACATGTACGACGTGAGCGGCAACTTCAACAACGCATCGCCCGGCGGACAGGGCAACTTCGGCCCGGAGCTGACGGAGGACCGCTTCGGAAACCCCAACTCGGCCTACCGTTTCGGCGGCTTCAACCAGAAGAACTGGATGAAGATCTACAACAGCCCGAGCCTCCAGTTCGACAAGCAGATGAGCCTCTCGATGTGGTTCCGCCAGTGCTCGTTCAAGGGGATGAACGAGTTCGGCCAGTTCGACCAGCACGGCTACCACATCCTTTTCGCAAAGGCTGGCGACGGCATTTCCACCCAATCTGGCTTTTACAGCCGCACCGGCACCGACGCGACGGGGACGATGCGCGTCGAGTTCAAGAACACCAACGCCGCCATGACCGTCGACACGACCGTCACCTGTTTCGACACCTGCGAGTGGGTGCACTTCGCGCTCGTGGTCGATTACAGCACGGTCAAAATCTATCTCAACGGGAAGCTGCAAAAGACCCTCCTCTCGCCCAACGTCAACTTCACGAACGCCAACGGGCGCGACCTCTACTTCGGCCGGATGTTCGGCGGCGGCACCATCTGGTACCCGTTCAACGGGGTGATGGACGACATCAAAATCTACAAGTGCGCCCTGACCGAGAAGGAGGTGCAGGCGCTCTTCGGCAACTTCGTCGACACCCTCCACTACGACCCGCCGAGCATTGACATTCAACAAGTTGCGGTGAAAACGAACCCCTGCTCTGCCGGCCCGGCGCACGCCGTGACGGTCACAGCCGACTCCACGGGCGGGCCTTATCAATACTCGGCCAACGGCATCGACTGGCAGGACAGCTCGACCATCACCGGGCTAAAACCGGGGCTTCAAAAAATCCGCGTCCGCAACCTCTGCGGCTACGGCGACACGACGGTACTCATCACCGTCCCGCCCGTGCTGCGCGACACGCTCGTCTACCAGGAGTCGGCGCACTGCAAGGCGCTGGGCCGGGCCGTCGTGGAGGGCAGGGGAGGGGTGAAGCCTTACCAGTACCAGCTCGACGGCGGGCCGTGGCAGCCGACGGGTGTCTTCCCGCAAATCCCGGTGGGGAGCCATGTGCTGACCGTCAGGGACTCGAACGGCTGTGAAAAGACCCGGCCGCTGGTCATCGCCGATTTTTCCCAGCCCATTCAGATCGTGGTCGACAGCTCGAGCCTGACGGGCGAGTGCAAGGGGCGGCCGTCGTTCATGGCCGTCAGCGGGGCGGGCGGGACGCCGCAGTACAACTTCTCGCTTGACGGCGCGCTCTCGACGACGGTCGGCATCTTCGAAAACCTTCCCGTCGGGCCGCACAGCATCGAGATTTCGGATGAATACGGCTGCACGGGGCCGCCGCTCAACTTCATGGTTTCGGCATCGATTTTCAAGTTGACCGACCAAAAGGCGACCATTTGCGAGGGGGAAAAATTCAACGTCGGGACAAGTGAGTACGCGACGGCCGGGGTTTTCATCGACAGCTTGAAAACGGTGGAGACCGGCTGCGACAGCATCGTGACGACGGATCTGACCGTCCTCAAAAACACCTCGCGCCTGCTCGAAGCGACCATCTGCGAGGGCGAGGAGTTTGCCGCCGGGAGCTTTTCTTACTCAAAAACCGGCCTTTACAAAGAAATCCTGCCCAACACCGACGGCTGCGACAGCACCCTGACGACGCGGCTGACGGTGCTCGACACCGTCCTGTTCATCCGCCGGTACAACCTCTGCGACGGCGACAGCCTCCAGCTCGACGGCAAAATCTACACCCGCCCAGGCCGCTTCACGAAGACGCTCGCCGCGCTCAATGGCTGCGACAGCACCGCCCTGACCATCATCGAGGGCGGCGGCTCGCTCTTCTGCGACAGCCTGCACTGCCGCCTCTACGTCCCCAACGCTTTCTCGCCCAACGGCGACGGGGAGAACGACGAGTTCGAGGCATTTTCTCCCGTCGTCGAGCTTTCGGAGATGCAGGTTTTCGACCGCACGGGCAGCCTGATTTTCGAGGAAAAAAGCAACCACCCGAGATGGAGCGGCGAAAACGCGGCTGGTCGGCTGCTGCAACCGGGGGTGTTCGTCTGGGTGCTGCGGGGGATGTGCGACGACGGGCGGGTGTTTTTGAAAAAAGGGGACGTCGCGCTTCTCCGGTAACGGCCAAAAACAAAAAGGGCTTTTCGGAACCGCTCCCGAAAAGCCCTTTTTGTCGGTGCTCAATGCCTGCCGCGCCCGCCTCGCTTGACTTTCGTCTCCGTCGTCCGCTTCGTGGCCGTGCCGCCTCTTGGCCCCTTGACCTTCGTGGTGGTCGTGGTCTTCTTGCCGACGGTCTCGCCGTGCCTGTTTTTCACGACGGTCGTCTTTTGAGTCCGCACGACCGTCGAGTGCGTCCGGTGCGGCTGGTAGACGCCGTGCGCCCGGACGACCCGGTGCGTCGTGACGACGTGGACGTGGCGGTGGAATGGCCGCGTGTTGACATAAAAAACGCGGAACGGGTGGGGCCGCCACGGGCGGTACCAGACCGGGTAGGCGCGCCAGCGGAAGGGCGAGACCCAAGGCCGGTAAACTGGCGCATAGACGAACCGGACCGACGGCCAGCCCCAGACATTGACCACGACGCGCAGCACCGGCGGCTCAAAGGCGGGTCCGCCCCGGCCTTTTTTGGGCGCGTCCTCCTCGAAAGGCTCGACGATTTTCTCCTCGCCGAAGATGTCCTCGTCGCCGACGATTTGGAGGAGGGCCGATTCGTCGCCCGTTTTTTCGACCTCGATGACGGCCACGTCCTGTGCCTCCTTCTCGCCGATGACAGCCTGCAGGACGAGCGCGTGCGCGTCGCCCTCCGTGTTGTCGACGACGCGGATGTAATCGGTCTCGCCGTCGGCATTCAGGTCGAGGTTGTTGACGTTGTTGTCCGGTTCGTTGAGGAGTTTTTCAAAATCCTCGGGCGAGGCGGCCTTTTGGAACAGTTCGACGGCCCCCTCGAGGCTGAAGTTGTCGCCAGCGAAGCCCGTGCTGTCGGCCTGCTCGGTTTGCTGCGCGGCGAGCCGTGCTGAAATGAGGAGCGCAAGGCCGAAAACCCCGGCAGCACGTTGGAAGTAGTTGCTCATGTTTTCAAGAATTTTTTTGAAAAAAGAAGGTGAAAAGCCCGGCTTCAGAAAAGCCGTGTGAAAGACCCGGCATCGGGCGGAAGGTTTATCCTGCGTTTCAAAAACCGGTAAAGGCCGGCCGCTTGTTGGTTTTGGAAAACTTTTCAGCCACTTTTACGGCCTCTTATTTGCGCCGGTTTAGGTGTCCAAATTTGCCGCCATGTTGAAAAAACTTGCACTGTTCGCCGCCTTCCAGACCCTTGCCTCCTTCCTCGCGGCGCAGCAAATCGAGTTCGGGAAGAACCGCCTCCAGTTCAGAAAACAGGCCGACGAGTGGGTCTACTTCGAGACGGCCAACTTCGTCACCTACTGGTTCGGCGACGCGCGGCCCCTCGCGCAGGCCGCCCTCCAGACGGCCGAGCTTGACTACGCCGACCTCGAATCGATGCTCGAGCACCCGCTCGCCGAGAAGATTGAGCTGATCGTCTACCACGACCTGACCGACCTCAAAACCAGCAACCTCGGCGCGGGCGACGACTCCGACGGTGCCCGCGACCCGATGGGCCGCGCCCTCTTCCAACTGGCCTACACAGGCGGACAACTCGCGGAAGGCGACGGCAAGGCCCGCGTCATCGGCGGCAAAATCTTCCTCCACTTCGACGGCGACCACCAGCGGCTGCGGCGGCAAATCCGCGAGGGGACGGCGGGCGTGATGCTCAACTCGATGCTCTTCGGCTCCAATTTGCAGGAAATCGTGCAGAACGCCGTCCTGCTCAACCTGCCGCCCTGGTTCACCGACGGGCTGCTGTCGTTCTGCGCCGAGGACTGGTCGCCCGAGCTGGACAACGAGCTGCGCGACGTCCTCTCGATGAACAAGTACAAGACCTTCGAGAAGCTCTCCCGCGCCTATCCGCGCCTCGCCGGCCACGCGATGTGGCACTACGTCAGCCTCCATTTCGGGCGGCAGACGGTCTCCAACCTGCTCTATCTGACCCGGATAAACCGCTCCGTCGAGTCGGGTTTTCTGTACGTCCTCGGCGGCTCGTACAAGAGAAACGGCGAGGCGATGATGGCCTTTTTCAAAAAAAGGTACTCGGAGGACGCGAAGAACCTCCTCCCGCCCGACGCAGCCGACGAGCTGAAGTTCTCGGCCAAAATCGGCTTCAGGAACAAGCGGAACCTGCCCCTCACCCAGCTCTGCCTCTCGCCCGACGGCCGCAGCCTCGCCTTCGCCACGAGCGACCTCGGCCGTTGGAAGGTCCGCGTCTTCGACTTTGAAAAAGAGAAAACCCGCACGGTTCAAAAGGGCGCTTTCCGCAACGCCATCCAGCAGACCGACTTCAACTACCCGCTCCTCGCGTGGTCGGCCGACGGGCGCGCGCTCAACGTGCTTTTCGAAGAAAGGGACGTCCTGAAACTGCGCCGCCACGACCTCACGACCGGCAAATCGACGCTCGACAAACTGCCGCCCGAGTTCATGCGCATCTACTCGATGAGCGCGATCGGGGGCGAGAACCTGCTCTTTTCGGCCCTTGTGAAAGGGCAAAGCGACCTTTTCATCTACAAGACGAGGACGCGCAGCACCGAGCGGCTGACCAACGACTTTTGGGACGACCTCGACGCCACCGCTTTTCAACAGGGTGAGAAACGCGGCATACTCTGGGCCTCGAACCGGGCTTCCGACACCCTCGAAACCGACCGGCTCGACTCGATTCTGCCCGTCGGCCGGTTCGATATTTTCTATATGCCGCTCAACGAGGCGGCCATCAACCCGCCGGAGAGCAGCATCGAAAAGGTTGCTAACTCTTCCGGCGTTCAACGGCTGCCTTTCATGCCGCCATCGGGCGGGATTGTCGAGTCGCCCCGCAGCATCGTGCGGGTGACCGACACGCCGGGGGCCGACGAGCGGTCGCCGGTCGCCGTCGACTCGATGCACTTCAGTTTTTTGAGCGACGAGACGGGCGCGGCCGCCCTCAACTCGGGGCTGCTGGCCGACTACCCGGCTTTCCACCGGCAGGTTTTTTACAAAAAGAACGGGGAGGAGGTCATTCTGGAAGGACAGTTTTCCATTGAAAAAAACGACTGGTCGGCCGTCGAGCGGGCGTGGAAAAAGGCACCGGACGCGGAATCGG
The DNA here is from genome assembly GCA_044227705.1 of Saprospiraceae bacterium. Classification (GTDB taxonomy): domain Bacteria; phylum Bacteroidota; class Bacteroidia; order Chitinophagales; family Saprospiraceae; genus JANOQP01. The sequence goes on from JBGAWE010000084.1 coordinate 15,750, forward strand.
GCGAGGTGAAATTTTCTAAACTGAAAATCGACTCGACCCTGAAACTGCCGAAACCGGCGGAACTGGACAGCGTCCGCCTTTTTGAAATCTGGAAAAAACGGGCGACGACTTGGAACCAGACCGTGCTCGACCGCTCAATTGTCGGGTTGTCGGCCTGCCCGCGCTCGGGCAAGTTGGCACAGCTGATTTGGCGCGACGGCCGCTACCATGTTTTTCTGAAAAAGGCCGAGCCGGGCAAAAACCGGGGTGCAAGGCTGACGACGTGGCGGCTCAACCAGCAAGCATTGCTGGGGATTTCGACCGAAAAACCAGACTCCTCGAAAACCAGCCAGCCGCAGCCGACAGCCAGCGAGGCGGTGCCCGATTCGGTCAAAACGGCCCTGTTGCCGAAGTCGAAAATCGAGCCTGGGTGGCTGTTCCAAGCACCCTTCGAGGACACGCCGCAAAGCGAGCCTGTGAAGGCACAAGTCATTGAAAACGAGGCGGTTGCGGCGGCCGAACCGGCACGGCCGCCCGTCAGCGGCTCGGTGCGCGGACGCGATTTTGGACAGTCGACGGGCGGCAAGGTGGTCAAGTTCAACCCGTCGCGCATCGTGCCGTACCGGCTGAAGTTCAGGACCGAAAGCCTCAAACTGACGCTCGACGACCAGCTCCTCTTCGAGGGCCTCGACAGCTATGCTGGCACCCCGCGCAACAACTTCCGCACGCCGCCCATCGGCATCTTGGGCAAAGGGGTCTTCACAGACCTTTTCGAGGACTACACCCTCTCGGGCGGCTTCCGCATCCCGACGACGTTCAACGGGGCCGAGTATTTCATCCTATTCGACAACAAGAAAAGGCGGCTCGACCGCCGCTCCGCCCTCTATCGGAAGACGCAGCTCTACAACGGCAGCATCGACGGCGCACCGCCCGGCCCGACCGACATCCGCCGTTCGCGGGTGACGACGGTGCTCGGGCAATACGAACTTCGCTGGCCGCTCGACCTCTACACCAGCCTTCGGGCGACGGGGACGATGCGGCAAGACCGCGCCTTCGACCTCACGACCGACGAGAAAACCCTCCGCCAGCCGCCCCTCACCCAACAGCGGGCGGCGGTGCGGCTGACGGCCGTCTTCGACAACACCA
>JBGAWE010000085.1:0-16727 GCA_044227705.1 Saprospiraceae bacterium
GCCGTGGGGGCCGTCCACGTGGCGGCCTGCGCCGTGCCGGTCGTCGAGACATTCACATTGCCGGGGCAACCCGTGATAGTCGGCGGCGTGGCATCGACTGAACAAACTGTGTTCACGGTGACGGTGAAAGCGCAGCTCGAAGTGTTCCCCTTTTTGTCAGAAGCGGTGTAGACGACCTGCGTTGTGCCGAGCGGGAAGGTCGCGCCGGAGGCATAGTTCGAGTTGAGAACAACCGGCCCGCAGGCATCCGTCGCGGTCGGCGCGGTCCAAGTGGCGACAGCCGAATTGCCCGCAGTCGTCAAAGAAATATTGGTCGGGCAGCCCGAGAAGCTCGGCCCCGCCACATCGCCCGGGCAGGGGTCGGCCCCGACGAAGACGGCGAAGCTGGCCGAGGCCGTGTTCCCCGCCCCGTCGGTGGCCGTGTAAGTCACATTTGTGGTGCCCGCCGGGAAGATGGCGCCCGGCGAGAAGTTGCTCACGACGCTCGCAATCGAGCAGTTGTCGCTGACGGCGGGCGGCGTCCAGATGCCGACGGCGGTGCCCGTCGAGGGGTTTGGCGCGAGGGTCAGGTTGGCGGGGACGTTGGAGAAGTTGGGCTTCTGCGTGTCCGTCAAACAGAGGTTCGTCTTCGAGACGGTCACGGTGAAATTGCACGAAGAAGTGTTGTTGTTTCCATCCTTCGCCGTGTAAACAACGGTCGTCACACCGACCGGGAAGGCCTGTCCGCTGTAGTGCGAGGCGGTCAACGTGATGGGCTGGCAGCCGTCCGTCGGGGTCGGCGCAAGCCAAGTAGCGTTGGCAAATTGGCCCGTTGTCGAGGTCGAAATATTGGCCGGACAGCCGGTGAAGACCGGGCCGGTCACGTCGCTCGAGCAGCCCGCGCCCGCCGGGACTTTGATGACCGTGACCTTGAACTGGCAGGTTTGAGCGTTGCCTTTCGCGTCCGTCGCCATATAGTTGACGGCCGTGATTCCGACGTTGAAAGAAGAACCGGGTGCCTTGTCGACCGTGACGGTCGGGACGGAGCAGTTGTCGACGGCGGACGGGGCCGTCCACGTCGCCGTCGTCGAGTTGGCGGCCGTGTAGACCACCAAATCCGACGGGCAACCGGTGAAATTCGGGGCGAGAATGTCGGTCACCGTCACGTTCGCGGTGCAGGTCAGCGAGTCTTGCAGGCGGGTTTTCATCACCAAATTGACCGCTTTCACGGTGCCCACGTCGGCGCAGCCGAAGGTCGGGCGCGGGATGCCGTTGGCTGTGTAGAGGATGTTTTGGCAGGAGTCCGTGTTCGCAAAAGAGACGAGGCCGGTCGCGTAGACTTTCACCACGCCGTTGTCGTCGGCCGTGATGGACGGGTTTTTACAAAGCACCGTCGAGGCCGAGGTCGCGCCCGTGTGGACATTGCCGCCGATGCTCACGACGGCGTTGCCCGTCAGCGAGCCGCGCTGGAAGATGAGGCCCCGGTTGCGCAGGGTGCCTGTGTTCGAGAGGGTCGCGCCGGAGCGGTTGGCGATGGTCGAGCAGTCGTCGTTGAGGAGGAGGTTCGAGTTGTTGAGCGTCCCGGAATTGGAGAGGTTGCCAGCCTGCTGGTCGATGACGGCCGCGTTGTTGAAAATGCCGCCGAGCTTGATGGTCAGGTCGCCGGGGTTGAGGAGGTAGCCGTTGTTGACGGTCGTCCCTTCCAAAAACATTCGGATGAAATTCGTCAGCGAGCCGTTGTTGGTCAGTGTGCCGGTCGGGCTGTTGTTCAGCTCGAACTGGTTGATGATTTTGCCCGAAACCGAGTTCATAAATCCCGCCGAGTTCGTGAAAATCGAGCCGGAGAGGATGGTCAGGGTTCCGTTATTAGTAAAGGTGCCGTCGTTGCCCGCCGTGTTTTGCGTGTTGAGCAGGCCGTTGTTCGTGAAACCGGAGTTGTTGTCGAAGGTCGAACCGGTGTTCATGTTGACAGTCGCCGCCGGGTCGATGATGAATGTCCCGTCGTTTTGCAGCAGGCCGAAGAAGTTCATCGTCTTCTTGTTCGTGAAATTCCCCGTGTTCAAAAGGACCGAGCCGAAGCCGTTGTCGACGGTCGCCGCCGCGTTGTTCGTGAAAGTCCCGGTCGCGCGGTTTTCAATCCGGTTGTTGTTCGAGAACTGGAGGTTGTTGACGACGGTGCCCTCGTTGAAGAAGTTGTTGTTGTTGGTCAGGGTGCCGTTGTTGGTCAGCGTCGCTTTGTTAAGGACGGTGCCGCCGTTGTTGAGCTGCGCGCCGGCGGCGACGGTCAGCGAGCCACCCGTGTTGTTGTTGATGGTGCCGTTGTTGACCACGTTGTTTTTCACCTGAAAATCCCCGGCGTTGTTGAGCGTCCCGTTGTTGGTGAAAAAACCCGAAGCGTCGAGCGTCGCGCCCGAGCCGGTGATGTTGAGCGTCGAGCCGAAGTTGTTGGTGTAGGTACTGCCCGATTGGATGGTCAGCGACTTCGTCGTGAAGGTCTGGTTGTTGTCGAAGGAACCGCTGGAGAGGATGGTCCCGCTCGTCGCGTCGATGGTTCCGTTGTTGGTGATGAGGCCCCGGTTGGTGAGGGTCGTCGGCAGGGTGAAGGGGCCGCCGTTCTGGAAATTGGCGCCCGTGTCGTTCAAAAACGCGGCCGCGCCGGTGAACGTCGCCGTTCCGAAATTCTTGAAAGAGGACTGGTTGGTCAGGTTGGCCGAGAAGGTCATCGTCCCGCTGTTGTCGAAGCTCGACGCGGTGATGGTGACGGCGGCGTTGACGGCGATGGAACCGAAGTTCTGCACCCCGAAGGCGACCGTGAGCGGCGCGGCGATGACCACCGAGTTGCCACCGCCGATGAGGGCGTCGTTGCCCGAGGCGGGGAGGCCGTTGTTCCAGTTGGCCGCGTCCGACCAGAGGCCGCCCGAGGGCCCTATCCAAGTCGTCGCCGCACCGAGCTGTGCCGAGAAAAAGAGGCAGAGGAGGAGCGAAGCCGCGCCAACGAGGCGCGAGGTTTGTACCGTGCTTTGCATGGAAAGTGCTTGTTTTTGATGTGTTGTAAAAGGTTGGATCGCCGTCGGGCAAGCCGAGGCAAGGAGGCGGGGGAGCCGACGATTAGCTCAAAATCGGCGCACCGGTACCGGCCGGACTGCGCCTTCTTCAAAAAAAACGGGAGGAAAATGAGCCGCGAGGGGGAGGGATTTCGCAGGGGCAAAGGTGGAGGCGGGGGCAGCAGCGGGGCGATAAGGGTACCCCGTAAAGTTCGGAGCAACCAGTCCGTACCAGGAGCCGCCCACTCGGAATGGCACCAAAAACTGCCAAACGAAAAGGCCAGGCAGTTTCCCGCCCGGCCTCGTTTTCAGTCAGATTGTCCGACCATGTCGCCATGCATGGTGCTTCTTGTCAATGCTTTGCTTGAGACGGGAAGACGCGGTTGGCGGTCAAACCGGCTTCTTGATCACCTCAAAAACGCCCCAATCGAAAGCACCTCCGCGAACACCCCTGCCGCCGTCACCTCCGCCCCCGCGCCTGGCCCGCGCACGACGAGCGGCCTTTCCCGATAGCGCTCGGTGGTGAAAACGACCATGTTGTCCGAGCCGTCGAGATGGTAAAAGGGGTGGCTCGATTCGACTCCTTCGAGGCCGATGGTGGCTCGGCCGTCCTCCAGTTTGGCGACCATGCGCGGTGCGCGGCCTTGTTTTTCAAAGTCGAGCCGGAAGGCCTCGAAGCTGCCGTCGAGGTCGGCGAGTTCCTGTAAGAACGAATCGACGGAGGGTGCGTCGAGGCAGTTTTTCGGCAAGAAGGGCTTGATTTCCACGTCCCCCAGTTCCATCGGCAGGCCGACCTCGCGGGCAAGGATGACGAGCTTTCGGGCGACGTCCTTCCCCGAAAGGTCGATGCGCGGGTCAGGCTCGGTCAGGCCGAGGGCGCGGGCCTCTTTCACGATTTCGGAGAATCGGCTGCCCGCCCGGAAGTTGTTGAACAGGAAGGAGAGCGTCCCGCTCAATATCCCCTCGATTTTCAAAATCCGGTCGCCCGAGGCGAGCAGGTCGGCCAGCGTGGTGAGGATGGGCAGGCCCGCCCCGACGTTCGTCTCGTAACGAAACTTCACGCCGCGCCGGTCGGCCAGTTTTTTCAAACGCTCGTATTGGAGGAAGCTCGACGAGGCCGCAACCTTGTTCGGCGTGGAAATCGAAATGCTCGCGTCGAGGATGTTCTCGTAGAAATTGGCCACATCCCCGCTCGCCGTGCAATCGACGAAAATCGAGCTGGGCAGGTTCAGTTTTTTCATCTGTGAGACAAAACCGGCCATCGAAAACGATTGACTGTCAGCGAGTTGCGCTTTCCAACCGGTCAAGCCGAGGCCGTTCTCGTCGAACGCCATCTGCTTCGAATTGGCCAGGCCGACGACTCGGATTTCCAGTTTTCGCTTCTCCTTCAGGAAGGAGGAATGCCGCCCGATTTGCTCCAAAAGGGTCGAGCCGATGAGGCCCGCGCCGACGATGAACAGGTTCAATGCCCGCGTGTCGGAGAGGAAAAACGCCTCGTGGATGGCGTTCAGGGCTTTGGTCTCATCGACCGCCGGGATGACGAGCGAGACGTTCAATTCGCTCGAACCCTGAGCGATGGCGGCGATGTTGACACCGTTCTTTCCGAGCGCGGTGAAGATTTTGCCGGCGATGCCCGGCCGGTGGCTCATCCCCTCGCCGACGATGGCGAGAACGGCGTGGTCGGCGGCGACGGCCAGCGGTTCGACCATGCCGGTTTCCATCTCTCTCGAAAATTCGGTCTCGACCGCCCGTTTCGCGGCGGCGAGGTCGGCGGGGAGGATGGCGAAGGTGATGTTCAGCTCGGAGGAGCCTTGTGTGATGAGAATCACGTTGACCGCCGCCCGTCCGAGCGCGCCGAAGAGCCGCGCCGCCGTCCCCGGGACGCCAGCCAGCCCGCCGCCCTGCAAGGTGACGAGCGCAACGGAGCCGATGCTCGAAATCCCCTTTATCGGGAAATCGCCCGGTGCCGATTTGTTGGAAATCAGTGTGCCGGGATGGCCGGGGTTGAAGGTGTTTTTAATGTAGAGCGGGATGCCTCGGACGAGCGCGGGCAGGATGGTCGGCGGGTAGATCACTTTCGCCCCGAAGTGGCTCATCTCCATTGCCTCGCGGTAGGTCATAGTCGGCAGGGGGAAGGCCTTTTTGACGCGGCGCGGGTCGGCGGTGAGGACGCCGTCGACGTCGGTCCAGATTTCGATGGCCTCCGCGTTGAGCGCGGCGCCGAAGATGGCCGCCGTATAGTCGGAGCCGCCGCGCCCGAGAGTGGTCGTCTGCCCGGCCGCCGTCGAGCCGATGAAACCGGTGATTGACTGGATTTGCGGGTTCTCGGCGAAGTGTTTTTGAATGAGCTTCTCGGTCTCGGCCATGTCCACTTTGGCGGAGCCGAACGAGTCGTCCGTCCTGACGACGTGCCGCGCGTCGAGGAATCCGCTCGGGATTCCGCGCTGCGCAAGGAGGCGCGAGACGAGGTAGGCCACATTCCTTTCGCCGAAGCTCACGACCATGTCGAGGGTGCGCGGCGAGAGTTCTTTCACAAGGAAGACGCCGTGCAGGATGTCTCCCAAGTCGTTGAAATTCAACGAGATATGCGCCGTCGCCGCCTCCCGGCCCTCCGGTTTGAGGAGTTTTTCGACGGCCTCAAAATGCCGGTCTCTGATTTTTTCAAAGCTCGATTTCCATCCCTCGTCGCCCGTCGAGGCGAGGCGGGCGCAGTCGATCAGCCCGTCCGTCACTTTTGAGAAAGCGGAAAAGACGGCGGCGAAGCGCTCGCCTGAGCGGTACATTTTTTCGAGGATGTCGGCCACTTGCTCGATGGCCTGGGGGGTGCCGACGGAGGTGCCGCCGAATTTTAGAACCTTCATAAAAGCGTGTTTTTGAGCCAAAAAAAATCATCGGACGACCGGCCGGCCGCCCGATGATTTTTCAAAAATTGCTGCAAAAAAAGAGCCGGGAACCCGGATGCCGGGCCTTTCGGCCGGTCAATTTCCGCGCTCGACCTCTTTCATCCGCTCCTGCACGTTCGAGACGGCCTTTATCTGTTGCTCAATTTCGGCCTGCTTTTTCACCTGGTCGGAGGCGTTGGCCTTGAGGTCGTCCTCGGCTTTGGCAATCTTCTTTTTCCAGTTCTCGATGTCCTTTTCGAGGCTGTCCTTCTCCTTTTGGAGCTTGCGGAGGTCGTTGTCGAGATCTTTTTGTCGCTTCTCCTCGGCCTTGAGCTGGTCGGCGACCTGCTGCATCCGCACGGCCTTCGAGAAGCGGGCGACCATCGCCTCGGCCTCGCGATAGCTCTCCGGGTGTACCCGCGACGAGACAAAATCGTCCATCCCTGTGTCGAGCCAGAGGGTGAACGTGGCACCGCCGCTCGACTCCTCGACGCGGCTGTAGAAATCGACCGGCCCGGCTGCCGAGATGACGGGCGCGTTGACGTCGGCGGCGAGGGACTGCTTGTTCTTCTTGTCCCATTTGGGCTTTTCGCCGAGCTCCTTTTTGAGAAAGTCGGCCCAGAGGTCTTCGACATAGCCCTGTTTGGCGTTGGGCAATTCGACGCGGATGGCGGGGCGGGTGCCGAGCGACATCAGTTTTTCCGCCTCGGTCACGGCCGGGACTTGGGCAAAAATTTGGGCGAAACAGAGGCAGAGTGGAGCGGCAATCGACAGTTTGAGATTCATGTTCTTCAGATTTTTTGATGAGATAAATGAGGCCAGGGGCGAGACAAAAAAACGGAAGTGCTTCATGCCCGCCTTCTGAACAAGCCAATTTCTTGCTTGAATGCGCCTTTTTGAGAAAAATCAGCAGTTTTCTAGGACAAACTTCCGTGCCAGCCCCAATGCCGCCACCGCGCTCATGTGGATGTTCTTCGCCCGGTCGCGGCCGTAGAGCATCCGCTGCGTGATGGTTTTCTCTCTGTTCCCAACTGCCATCCAGACCGTGCCGACGGGTTTATCTAACGTCCCGCCGCCCGGCCCGGCGATGCCCGAGATGGCGATGGCCACGTCGGCCTCGAGCGTTTCGAGCGCGCCAGCGACCATCTCGCGGACGGTCTCCTCGCTGACCGCGCCCGCCTGCTCGAGGGTCTCGCGGCGGACGGCGAGCAGTTTTTCTTTCATCTCATAGGAATAGGCGACGACGCTGCCGGGGAAATAGGCTGAAGCCCCCGCCACGCTGGTGATGAGCTGCGCGACATAGCCGCCTGTGCAGCTTTCGGCGGTGCAGATAGTCAGGTTTTTTTCCAAAAGGAGCTGGCCGAGGACCTGTTCGAGCGTCTCCTCGTCCGTCCCATATGTGATGTCGCCGAGAATGGATTGAAGCTTGGCGGCTTCGGTGTCGAGCTGTTTTTCCAAAAAAGAAGCGTCATCGTGGCTGCCAGTCAGGCGCAAGCGGACTTGCAAAAGCGTGGGGAGGTAAGCCAGTTTGATGTTCGACGGCAGGTTTTCCTCAAAACTTTCCAGCCGACGGGCGATGTTCGACTCGCCTTCCCCCGCCGTCAAAATGGTCCGCGTGGCGATGGGCTTTCCGGGGAATTTTTCGCGCAGCCGGGGCACCACCTGATTGGCCATAATATCCTGCATCTCGAACGGAACACCCGGCATCGAGACGTAGACGCGCCCGCCGCGCTCCCACCACATCCCCGGCGCCTGGCCCATCTGGTTTTTCAAAATCAGGCAGTTGTCGGGCAGCATCGACTGCACCTCGCGCATGACGGGCGGCACCGGACGGCCCACCTTCTCGAAGTATTTTTCGATGCGCCGATAGGTCTCCTCGTGGAAAACGAGTCGCCCGCCGAAGTGGTCAGCCAGCACTTTTTTGGTCAAATCGTCTTTCGTCGGGCCGAGGCCGCCGGTCATCAAAATGATGTCCGCGGTCTCCTCCGCCTGCCGGATGGCGGTCAGAATAGCCTCCGGCGTGTCGGCGCAGGCGGATTTGGAGGCGATGTGAAAGCCGTTGACCATCAACAGTTGAGCCATCCAGACGGTGTTCGTGTCGGTCACTTGGCCAATTAGGATTTCATCGCCGATGGTGAGGAGGTGGGTGCGCATTTCGTGGTTTCGAGTTTTGAGCCGAGGGGAAACGTCGACTTCAACAGATGGGGGGCGGAGAGGTTTTGCGCAACAAAAAAGCCCGGCCGCGCGGCGACCGGGCTTTGTCAAAACAGCCTCAGAAAGGTTCATTCTTTGTCGAACCTGATTTCTTGGATGGCTGGTTGGCCGCCGCCCATCTTCAGGTAAAGGTAGACTCGGAAGGTGCCGTTGGCCGTCGTCAGAGAGCCGATGCAATACTGGTCATCGTTGCCCTTGCTCTTACCGGAGTGCATCTGGGCGAAGCTCTTTGGCTTGTTCTGGGAGAAAAAGTTGCGGACAGCGTCGACGGCCTGTGCCTTCTGGAAGATTTGCTCGCTCTCCAAAATCGAGACCTCGACGGACTCTCCGAAGAAGCGCGAAAGCCCGTCAATGTCGCCCGAGCCGAGGGCCGACTTGATGGCGTCGAGGCCAGGGTTCTGATGGGCTGAAGCGGCGATTGGGAGGGCGAAGAGCAGGAAAAACAGCAGTTTTTTCATTGAAAAGGACTCCGTGTTCGGTTGGTTAAAAAGAATCCCGGAGGCCTGAAATGTTGACGAGGCCGTCGCGGGCGGTAACGATTAGGGCGGCCGATGGCCTGTTAAGCCGAAGAAAACGCCCGTTCAAAAGTATCGTTTTGATGCCCGCTGCCTGTCTCCCGAGCCTTTGGTTTCTTTAAATTTTAACCAATTTCAGAGTCCCTACGGCCTGCCCCGCGCTGGTCAACTTGATAAGGTGGATGCCGCCCGGCCAGTCCGAAGCATCGAGTTCGAGGCTTCTCGAGCCGCCGGTCGGCTGATCTTTCTTGAAGAAAACCAGCTTTCCGTTGAGGCTGAAAATCGCTGCCTCGATTGGCGCAGCCGCCCATTTTTCATCAAATTTGATGAAAAATGGCCCTGAAACCGGGTTCTCGGATAGCTCGAAGCCGCGCCCTTCTTTGTCCGCCTCGCCCGTCGCAGAGGTGGACTCGGGGAGGGTGAGGGTGGTTTTGGCCGCTGCGTCGCCGCCGCTCGCATCGTTGAGGTTGACGCCGTCGCCCGCCGCGTAGAAGGTGACGGAGCCGGTGCCGCTGGCGGGTGCCTTCCACGCCACCTCGAAGACATTGGAGGTCGACGGGCCTTTATGCTCGGCGTAGGTCCGCCCGCCCGCATTGGCCAGTTGGACGTTAGAGCCGGGCGACGAGAAGGCTTTTAGGTCGGTGTTCCCGGCGTCCTTCAAAGCGACCATCTGAAAGCCGTAGGCCGCCGGGCTGCCCGCCGCTTTGACGACCGTCACCCTCGCCGTGTACGACTTGCCGGGGACGTAGCTCGTCACCGCTGCCGCCCCGTCGAGGATTTCCACTTGGATGGTCACTTGGATGGTCGCGCTGCCCGCGTGGCAGCCCTGGCAGGTGCGCTGCATGGCGCTGACGACGTCGTTGTCGCCGGGCGCGCCGGTCGAGCCCTTGCCCTGGTTCTTGGCGCGGCCGAGCTTGTTGGACATCGTGGCGGTGGCGACGAGCAGGAGGAGGAAGGCCGCGTAGATGAACCTGAATTTCATGGAAATGGCGAGTTTGATGAAGAATTGACCTCAAATGGACGGTTTCTCGGCGGCAAAGTTTGAGCGGGAGGTCTGCTTTTTTGGCCATCGCTTACTTCCTTCCAACAATCTGCGCGGGCAAGTTTTTGAACACTTGGTTTTCGAACTCCTCATAAATCGAAGAAGGCCGACGAAACGCATCTCGTCGGCCTTCTTCTTTTGAGGTGGGCGGCTTTCGGTTCACTTGTTCAGCTCGCTCAATTTGGCCACATACGGCTTGTTGACATAGTCCGCCGGGCTGAACGCCGCCGCGCCCTGGTTCTCGGCGATGAAATAGTATTCCATCTGCTCGCCCTCGCCCTCGACGGTGAGCGAGAAGTTGCGCGAGCCGCCCGTGGCCGCGCCCTCCTCCATCCAGGCCGACTGCCACGGGTGGTCGGTCGCGAAACGGTAGCAGACGCGCACCCGCTTCGGGAACCGCTCGGCCTTCACCATCAGCTTGTAGGCGTTGACGGTCTTGTTCGACATCTTCTCGCGCCCGGCCACCTTCTGCTCGGCGACGACGGGCGGCAGCGGACTGATTTCCGCGTGGCTTTTCAAAAAGCGCACTCGCTTGGCCATCAACTCCGTCAATCCCGGGATTTTGGATTTTTTGCCGACGGTCTGCCGGAGGGCATTCTGGAAGTCGTCGATGGTGTACGTCCGGTTCTTGTCCTCCGAGAAGGCGACGACAATCTGGCCTTGCAGCTCCTGCGCCCGCCGCTCGTACCAGCCGTTCTCAAAGTTCTCCTCGACTATCTGGCGGATATGGGCGAGGTACATTTTCCGATAAAAAGGGTCTTTCAAAAGCTGGCTGGCCAGCGGTTTGAGCGGGTTGTCGGCATGGAGCAGCGGGTCGAGCTTTTGCAGGTCGGCGAGCGAGAGATCGTTGCCCGAGACGTTCTTATAGGAGCCGAAAGCGAGGTTGAGGTCCCAAAAAATGGGCTGGAAATGCCCGTTCGGGTCTTGATAGAGGTAGAAGTTCTGGCTGTTCTGCCCGAGATAGGAGTTGAGGTTGACCATCGCGTTGTCGAGCGCGAGCATCCAGAGGGCGCGGTCGACGTCGAGGTTCTGCTCGATTTTGTCTGGGTTCTCGGCCAGCGTGCGGGTCAGCTCTTGGAGGTTTCGCCAGCCGTCCTCCGAGAGCATCTCGAAGTTGTTGGCGTAGCAGGCCACGTCCTTTTCATATTCGAGCGAGCCGTGGAGGTTGGTCTTGCAGCCCGGCCCCGGCTTCGGCCCGTAGTCGGGCGACGCTTTGAAAAAAGCCCCGCTCGACGACCCGTAACGCGACTGCAGGAACGCTGCGTCGATGCTCTCGACCGCAATGAACACGCCGATGTACTCGTCGTTGACGTAGAGCTTCACGAAAGAGGTCTGCGAGGCCGGCACGTACTTTCGGGCAATCTCGAAAAAGAGCGCCTCCCTGACCATCGACGGGTCGCGCAGGGCCGAGGAGAGCTTGATGGAGGTCTGCCCCTGGTGGTTGGCCTTCTTGTCGGTCATGTTGAGCTTGATGGCCATGGGGTTGCGCTTCATGCCCGTCTGAAAACTATTATTGCCCCGAAAACGGACGCCGACGCCCGCAAACGATGCGCCATCGACCGAGGCGTCGCCCGAGAGGTAGTTCTCGCCGTAGATGCGCATGGAGTCGAGGGCGTCCACCCAGTTTTTCACGGGGATGGTCAGTCGGATTTCGCCGAGGGTTTTTTCATCGAAAAAGGAGCGCCCGCCCTGCGCCGCGACGAGCATCGGCAAGAGGAGGAGAAGGGCGGGGATGGCCAGTTTTTTCATGCTTGGAAAAATGTCCGGTTAAAGCGAATAGGGCCGGTTTTGCCCTGTTTTTTTGTGAAATGAGTGCGGCAAAGAACGCAAAGCCCCCGAAATCGAAGTAGAAAAAAAATGGCGGTCGCCTGTGATTTGAGGGGCGGCGATTGACCTTGTTTTCGGGGAAAACTCATCACCCGTTCTCGGTTTTTTTGCCGCATGCATCGCCAATTATCTCTTATGGAAACCTGCTCACCTTGTTGAGTTTTCAATTGAAAAAGACCAATCCTAACTTGATGATTCCATTGAAAGACAGGCCCGGCGCCGAGGTTTGGCTCCTCCAAAGACCCGTCGCCGACGAGCCGATCGAGACGCTGCTGATGCGCAAACGGCACGGCATCTATGCCGCCTTCTGGCAGCCAGCCACCGGCGGGCAGGAGCCGGGCGAGCCAATCATGGAGACAGCCCTGCGCGAGGCCTGGGAGGAGACCGGCGTCTGCCTCTCGGCTGACCAGCTCCAGGTGCTGCGCGACGGGCAGCGCGTCGAGATGGCGAGGAGCGAGTGGACCTGGGTCGGCACCGTTTTCTTCGCGTGGCTCACGCCCGAGCAGTCGGCCGAGGTGCGCATCTCCGACGAGCACGACGGGCACGGCTGGTTCACCTTCGACCAGGCCGCCCGGATTTTGAAATGGCCGATGAACCTCGAGAACCTCGAGCGGCTCATGCGGCGGGTCTGAACTTTTCGAGGCCCGTCGGGTTCGTTGGGCAGCTACCTTTGGCCCATTGTATTCAACAAAAAAATCAGCCAGCCATGACTGCGGTTCTGGAAAATTCGTCCGTCAAAAGCATCCCTATCACGCTCACGCCCGGTGCGGTCGAGCAGCTCAATGAAATACGCCGAAGCGAGAACATCCCCGAGTCGCACTCGCTGCGCATCGGTGTGAAGGGCGGCGGCTGCAGCGGCTTCAGCTACATCCTCGGCTTCGACACCGCGAAGGAGTCGGACGAGACCTACGAAATCTCGGGCATCCGCGTGCTGATGCAAAAGGCGCACGCCATCTACCTGCTCGGCATGGAAATCGACTTTTTGAACGGGTTGGGCAACAGGGGCTTCACCTTCAACAACCCCAACGCGAAAGAGACCTGCGGCTGCGGGACGAGCTTCTCCGCTTGAGGCCCGGCCGTCGAGCGCCGGCCCCGATTCCGTTGATTGGAAAAATCTTGACAAACAAAGAACACCTTCCTGCCTCCGTCGGAAAAGCGGGGCCGAGTAGCTTTGGCCTCCAAACTTTCCAGCCAATTCTGTTTCAGCAAATACCAGTTCCACCCATGCGATTTCTTGTACTCATCGCCGCCATACTCCTTTCAAAAACGCTCGCCGCGCAGCACGGCCTCGACTTCTGGAAGCCGGCCGACGCCGCGCCGCTCCTAGCCAACCCCGGCAAGCGCGTCGCTCCGATGCCGAGCCAATACCACACCTATCAGCTTGATTTTCAGGCCATTAAGGACGCCTTGCGCACCGCGCCGCTCGAGTTCACGGCCGACGCGAAGCAGCACCCGCTCCTTCTCGAACTGCCCATCGGCGACGGGCGCGTCGAGACCTTCAAAATCTGGGAGTCGCCCATCATGCCCGAGGGGCTGGCCTCGCGTTGGCCCGACATCCGCACGTTCGCGGGCGAGGGCCTGCGCGACCGCAACCTGACGACGCGCCTCGACTTCGCCCACGACGGCTTCCACGCCTTCATCATGCAGGCGGGCGGGAGCGACTTCTACATCGACCCCTTCTATTTCGGCAACAAGGAGATGTACATGGCCTACGACCGACGCGACGTGCCCGCCCGCTCGGCCGATTTGCCGAAGCCCACCTTCATCGACGAGCGGCCGCAGCCTACGGCGCAGGAAATCGAGCCGAGGCCGGCACGCACCGAGTTCGGCACCATCCCGAAGAGCCGCTGGATGCAGGACACCGTTGTGCTGCGCACCTACCGGCTGGAGATAACCGGCACGACCGAGTACGCCGAGGTCTGGGATGGGACGCAGGCGACGGCCTTGAGCAAAATCGTCACGGCGGTCAACACCATCACGGCCTTTTATGAAAGGGACATGGACATCCGCTTCGTCCTCGTCGACAAGGAGGACAAGTGCGTCTTCTCAACGGCGAACCCCGACCCCTTCGGCTCGAACAACGACGTGGGCTACCTGCTCGGCAACAACGGCGCACTCGTTGCCAACCCCACGCTCGGCCTTTCGGGCTACGACGTGGGCCACGTTTTCACGAAGTATACCGGCGGCAACGCCCTCGGCGTAGGGTCGCTTGGGGTGGTTTGTTCGAACAACAAGTCCAACGGCTCCTCGTCCGACAACCCGCCGGAAGGGAACAATTTCCTCTCGACCGCCGGGCAGGAAATCGGCCACCAGTTCGACGGGAACCACACCTTCAACTACGCCGGCGGCAACGAGAACGGCGCGACCGCCTACGAACCGTACCGGGGAAGCACCATCATGAGCTACGTCTCGTGGGGACCCGACCTCTATTTCAACAACATCTCCATCGAGGAAATCGGCAACTATAGCCAGCAGTACGGCGCCAATTCCTGCCCGACGAAGACGGTGACCGACAACCATGTACCAATCATCACGCTGCCGTACACGAACGGTTTCTACATCCCCTTCGGCACCCCGTTCGACCTGACCGCCGATGCGGTCGACCCCGACGGCGACCCCGTGACCTATTGCTGGGAACAGCACGATCTCGGCCCGCAGACCCCCGACCTGGCCTCGCCCAACGGCAACTGCCCGATTTTTCGCACCTTCTGGGGAACAACCTCGCCGACGCGCATCTTCCCGAAGATGGAAAAAATCTTGGCGAACAACATCAAGCCGAGCGACGGCGAGGTGCTGCCGACGGGCTACGACCGCGACCTGACCTTCAACTGCACCGTCCGCGACAACCGCACGGGCGGCGGCGGCGTGAGCTACGAGCAGGTCAAGTTCAAGGTGGATGGACAAACGGGGCCGTTCCGCGTTCTTTCGCCTAATGTTTCCTCAGAAAAATGGACGGTGGGCGACTGGGTGGAGGTAAAATGGGACGTGGCCGGTTCGTCGAAGGCCCCCGTCAACTGCCAAATCGTCAACATCGACCTCTCGCTCGACGGCGGCCAAACCTGGCCCATAGTGCTGGCGACGTCGACGACGAACGACGGCAGCCACTGGATCCAGGTGCCGAACAACCTCACGACGAAGGCCCGTGTCCGCATCCACGCGGCGGACAACGTCTTCTTCGACGTGTCGAACCAAAACTTCAAAATCGAGGCGGCCACACAGCCCGGTTGGGGCTTGGCCGTCGCGCCGAACAGCGGGAAAATTTGCCTCCCTTCCACCTTCTCGACGACCGTTGAGACGAGCGGCTGGCTCGGTTTTTCCACCCCCATCACGATGGAAATCGTGAGCGGCCTGCCGCCCGGCGCGGTGGCGACCTTCGGGGCCAACCAAATCGCGCCCGGAGCGAGCGCGGCCCTCGGCATCGACTTCAACAACACCCTCCTCGAGGGCGACTGGACGGTGACCATGCGCGCATTCGCCGGGACGGACACCGTGACGCGGACGCTCAACTTCACCACCGTTTCCAACAACTTCTCATCGCTCGCCCTCGTCTCGCTGCCTGACGGTACGCTCGGCACCTCCATCCTCCCAACGCTCACCTGGGCGGGCACGGCGGACGCGAACACCTACGATTTCCAGCTCGCCACCAGCCCGGCCTTCGGCAGCAGCTCCATCATCTCCTCGCTGACCGGCCTGACCGTGCTGCAAACCACGCCGAGTGCGACCCTCGAATACAAGACGATGTACTACTGGCGCGTCCGCCCCGTCAACGAGTGCGGCACCGGACCGTGGACGGAACCGTACACCTTCGGCACGCAGGTGCTCAATTGCTCCAAGTCGCAGGCGAACGACCTGCCAAAGAACATCGCCTTCTCGGGCACGCCTTCTGTTTCGAGCACCATCACGGTGCCATTCTCGGCGAAAATCACTGACATCAACATCACGAACCTGCAGGGCTACCACGAGTTCATGAGCGAGTTGAGCTTCAGCCTGACCAGCCCTTCGGGCAAAAAGGCCTGGCTCGTGAAAAAGAAGTGCGGCAACTACAACGGCAACTTCAACATCGGCCTCGACGACGAGGCGGCCCTCACCTATACCTGCCCGCCGAGCGACGGCAAGGACCATCGCCCGTCGCTGCAGCCCCTCTCGGTCTTCATCGGCGAGGAGGCGCAGGGGCCGTGGACCTTCACCATCAAAGACACCACAGACGGCTCGGGCGGCACCTTCCAAGCGCTCGAACTGGAGTTTTGTGCGGCCGTCGCGCTCGACCCGCCGTACATCGTCAACAACCAGGTGCTGAACATCAACCCGGGACAGAACGCCGTCGTCGACGTGCCGCTCCTCAAGACCGCCGACAACAACAACACCGACGCGCAACTAACATTCACGCTGGTGACACTGCCCAAATTTGGCCAACTGGAACTCAATCTCGGCGGGCCGCTGATGGTCGGGGCGAAGTTCACACAGCAGGACATCAACGACGGGAAACTGCGGTACTTCGACTATGGCTTCGCCGACCCCGACCACTTCACCTTCGTGGTCGCCGACGGCGAGGGCGGGTTCATCCCGAAGACGACGTTTTTGATAAACAAAATCGTGGCGACCGGCGAGCCTGTCGTGCCGACGGCCACCCAGTTCTCCCTCGCCCCCAACCCTACGGACGACGGGGCGACGCTCGCCTTCGACCGCGCCCTCGACTCGGAGGCACAGGTCTCGCTCTTGAACATGGCCGGTCAGCTGATTTCGACCCAGACCGCAGATGCCGGGACGCTCAAACTGCCCATCCAGACAGCAGGGTTGCCTGGCGGGATTTACCTCGTCAGCGTGCGGTTGGCAGGGAAGACGGTGGCGAAGAAGCTGGTGGTGAGCCGCTGAGTCGAGCGGGCATTCCCTTAAACGGAACAGGCCGCCCCGGAATCGGAGGCGGCCTGTTCTGTTTTGAAGAATGCTGGGTAGTTTGTTTACTTGGTCAAACTCGCAACCCTTCCCTTTTTTTGAAAAGGAGTTTCAAAAAGCGGCTCTTCATGCCCTCGAATAATTCGGCGCCTCCTTCGTGATGGAGATGTTGTGCGGGTGGCTCTCGTGGATGCCCGCCGAGGTGATTTTTACGAACTGCGACTTCTCCTTCAACTCCTCGATGGTCGCCGCGCCGCAGTAGCCCATGCCCGCCCGCAGCCCGCCGAGGTATTGAACCATGACCTCCGCTGCCGAACCCTTGAACGGCACG